>CALRXP010000175.1:0-6171 GCA_943372155.1 Candidatus Endomicrobiellum trichonymphae | reverse complement strand
TTTCTTCATGCCTATATTATAGGAGCGGCCCAAGACTCGCGCCTGGGCCAGGAGACCCCGGGACCGGAGCCGGTGGACCTAGGCCCCGCGGCGCCATGATAGAATCTCCCCCGGCCAGACAACTCAGTAAAGGAGACTCCCGATGAAATTCTTGATGATCGCCGTTCTCAGCTCCGTTATCGCCGCTCCCGTCCTCGCCCAGGACGCCCTCGACAAGATCAACGCGAAGGTGGACGCCGCCGCCGCGAAGACGACCGTGAAGACCGACACCGGCGCCGCCAAGACGAACGCCAAGGTGGACGCCGCCCTCGGCCAGACCGTTCTCGGCGCCGCCGCGACCGAGAAGGTGAACGGGACCGCGACCAAGACGAAGGCCAAGACGGCCAAGGGCGCGACCAAGATCAAGGACGTGGTCGGCAAGGCGAAGGCGACGAAATCCGCCGCCGCCGACACGAAGGCCGCCGGAGCCGACGCCGCCGCGAAGGCCGTCGAGGCGGGCAACGCCGCCGCCGCCGACGCGCTGAACAAAGCCGCGAAGTAATCACGCCGGTCGAAGGCCCCCGGAGCGATCCGGGGGCCTTCTTCGTTCTGACAGAAGGACACCGCGCGTCGCGGCGAGCATGCAACTTTTCGGCACCCTCAATCGTCTGATAGATGGGGGGTGAACGATGAACGATAAAGAGACATGTCCGGCTTCAAAGAAACGCAGGAGATCTGGGACTTCCGACCCTTGCGGCTCGACGGGGGCGAGGTTATAATGGACGATAAGATGCAGCCTCAGGATCAATCGCCCGCGACAAAAGCCGACCTTCGCGAATTTGCGACCAAAGCCGATCTTCGCGAATTCGCGACCAAAGCCGATCTTCGCGAATTCGTCACGAAGTTGGATTTCCAGCTCTTCGCGCAAGAAATGCGCGATCTCTTCAAGCTAACGGCCTCCCGCGAAGATCTTAAGAACCTGGTGACTCGGGACGAGTTCAGACGCACCGCGGTCGCGGTCGCGAAGTTGACGGAGGACGTCGCGGATATCCGAAACCACATCAAGGAGAAGCTCGTGACCCGCGACGAGTTTCATTCCCGAATGGATGGGTTCGCCGGACATGTTCTAAAGCCCAAAAACCTATCTTGACAAAGGCGGCGCCCTGGGCAATCCTTAGATATGGAGTGTCCCAACTGCGGCTCTCAAAACGACGACGCGGCCGAGTCGTGCGGCCTGTGCTCGATCGTATTTAAGAAGGAAGTCCCGCCCACTCCGAGCACCGTCGGCCCCGCAAAGCTCGACACCGACGGCGCGATCAGCATACTTCTCAGTCTTGCCGTGACAAAGGGCAAGGAAGGGAAGTTCGAGGACTCGGAAAAACTGATGGCGCGCCTGTACTTGGAGGCGCCGCCTGACAAATGCCGCGACCTGATCTTCGCGCGCGGCGACGAGTGGCTCAAGGCCGCCGGCCTGTCCGAGGATGGTCAGGCCGCCGCGCAGGCGCTGATCGTCACGATAGGCGGCGCGGTCGGCGACGGCGAGCTCGATGAAGCCGCGCAAAAAGGCGCGGAGCTCATCGCGCTGATTCCCGCCCCGACGGCGGAGAGCTTCCGCCTGCGCATGCTGATCTCCGGGATCAGGGCCGCGGTCGACGCGCGGAACCGATAGGCCTATTTTCAAACCCTGTCCAAAGACCTTTGGACGCACGGGTCCTTGATGACCTAGTATTGACCCCCGCCGAGGATCCCTCGCCGCGCTCATGCGCGGCGCGCCTGGAGTTGCATTCATGAATCCTTGGTATTACCTGCTGCCGCCGCTCGTCTTTTTGATTCCCTCACGTTGTTTCGGAGCCGCGGCCTCCGCGCCCCCCTCGGAAGCGCTGTACGCGCTCAACGTCACGTCGCTCCTGCCCGCGTCGGGCTACGAATTCGGACGTTATTTCGACGCGGCCGCCGCAAAAGGCGGAATAGCGCTCGTCGCGCCGAAGCCTGAGCTAATCCGCCGTCCGCCGCCCCAGCAGGCCGCGCTCGCGCGTTCCTTTCCCTTCGTGCTGGACATCCCCTCGGTGCCGCCCATGCCCTTCGAGCGGGCATTCCAGCGCATCGTGCTGAAGAAGGAGACCGTCGGCTACGACGGCATCATCTCCCGCTATGCGAGCGAGGCGGGGCTCGACCCGCGCCTGGTGAAGTCCATCGTCGCCGCGGAGAGCGAGTTCACGGCCCGCGCCGTGAGTCCCGCCGGCGCGCTCGGCCTCATGCAGGTCATGCCCAAGACGGCCGGCTGGATGGGCGTTTCCGGCGACGTGCTGTTCGATCCCGAGGAGAACATTCGGGCCGGCACGCGCTACCTGGTCTATCTGTTCGACCGGGCCTGGAAACGCTATCACCTGCAGGGCGTTTCTTACAGAAACGCTCCGAGCTGGATCATCCAGCGCGTCGTCGCCGCCTACAACGCGGGGCCGAGGTTCCTCGCGCACCGCCGCCTGTACCGCGAGACGCGGGAATACATCCGCAAGGTGCTCTTGTTCTACAAGTCCAAGGTGACCGAGCTCGCCGCCCGTTAAAGTTCGTATCATCCGGGCATGATGAAAGGAATCTTGCTGGGCGCCGTCGGCGTGATCGTCGCGGGATTGATCGGCTTTTACGCGATCGTCTCTCTCGGTTTTATGCCGGCCAACGCGGATGCCAAGCCGCCGAAGCTCGAGAAGTGGATCGCGCGCAAAGCCCTGCACGCCACCATCGACCGCGAGGCGCCGAAGAAGGAGAATCCGGTCGCGCTCAACGACGCGAACCTGGTCGCGGGGATCAAGCTTTACGCCGCCGATTGCGCGGTGTGCCACGGCGCGGCGGACGGCAAGGCGTCCCACATCGCCGCCGGGCTTTACCAGCACGCGCCCCAGTTCGCCAAGCACGGCGTCGAGGATGACGAGGACGGCGAGAACTACTGGAAGATCGCCCACGGCATCCGTATGACGGGCATGCCCGGCTTCTCGGCCTCATTGTCCGAGGACGAGATTTGGAAAATCGCCTTGTTCCTCAAGAACATGGACAAGCTGCCGCCCGCGGCCGAGAAGGCGTGGAAGGCCGTGCCGAGCGCGGCGCGTTAGAGTCCGCGCAGGCGGCGGATCTCGACGCACTGCTTCTCGAGCAGGTCGCCGGACTTCGCGCCGGCGGAATCAGCGTCGGTCATCAGGTTGGGGCTGGCGGGCGTGTGGGGCAGATCGCCGAATAGGTGCGCGAGCTCGTGGGCGGCCATGCTGTAGGTCGGCGCGAAATCCGAGGGGCGGCGCTGTTCCTGGTCGATCGTGATCCAGAACGTGTTGAGGAGCTTCGCCGCGGCGGGGTGAGCCGCGGCGAGCGCGTCGACCGAGCTGACGTTGTAGGCCGAGGCCGTCGAGGGCACGCTGCGGCCGAACAGGAAGCCCGTCGGACGGCGCACGGGCAAGGACCGGTCGTCCATCACGGCGATCTGAGCCGGCCCCGCGTACGGGTTGGTGACGTTGAGCCGGCGCAGGCCCTCCGGCGTCCAGCGCACGGTGATAACCTCCGCCTCCCCGAGCGCCACGCCGCAACGGCCGAAGATCGCCGAGGCCTTGCCCAGCACGCGCTCAAGAACGCCCGGGGAATCCCAGGCGGAGCCCGCCTCGACGACGAGCGATAGGGGCGCCGTGATCGCCGCGCTGGTGACCGGCATGAAGGAGGCAGGAAGGATCACGCGGCGGCTCTGGACTTCAAGCAAAGGCGCGTCCGCGGCGCGCGAAGGCGCTGAGAGCGCGAGCAGCAGGGCGAGGGCGGCCGTTATGGGCATGGGTCGCTTCAATTGTACCCGGACGGGCGGAATACGCAAGGGCCCGGCAGGCTCCGGAAGGCGGCATTTCGTAGAATAAGCGGGTGAACAACGCCTCCCCTCTCCGTCGCCTGCTCCGCTACGCCGCCGGACACCGCCGCACCGTGGCGCTCGCCTCGTTGTGCTCTTTTCTCAATAAGGTTTTCGACATCGCCCCCGAGATCCTCATCGGCATGGCCGTGGACGTGGTGGCGCACGGCAAGGCGTCCGGGCTCGCCCGCTTCGGGCTCACCGAGCCGGTCGCGCAACTCGAGGCCCTCGCCGCGCTTACGCTCGTGATCTGGGTGCTGGAGTCGAGCTTCGAGTTCCTGTACGAGGTGCAATGGCGAGGCTTGGCGCAGACCGTCCAGCACGAATTGCGGCTCGACGCCTACGGCCGCCTGCAGAAGCTCGACATGGCGTTCTTCGAGGACAAGAGCACGGGCGGCTTGGTCGCCACGCTCAACGACGACGTCAACCAGCTCGAGCGCTTCCTCAACGGCGGCGCCAACATGCTCATTCAGGTGTTCTCGACCGTCGTGCTGGTGGGCGGCGTGTTCTTCTACATCTCGCCGAAGGTCGCGTCGCTCGCCATGCTTCCGATCCCCTTCATCCTGGCCGGGGCGTTCTTCTACCAGTTCCGGCTCGAGCCCCTTTACGCCGGCGTGCGCGAGCAGGCCTCGGCCATCGCCTCGCGCCTGTCGAACAACATCTCCGGCATCGCCACGATCAAGGCATACACGGCGGAGGAGCGCGAGCTCGAGGCGATCCGCCAGGAAAGCCTCGCCTACACCGCGGCCAACACCAAGGCGATCAAGGTCAGCGCCGCCTTCATTCCGATCATCCGCATGGCCATCCTGGGCGGCTTTCTCTCGACCTTGGTCGTCGGCGGCAAGCTCGCGCTGGCCGGGACGCTCGGCGTGGGCTCGTTCTCGGTGCTCGTTTTCCTGACCCAGCGCCTGCTGTGGCCGCTGACGGGCCTGGCGGAGACCGTGGACATGTACCAGCGCGCGATGGCCAGCACGGCCCGCGTGCTCGACTTGCTGGAGACTCCCGTGACCTTGTCCCACGCGGCGAAGCCTCTCCCGCGCGCCTCGGTCAAAGGCGAAATCCGCTTCGACAAGGTGACGTTCTCCTATCCCGGCCGGAAGCCCGCCCTGCAGGACGTCTCGCTGACGATCCCCGCGGGCTCGACCGCCGCTTTCGTCGGCTCGACGGGCTCCGGCAAGACCACGCTCACGAAGCTTCTCCTGCGCTTCTACGACCCCACGTCGGGCCTGATCCTGCTCGACGGCCAGGACATCCGCGGCTTCGAGCCGCGTGAGCTGCGCCGCGCGATCGGCTTCGTGAGCCAGGACACCTTCCTGTTCCACGGGACGGCCCGGGAGAACATCGCCTACGGCGACCCGGCCAGGCTCGGCACCGCCGTGCTTGAGGCCGCCAAGGCCGCCGCCGCCGACGATTTTTTGTCGGCCCTGCCCCAGGGGTACGACACCGTCGTCGGCGAGCGCGGCCAGAAGCTGTCCGGCGGCCAGCGCCAGCGTCTGGCCATCGCGCGCGCCGTCTTGAAGGACCCTCCCATCCTCGTCCTCGACGAAGCCACCTCCGCCGTGGACAACGAGACCGAGGCGCTGATCCAGAAATCCCTCGACCGCATCGTGGTCGGGCGCACGACGATCATGGTCGCGCATCGCCTCTCGACGATCGTCAAGGCCGACCGCATCTTCGTCCTCGAAGACGGAAAGGTCGTGGAGAGCGGCAAGCACGCCGAGCTCCTCGCCAACGCCGGCCCGTACTCCGATCTCTGGCGCGTGCAGACCGGGGCGTAAATGCCGCTCGAGTACGGGTTCAACGCCTGGTTGACCGCCGGAGTCGCCGCGCAGTGCCTGCTCATCCTCGCGTCCCGCCGCCTTCCCGCCCGCGATTGGAGAGTGACCGCAGGGCTGCTCGCGGCTTCGCTATCAGTCGCGCTCTGCGGCGCTCCGGTGCTCGTACCGGTCGTTGCCGCCGGAGCGACGGGGTTCTACCTGATGGGGCGGGCGCCGGCGCGCGCAGGCACCGCCGCGGTGATGTCGCTGACCTTGACCTTTTGGGCCGAACGGCACGGCAGCTACACGGCCTGGACGGCCTGCGCCTTATTCCTGAGCGTGCTCGCGCTCGGCTTCGGCATCTCCCGGCGCTCTCCGCCGCGCGCCGCGCGGCTCCTGCTGCACCTCTGGTACCTAGCGGCTTCGGCGGCGCTGCTCTACGGCGGGCTGCCCGACGGTTTCTTCGAGGCGTCTCTCGGCGAATGGTCGAGCGCGTCCCCGGCCGTGATCGCGCTGACGGGCGCGCAGTTCCTTCTGTTTGTCCACGCTCTCTCCGGC
>CALRXP010000174.1:0-6245 GCA_943372155.1 Candidatus Endomicrobiellum trichonymphae | reverse complement strand
CGTCGTCGGATCGTGCATGCGGAAGTACCAGCGCAGAAGCACCTCGAACGACAGCTTCTGAGGATCGTACTCGACGCGCACGGCTTCCGCATGGCCCTCATGGTTACGGTAGGTCGCGTTCTTGACCTGGCCACCCGCGTAGCCGACGTCGGTGTGCAGGACGCCGGGAATCTTCCGGAGAATGTGCTGCATGCCCCAGAAGCAACCGCCCGCGAGCTCGACCGCCTCCGTTTTGACCGGAGCCGCGGCGGCCGTCTTCTTGCGCGCCGCCTCCACCTTATTAAAGAGGGGAAGAAAGCGGTCGTAGCCCTCCGCCGCGAGCTTCGCCACGGGAATGAAGCGCAGAGACGCGGAGTTGATGCAGAAGCGCATCCCGCCCTTGTCCGCGGGGCCGTCGTCGAAGACGTGGCCCAGGTGGCTGTCGCCGTGCTTGGAGCGGACCTCGGTGCGGACCATGCCGAACTCGCGGTCCTTCTTCTCGACGATGTTGCCCGCCTCGAGCGGCTTGGTGAAGCTCGGCCAGCCCGTGCCGGAATCGAACTTGTCGGTCGAGGAGAACAGGGGCTCGCCGCTGGCGACGTCCACGTAGATGCCGGCCTCGTGGTTGTTCCAGTAGGCGTTGTGGAAAGGCGGCTCGGTGGCCGCGTTGCAGACCACGGAGAACTGCTCCGCGGTGAGCTTTTTCTTGAGCTCGTCCTTCGACGGCTTGGAGTATTCGGGCATCTTAGCCTCCTTCTTATGCGGGGCGGGCGCGGCGAAAACGGAGGCCGGCGCCAGAATCAGCGCGACGAGAAGCGTCATCATTCGGGTCATCATAGCACTCATGAGTGAAGGCCCGGGCTCCGGGATTACAGACGAAATGATAGGATGAAAATAATGGGTAACGGCACGGTCGGTTTCGGCGCGGCTTTTCTCGGAGGGCTCGTCTCCTTCCTGTCGCCGTGCGTGCTTCCCTTGGTTCCGGGCTACATCTCGTTCATGTCCGGCCTGACCCTCGAAGAGCTGGCCGCGGGCGGCGACGACAAGACCCGCCTGCGCCACGCGGGTTGGGAGTCCATGTTCTTCGTCGCGGGCTTCTCCTTGATCTTCACCTTGCTCGGCGCGACGGCGACCGAGATCGGCCGTGTCCTCTCCGAGCACGCGCCGGTGGTCAGCAAGTTCGCGGGCGGCGTCGTGGTGCTGTTCGGTCTCCACCTGACCGGGCTCCTGCCGATCAAATGGCTGTATTACCAGAAGCGCGCGAACACCGGCGCGTTCAAGGCGGGCTACGTCGGCTCCTTCTTCATGGGCCTCGCCTTCGCCTTCGGCTGGACCCCGTGCATCGGACCGATCCTGTCGGGCATTCTCGCGCTGGCGGCCACCCGGGAAACCGTGGGCCAGGGCATGAGCCTGCTCTTCGTGTACTCGCTCGGCCTGGGCATCCCGTTCGTGCTCACGGGGTTCGCGGTCACGCGATTCATGCGCTTCTTCGGCCACTACAAGAAATATATCCGCGTCGGCGAGATGGTCGCGGGCGCCCTGCTGATCGCGATCGGCCTGCTCATCTTCTTCGACAAGCTGTCCTGGCTCAACCGCTTCACGCCCAAATTCATGGGAAGGTTCTTAATGTGACCAAGTCCATTCTCCATTACGGACTCATCGTCGCCGTCGCGCTCGCCTGGGCGTGCACCCCTTCGAGCCCCGCCGGGGCGCCGGAAGCCGCCGGCGAGCTGACGGGCAAGACGCTCGAGGGAAAAACCCTCTCGCTGTCCGACTATAAAGGCAAGGTCGTGCTCGTGGACTTCTGGGCCACCTGGTGCGATCCGTGCAAGGCGGAGATTCCCGAGCTCGTGAAGCTGCAGGCCGATCTGAAGGGACAAGACTTCACCGTTATCGGGGCCTCAATGGACGAGGACGTGGCCGAGGTGGCGCCCTTCGCCAAGTCCCGCATGATCAATTACCCCGTCATCCTCCTGGGCACCGAGCGCGCGCCCAAGGGCTGGGTGGTGCCGGGCCTGCCGACCGCCTACCTCATCGGCCGCGACGGCAAGGTGTTGCAGCGTCTGTTCGGCTCGAAATCGATCGCCAAACTCGCCGTCGAGATCAAAGCCGCGCTTGCGAAGAAATAGCCTCGCGTCGCTCGCCCTCGTCCTGATCGGCGCCACCGCGTCGGCCAAGGGGCTCGAGGCGTTCCCGCGTCCCGACGAGCTTTTCCCCAAGCTCCTCGCCGCCCCCAAGCAATTCCAGCTCGGCGTCAATCGCTACCGGATCTACGAGCGCACGTACTCCGATCTGGCGCTCGGCCACTCCTGGGGCCTGGTGCGCGGCCGCGCCGGCGACCAGATGACGCAATGGCAATGGGACGCGCGCGCGATGTCGTTCTCCCGCTGGGGCGAAAGCGGCCTCGAGGCGGTTGATCTTATGGGCGAGCTGCCGGTCAGCGTCCGTCGCGGCGACGTCAGCGGCGTCGGTTCCCTGTTCTACGAGAGCTCGCACCTCGGCGACGACGCCATCCGGCGCACCGGCCGCGCCGCGCGGCGCACCGTCGCCACCGGCCTGCGCCTGCTCGTAGCGCTCGAGCCGTGGACCTGGCTGCGCGCCTACGGCGGGACGTCGTTTTTGCTCGACACGGCCCCCTCGCCCAAGCGCTGGGCCCTGCAAAGCGGCCTCGAGCTCATGAGCGACGACCTGAAGCTGTTCAAAGACTTTCCTTTGCGCGCCTACGCCGCCGAAGACCTGCAGATGCCGGAGCGTGTCGGCTTCAACCCCAATTCCCGGACCGCCCTCGGTGTGAAGATCGGCTACAAGGAGTCCCAAAAAGCCGTGCGCGTGCAGGCAGGCTACTACTCCGGCCACTCGTATTACGGCCAATTCCAGGCCGACGTCGAGCATTTCGCGGACCTGTCGCTCATCTTCGAGCTTTGATAGGATAATCAAATGAGCGCTCTCACCGTCAGCGTCGTCGTGCCCGCCTACAACGAAGCCGAGGCCATCGGCCCGGTCATGGCCGACCTCCACGCCGAGATGAAGAAGCGCGGCCTCGAGTTCGAGATCCTCGTCGTCGACGACGGGTCGACCGATAAAACGGCGGAGGCGGTGAGCCCCGAGCACGCACGCGTGATCAAGCATCCGACCAACGGCGGCTACGGCCGCGCGTTGCTCACCGGCATCCAGGCCGCCAAGCACGAGTGGGTACTCATGATCGACGCCGACGGCTCCTACCCGCCCGCCGAGATCCTGAAGCTGCTCGACTACGCCCCTGCCTTCGACCTCGTCATCGGCGCGCGCGAGGGCGCCCACTTCTGGGGCACGCCCACCAAGGCGTTCCTTCGCTGGGTGTACCTGCGCCTGGCGAGCTTCGTCGCCGGCACGCGCGTGCCCGACGCCAACTCCGGCCTGCGTCTGGTGCGCAAGTCGCTCGTCGACCAGCAGGCGCTCGTGCGCTGCCTGGGGTACTCGTTCACCACGACGATGACGCTCTCCTTCCTGATGCAGGGACGCTTCGTCAAATACATGCCCATCGAGTTCCGCGCCCGCTCCGGCGGCCACTCCAAGGTCAAACCCTTCCGCGACATCCTGCGCACGCTCCAGCTCATGACCCAGGTCATGATCATCTACAACCCGCTGAAGCTGTTCGCGACTTTGGCCTTCCTGATCGCCTTGAAGGCCGTCGTCCTGTTCGCGCTCGCCGTGCAACTCGGCGCCCCGATCCTCGTCATCTGCTCCTCCGTTGCCGCGTTCGGTTCGCTGTTCGCCTTCACCGCGGGTTGCGTCCTCGACTCGATGCGCATGCACGGGCAGTGGCGCCCGTAGCGGAGCGCGCATGAACCTGGTCGTCGGCTCAGGCCCTTCCGGCGTCGCCGCCGCTTCCGCCCTCCTCGACGCCGGCAAACCCGTGACCATGCTCGACATCGGCCGCGTCCCCCCTCAAAGGGGTCAGGCTTACCGGTATTTGCGGTATTCGGGCACGGACGATCCCGCGCGGAAGCTGACGTTCGGTTCGGACCATCCGTACTTGTCGGATCGCGAAGCCGGTCTGATCCAGAAAGGCACGAAGTGCCTCGCGTCGGGAGGCAAGGGCGGCCTGTCCGCCGTTTGGGGCGCGTCCGTCTTGCCCTTTCCTGACGACGAGATCACCGACTGGCCGTTCGCGGCGAAAGAGCTTCATGCGCACTACGCGAAAGCCGCCCTAATGCTCGGCGTCGCCGGCGCCGTCGACGGGCTGGCCGCGAGATTCCCGTTCCACGCCCCGCCGCGGCCCCCGCTGAACGCTTCGCTTCAAGCCCAGGCCGTCTTGTCGCGTCTGGCGAACAACGAGGCCGCCCTCAAGTCACGGGGGATCGTCTTCGGACGGGCGCGCCACGCCGTCGACGCGCTGGCCTGTCATTACGACGGCACCTGCCTTTCGGGCTGCGAACGCGCGGCGATCTGGAGCGCGGCCGGCGCCGTTGAGGCGTTAACAAAACGGGACGGGTTCACGTACCGGGGCGGTATTCGCGTTCTCTCGATCGAAGAGAGGCCCGACGGCGTGCGCCTTCACGCCGCCGTCGAAGGCTCATCGCGAACGACCTTCGACGGTGAAAACGTCTTTCTCGGCTGCGGCCCCCTCGCGACGGCCCGGCTCGTGTGCGGTTCGTTCGGTTCCCCCGCCGGGGGCCTGCCCTTGCTGTCCCAGCCCTACTTTGTCCTACCCCTTCTTCTCGACCGGACCGTCCCCGGCGCCCCCGAGAACCGCCTGCACACCTTGGTCCAGCTCTACCTGGAGCTCCAAGACGAGCTCGTCTCGAAGCGTCTCGTCCATCTCCAGCTTTACGGCTACAACGAGGTCATCGCCGCCCGCCTCGCCGGAGTCGCGCGCTGGGCGGGACCCTTCGCGGGCGCCGTCGAGCGGCATTTCTCCTCGCGGCTGCTCGCGATCCAAGGCTACCTCCACTCCGATGAGGGCATTCCGGCGAACATCCGGGCCGAAGGGCGCGGCGAGGATTGCCGTCTGACGGTGACGGCGGGCGACGACGCGGCGACGGACGCGACCGTGCGGCGCGCTGCGGATAAACTCGGGCTGCACGCGGCGAAGCTCGGCTTCTCGCCACTGTCCTTCATGCTCAAGCTCGGTCGCCCTGGCGAGGGCAATCACGTCGGCGGCTCGTTCCCGATGAGGAAATCGCCCAAGGCGTGGGAAACCGACGCGAACGGCCGCCTTCACGGCCACGAACGCGTGCGCCTCGTGGACTCCTCGGTCCTGCCCTCCATCCCCGCCACGACCTTCACCTTCGCGGTCATGGCCAACGCCACCCGCATCGCCTCGCAAGTCTCTTAACTCGCACCGGTGCGAGTTCGCCGAAACTGTTTCCAGGAAACAGTGATTATCAGAAGTAATTCGGCCCGCCGACGGTAAAGGGGCCGAAATTGGTACAATCGCGATTATGGCTCTCGTCGAGGCGATGCCCGATACTCCCGTCATGCGGCAGTACCAGGAGATCAAGGCCCGTCACCCCCAAAGCATCCTGTTTTTCCGGCTCGGGGACTTCTATGAGATGTTCGGCCTCGACGCCCAGGAAGCCTCCGCGATCCTGGGCCTCGTCCTGACCCAGCGCCAAGGCTTCCCGATGTGCGGCGTGCCGTTCCATAACGCGCAGAACTACATCGCCCGCCTGCTTCGCGCGGGCCGGAAGGTGGCGATCGCCGAACAGCTCGAGGCGCCCTCCAAGGAGAAGAAGCTCGTCGCGCGCGACGTCGTGCGCGTGGTGACGCCGGGCACGGTCGTCGAGGACGACCTGCTCGATCCGACGGCCACCAATTTCCTGATCGCGATCGAAAACGACCTCGTCGGCTGGGGCGCGGCCTGCCTCGACGTCTCGACCGGCGAGTCGTGGGCGACGCAGACCCTCAACGACCGCGACCACCGCAAGCTCTACGACCTGCTCGCGCGCGTGCGCCCCGCCGAGGTCATCGCCTCCGGCGACGCCGCGTCCGCGCTGTGGCTGCGCTCGGTGCTCCCCCCCAAGGCCTGCCTGACCGTGCGCGAGACGCCCAAGGATTCGCCCAAGGCGAATACGCCCGCGTGGGCCGCGAGCTCGATCTGGCGCAACCACCATCTTGCCATGAACGCCGCCTTGGCCGCCCGCCAGTACGTGGACGAGGCCAAGTTCCGCCTGCGCGAGCTCCCCGAGCCCGCCTACCGCGAGACCGGCGCGATGATGCAGCTCGACGAGACGGCGATCCGCACGCTCGAGCTCATCGAGGCCGCCTCCGGCGAGAAGCGTCAC
>CALRXP010000173.1:0-6283 GCA_943372155.1 Candidatus Endomicrobiellum trichonymphae | reverse complement strand
CAGAGAGCCGTTCAGGGCGATGGTCGGAAAGTCCGCCCCGCCCATCAAAAACACCCCGGCCGCCGGCCGGGCGTCGACCGACCAGGTCGCCGCGCTGACGATGGCGCCCAGGCTGATGCCGAACAGGGCCACCTTCTCCCCGTCCACTTCAGGGCGAGCCGCCAGAATCCCGAGGGCGCGTCGCGCATCCGAAACAGATTGACGGAAGTTGAGCGCTAGGCGGCGCGTCGTGCGGGCAAGGAACACCTGCCCGCTCGGCATGGACGGATGCGGGCGGCGGTGAAACTGCGTGGGCATCTCGATCCACATCACCACGAAACCGTCGGCGACGAAGCGGTTGATGAAGCGCGTCTCGATCCAGACGTTCGGCGCGGCCATCACGGGCAGGACGAGCACCGCCGGCACGCGCCGTCCCTTCGCCGAATCGGGAACCGTGAGATGGGCCCAGACCACGTCGTTGGCCGGCCACGGGCTTTTCATCGCCGACGGAAACTTCAGCAGGAAATCGGTACGGCCCTTGGAGACAACGGTCTCGACCACCTCGACCTTGAAATCCGTTTTGGGCGCCTCGAACGTCGCCGCGCCGGCCGAGGCCGCGAGCAACAACGCCCATGCGTAGGCCACTTAGAACCCCATGACCAAGGAGAGGGCCCCCTGGTAGATGTCGTTGAGGCCGAGCGAGGTCGCGCTGCGGACGGTGGAATGGCCCATGACCCAATACGAATACTCCGCCTTCGCCGCGAAGTGCTCCGCCAGCTGCCAGTGTACTCCCGCGGTGTATTTTTTGATCTCGCGCGTGACGAACGGGGCGCCTTGGCGGTAGGCGGTCATGGACTCGAACGTGGTCGTGCCGTCGTTGAAATTAAGGAGGAAGTCGAGCAGAGGCCCGCGGCGGTACATTTCGTTATAGACGAGCACGCCGGTCAGGCGGCGGCCGTAAGGCGGACGGCGCATGAGCGGAAAGGTGCCCTGGACGAAGTAGCCGTAGAGGTGTTCGAGCTGGCGCGTGTGCGTCACCGGCGCCAGCAGCACGGGGGCCGCCGGCGTCGAGCCGGGCGCCAGAATGGGCGTCAGGAAATGGTTCTTGCTGTACATCGCCTCGCCGGACAGGCTGATGCCGTTGTACTCGAAGGACCAGTCCGCGCTCCACATCTCGTAATGCAGATAGCCCTCGAGGTCATAATTGCCGCCCATGCCGGAGAGACCCAAATGCGTGCCCGTCAGATCGGCCGCCCGCTCCGGAACGGGCCAGGGCAGTCGCAGGTCGCCGAGCGCGAAGACGATGCGGCCGCCGATCGATTTGGCGTTGTTGTTGTCTGCCAGGTTATTGTTCGCGTGGCCGAAATCCGGCGAGACGCCGTTGGTGCCCGGGCCGGGGATGCCCAGGTTCGACGGATTGGGGAAGGTGCGCAGGCGGTTGGTGGACTCGCTGATTCCGTTGACGATGAAGAGCGTGATCTCGCTCGGCACCAGCGGGTGCACGCGGACCGGGTACCAGCTCCAGCGCAGGCCGATGTCGCTGTAGCCGTAGCTGAGCGGCGGCCGCGGCGAATTCGGTCGCACGACCAGGTCGAGGCTGTCCGGCGATGCGTACAGCAGCGGGCGCGTCACCGCGAGGTACTGGTCCGGCCGGTACAGCTCGTTGTAGCGTCCGAACGGGACCATGAACTTGCCGAACTGGAACTTGATGCGCCGCACGCCGTCGTACTCGACGTAGGCCTGGCTCAGCCGCGGCACGCCCCGGCCCGCCGTCGGCAGGTTCCACTCGATATTGACGGGCACGTTTTCGGTCACGGGCCCCTCGGCGCCGATGTACAGATCCGCCAGATAGACCTGGTTCTGGATTTGAGTCTCGAAGCCGGGCTCGCGCGGGCCGACGTTGCGCCAATTAAGGGAAGCCGTACCGAACAGCTTCACGGTCGACAGCCGCTCCAGCACGCGCACCAGCGCCGGGTTCATGGTCACGGGAACCGCCGGCGGCGCTTCCGCGGCCCGCGCCACGCCCGCCAGCGCGGCCCCGAGGAGGAAGCCCCTTAAAATTTGACAAGAAATGGACGATGATGTACGATGGACCACGCCGCATGAGTATAACGCGTTTTTGACCGACGCGCCACGCGCCGCAAAGGGAGAGAATTCATGACTCATATTATCGTCGAAGGCTGTCTGGGCGAAGTTTACGCCGCCTGCGTGGACGTTTGCCCCGTCGAGTGCATTCACCCCGGCCCGTACAAAGGCGAAGCCTTCATGATCATCAACCCCGAGGTCTGCATCGACTGCGGCGTTTGCTTGCCCGAGTGCCCCATCGGCGCGATCAAGGGCTCGGCCGACGAGGATCCGACCTGGGCGAAGATCAACGCGGACCTCACCCCCACCTTCAAGGACAACCCTAAGGTGACGCCCCGCGCCCCCAACGATCCTCCGCACAAGCCGACGAACAAGCTGGTCAAGTAATCCGGTCTTGCTCGAAAAAGCCGGGCGGCCCCAGTGGTCGCTCGGCTTTTTCTTTCTTATGATGTCGTCGCACGCCCTCGCGATGAACCACAACATCCTCCACCGCACCCCGCTCGACGCAGCCGGGTCCCGCGCTTCGGGGCTCGAACGCCTGCCGCTGGCCGAAGGCCTGTTCCGCACCAAGGCCGCGACCGCGACGCTCGAGTCGCCCGATTTAGAGTCGCCGATTCCGTTCGACGACCTCGTCGGCTCGCTGACCGCCGCAGTCCCCGCCGGCGGCGAGGTGGAATTGTCGGCGAAGGTTCGCTTTGAAGACGGCGCTTGGAGCGAATGGTTCAGCCTAGGAACGCAGAACCCGGACGGCTGGAGCTCCCCGGCGAAGGCGGAAAGCCCCGACGGCGCCGTCGACGTCGACACCCTTAAGCTCAAAAAGAAAGCCACGGCATTGCGCTACCGCGTCAAGTTCAGGGCGGCCAAACGCGCCGTGCGCCTGCGCTCGGTCGCCATGGCCCTCACCGACGGCACGAGCCCCGACGCCCCGCCCGCGTTCAAGCCCGGGCCGTGGGTCCGCGACCTCGGCCTCGCGCCGCGCTCGCAAGGGGACGCGCAGGAGAAGTACAAGCACGACATCTGCTCGCCCACCTCGCTCGCCATGGTGCTCGAGTTCTGGGGCGACAAGAAGGAGCTCGAGGCCGTCGCCCTCTCGGCTCAGGACCGCGGCTCCCAGCTTTTCGGCAACTGGCCCGCCAACGTCGCCTACGCCGGCGCGCAAGGCTTCGAGGGCCGCGTCGCGCGGCTCGAGTCCCTGGCGGACATCGAGGAAGAGATCGGTCAGGGCCGCCCGGTGATCGTCAGCATCACGTTCTCGGAAGGCGAGCTGCCCAATTCCCCGATCAAACGCACGAGCGGCCACGTCATCGTCGTCGGCGGCTTCACCGCCGAGGGCGACGTCATCGCCTATGATCCCGCGGGCAAGGGCAAAGATCAGGTCCGGCGCGTCTACCCCAGAGCCGCTTTCCACAAGGTCTGGCGCGGACGCAAGCGCGGCCTCGCCTACCTCATCGGTCCGACCCTTCCCCGGATCTTCACGATCGGCGCCCCCGTGGCCGATCTATGGACGAAGCCCGTGCGCCGGACCGGGGTCAAGCTCGATGACGAGGCGCACCTCTCGCAGATCCTCTACGGCGAGATCGTGACCGCGCTCGAGATCAAGGGCGACTGGGTCCGCGTGCGCGCCGAGGAGCAGGAAAGCTTTTTGCACACCAGCGAGTGGCAGGGCTATCCCGGCTGGATCAAGACCGATACGCTGGTCTCCGCGCCGCCGCCCAAGACCGGCCCGATCGTGCGCGTACGCCAGGCCCTCCTCCAGCGCGGCGAAGACCTGCTGACCCTTTCCGTCGGCACCCGCCTGTCCTTCGTCGCCGACAAAGGCACGCAGACCGTCGTGCGCCTGCTCGACGGCTCGCTGGCCGAAATCCCGTCGGCTTCCCTTTACACCGCGCCCGCCGAGCCCACCGCCGCCTCGCGCGCCGAGATCATCCGCACCGCCGAGCTGTTCCTCGGCACCAGCTACTACTGGGGCGGCCGCTCCGGCGTCCAGCCCGACCCCAAGATCGGCGTCGACTGCTCGGGCCTGGTCAGCCTCGCCTACCGCATCCACGGCCGCGACGTGCCCCGCGACTCGCACGAGCAGAAGCTGCACGGCCGGCCCGCGCGCAGCGCCGAGCTCCAAGCCGGCGACCTCATTTTCCTCACCGATGACGAGACGAGCGAGCGCATCACGCACGTGATGATCTTCACCGGCGGCGACGGGTTGATCGAGAGCCGCAAATCTTCAGGACGCGTCCTGCGCACCACCTTCCTGGAGCGCTTCGGCCAGCCGCTCACGAGCATCGAGTCCGGCGACGCCGTTTCCGACGTCTCCTTCGCCAAGCCGCGGCGCCGCCGAATCTTCTTCGGCACTTACTTTTAGAATGACCGACAAGAAGCCCCGGATTCATTTCGTGGGCGTCGGCGGCGCGGGGATGAGCGCGCTCGCGCAGATTCACGTCATGGACGGCGCCCCGGCCACCGGCTCCGACCGCGATTTCGACGCCGGAAAAGGCGCGGGCCTGCGCGCGAAGCTCGAGACTTTGGGCGTGCGCCTCTTCCCCCAGGACGGAAGCGCGATCACCCGTGAGACGGATCTCGTTGTTCTCTCCACGGCCATCGAGGACACGAACCCGGAGATCGCCGCGGCCAAAGCGCTCGGCGTGCCGCTCATGCACCGCTCCGAATTCCTCGCCCGGCACGTGGCCGGAATGCGCACCATCGCGGTCACCGGCACGAGCGGCAAGTCCACCGTCGTCGCCATGATCTTCGAGATTCTCGAGGCGGCCGGGCGCGGGCCGTCGGTGATCACGGGCGGTGCGCTTCGCGCTCTTCAAGAGCGGGGCCTCACCGGCAACGCCTGGCGCGGGAAATCCGATCTGCTCGTCATCGAGGCCGACGAAAGCGACGGCTCGCTCGTGAACTACAAGCCCGCCGTCGGCGTATTCCTCAATCTGACCAAGGATCACCTTGAGGTTTCCGCGCTGCGCGAAATCTTCCTCAAGTTCCGGGGCAATGTCTCCGCGGCGATCGTCAACGCCGACGACCCGGCGTTGACGGACGTCCGCGCCGACCTCACCTTCGGCTTGGATTCCGGCGCCGTACGCGTCGCGGACCTCGCGCTCGGGCCGGACGGATCGACCTTCAAGATCAAGGACGTCGCTTTCACGCTCCCGGCCCCGGGACGCCACAACGTCGAGAACGCCGCCGCGGCGATCGCCGCTTGCGTCCACGAAGGCGTCCCGCTCGCCGATTGCGCCCGGGGCCTGGCCTCGTTCAAGGGCGTCGCGCGCCGCTTTCAAAGCCTCGGCTCGGCGCGGGGCGTCGAAGTCGTCGACGATTTCGCGCACAATCCTGCCAAGATCGCGGCGACCTTGTCCGCGGCGCACCGCCGGGCGAAGCGCCTCCTCGCGGTGTATCAGCCTCACGGCTTCGCGCCCACGCGCCACCTCAAAAACGAGCTCATCGCGGCCTTCGCCGCGGGCCTGCGCCCCGACGATCGCCTGTGGCTGCCCGACATCTATTACGTCGGAGGCACGGCGAGCAAGGATATCTCCTCGCGCGACGTCGTCGACCCGCTGCGGGCGAAGGGTCTCAACGCCTTCCACGTGCCGGAGCGCGCCGCGATCGCGGACCTGATCGCGGCCGAGGCGCGCGAGGGCGACGTCGTGCTCGTCATGGGCGCGCGCGACCCTTCGCTGTCGGATTTCGCCCGCGCCGTCCTCGCCGCCCTCGGCGCGAAGCGTTAGCCGAAACGGACGCAGTAAACCGGCGGCAGCCGCGCGTCGAGCGCGTTCCAGGAGTCCCCGCCGTCGGCGCTGGCCCAGAATCCGCCCGTCGTGCTGCCGAACGCGAGTTCCTTGCCCGTGCCGTCGATGTCGAGGCCGTGGCGGTAGACCAGATCGTAGGCGTTCGCCTGCGGCAGGCCGCGGCGCAAAGACGTCCACGTCTTGCCGCCGTCGCGCGTGCGGTTGACGACGAGCGCGCCGTCCTTCGGGTAACGCTTCTCGTCCTTGACCGCCGGGATCAGCCACGCCGTGCCGGATTCCTTCGGGTGCGCCGCCACGGCGAAGCCGAAGGCCGACACGGGCAGGCCCGTGATCTCCGTCCAGTTATCGCCGCCGTCGGTCGAGCGGAAAACGCCGTTGTGGTGTTGGGTCCAGAGTTCGTCGGGCTTCGCCAGGCAGCGGGCGATGCGGTGCACGTCCTGGGACACGGGATCGTGAGTCAATTCCGGCGGCAT
>CALRXP010000172.1:0-6318 GCA_943372155.1 Candidatus Endomicrobiellum trichonymphae | reverse complement strand
TGGCGCAGGCGCGTCATCAGCTGGCGCGAGATCGTGCGCACGCTCATGACCGTCATGCCGGGATTGTCGTTGATGAACAACGGCGCCTCGGCGAAACGCGCGGCGGCCCCGGTCAGATCCTGCCAGCGGTCGCGCTTGAAGTAGCCGGTGCGGATGTCCTTCAAATTGACCTTCGCCTCAGAGGCGATGAAGCGCTGCATGATGGCGTGGCGGTTCATTTCCAAAGAGAAGAACAGCACGGGCAGGTTTTTTTCGAGGACGGCGTGCGCGACCATGTTCAGCGCGATCGCGGTCTTACCCTGCGAGGGACGCGCGGCGATGAGGATGAGGTCGGACTTTTGGAAGCCGGTCGTCATCTTGTCGAACGCGCGCAGGCCCGTCGGGATGCCCGTGACCTCCTGCTTGCTGTGGTGAGCCTTCTCGATCTGGTCGACGACCTCGTGCACCAGGTCCTTCATCTCGACGACGCCCTGGAGAGTCTGGCGCTCGGAGACCTTGAGGATCGAGGACTGGGCCTCGTCCAAAATTTGTTTGGGATCCTTCTCTTGCGTGTAGCACGCGGTCACTACGCCCGTGGCGGCCGCGATGAGGTCGCGCAGGATCGCCTTTTCCTTGACCAGCTTGCCGTAATACTCGACGTGCGCGGCGGTCGTGACCTTGTTGATCAGCTCGGCGAGAAACGCCCCGCCGCCGACGGTGTCGAGCTCGTTCTTCTTGCGCAGCTCCTCGGAGACCGTGACGACGTCGATCGCCTGGCCGGCGCCGAACAGCGCGTGGATCGCGCGGAAGATCCGCTTATGCGGATCGAGGTAGAAGTCGGACTCGTGAAGGAGGTCTAGCGCCCGCTCGGTCGCCTCGCGCTCGATGAGCATCGAGCCGAGGACGGCCATTTCGGCCTCGAGGGCCTGAGGCGGGGTGGACGGATTCTGCGCCATGCGCCCCGTTTATTCGCGAGCGGTGACGGTGACTTTGACCTTGGCGATGACTTCGGGCTGGAGGCGGAGGGACACCTCGTGCTCGCCGGTCGTCTTGATCGCGGTCTCGAGGGTGATCGAGTTCTTGGGAACCTCGTACCCGGCGGCCTTCAGGCTCTTGATGAGATCGGCCTTGCCGATCGAGCCGAACAGCTTGCCTTCCTCGGACGCGGGGACCGCGAACGAGAGATTGACGCCGGCGAGCTTCTCCGACAGCTCCTTGGCGACCTTGACCTCGGCGGCGACGAGCGTCGCGCGCTTTTCCTTGCCCTTTTCCCAGTACTTCAGGGCGGACTCGGTGGCCAACTCCGCGAGCTTGCGCGGGAGCAGGTAGTTGCGGGCGTAACCCAGCTTGACGTCCTTGACGTCGCCGGGGCGGCCGAGATTGTCGACGACGCTCTTCAGAATGACTTTCATGACGATACTCCTACTTCAGTTCTTTAGCGAGTGACGTACGGCAGAAGCGCGAGGTTGCGCGCGCGCTTGATGCAGCGGGTGAGCTGGCGCTGGTGCGACGCGCAGTTGCCCGTGATGCGGGCCGACAGGATCTTGCCCGTGTCGGTCGTGAACGTGCGCAGGATCTGGATCTGCTTGAAGTCGATGTCGCGGACCTTCTCGGCGCAGAAGCGGCAGACCTTGCGGCGCACGGGATACGGAGCGCGGCGCCCGCCAGGGGCGCTGCTGCTGGGACGGCGCGCGCCGGCGGCGGCGGCGGAAGGAGCGGAAGAGGCGGCGGGAGCGGCCTCGGAAGCGGCAGTGGGCTCGGCGGACATCAGAACGGTACCTCCTCAATCTCTACGCCGGCTGACGGCTCCGGCTCCCCGACGCCGGACGAGCCGGCCGACGAGGCTTTCTCAAGAATCTGAACGCGACGCGCTTCGACTTCGATGCCGGAGCGCTTATTGCCTTCCTTGTCCTGGAAATCATAGCTGCGCAGGCGGCCCTCAACGTGGACAGGGGTGCCCTTTTTGACGACCTTACCGACGCGCTCACCCGCCTCGCGCCAGATCACGCAGTTCACGAACGTCGTGTCATCCTTCCACTCGCCGGACTTCGGGTCCTTGTAGCGGCGGTTCACGGCCAAGCCGAACCGGCACATCGCCGTTCCGCTGGCGGTGTACTTCAGTTCGGGATCGCGGGTGAGCCTTCCCGTCAGAAGAACGGTATTCTGTTCGGGCAGGCGCAACTCCGCGGCCATGTTCTTAGGCCTGAGCCGCGGCGGCAGGCGCGACGGCGGGCTTGATCTTCTTGGGCTTCTTCTCGCGCATCTTGCGATCGCGGACCAAGACGGTCATTTCGCGCAGGACGGTGTCGGAGACGCTGAAATTGTGAGCCAGCTTCTTGAGGAGCGCCGAAGTACCTTTGTACTTCAGGTACACGTAGATGCCTTCGCGCGCCTTGCCGATGATATGGGTCAGCTTCCGCCGTCCCCAGATCTCGTGTGAGACCAGCTCACCGGCTTCGCCGGAGATGGTCAGTTTGGTCTTCTCGACGAACTCCACGACTTCGGGATCGGCGAGGACCGGCTTCAGGATAAGGACCGTTTCGTAAATCAGCATGATGTACCGATACTATAGCAATAAGTTTCCGACGATGACAAGCGTTTTTTCCGGAGCGCGGCTTGACGGGGACGCAAGCCGGTGTTACCCTTCCTATTAATACGCCATGAGCCAGCGCTTGATCGCCGCCGTCATGATCGCTTTTTTCGCCGCCCTTCCGGCGGGCGCGGAGTCGTTTAAGTCGTGGGCCGCGCGAGGCGCGCGCGAAGAACGCGAGAAAGACCCCAAGGCCGCGTTCTCGTCGTACTCCAACGCGTTGTCCATGTGGGACGAGAAGGACGGCGGCGCGGGCAAGGCCAAGGTCCTGTGCGCGCGCTCGGGCATCCGCGAAAAGGACGGCGACGACACCGGCGCCCTGACCGACCTGTCGGAGTGCCTGGCCCTCGACAAGAAAAACGCGAAAGGCTTCCACCGCCGCGGCGTGCTGCTGCTCAAGGCCGGGAAGACGACTCCGGCGATCGGCGACTTCTACAAGGCCGTCGCGCTCGACATCCGCTTCGCCGCCGCATACGCCGACCGCGCGCGCGCCTACGAAAGCCAGGGCGAGCTGGGCTTCGCGCGGGAGGACTACCGGCACGCCTGCGAGCTCGGCGTGAAGGCGTCATGCGCGAAGGCCAAGTCTCTCGCGCCCAAGAGCACGGGCAAAGGCAAGACCAAGGAGAAGCCGAAGGCTGCCGCCACCGAGGAGACGGCGGCGGCTCCCGAGCAGACGGACGAAGAGCAGCCGTCCGACGACGCTCCGGCGCCCGCGCCGAAAAAGAAAACGTCCTCGTCGAGCGCGTCTTCCTACTATAGCCCTAAGTTCAAGGATTGCCGGGACTCTCTGGAGGCGTGCGTGGAGCGCGGAGACTCCTTCGGCGCCTGCGTGCGCGCCGCGCCCGACTGCGACGTCAAATCGGTCCGGGGCTGCTGCCCCGTCGCCTGCCTAAAGGCGTACCAGAAGTCCATTAATCGCGGCACGAGCGAAGCCCAGGCTTACCGGGAGCACTTCTCCCAGGACTCCGCCTGCGGAGTTCCGCCGAAAGAAAGCGAGGATGATTAGGGTCGCCGCTAACAACTGTTGACAAAAGATGATAGAGGACATACACTTTGAGTGTTAAGCGATTCTAAACGGTAGAGTTCAACGCTCAATTCATGAAAAAGAAGCGAAAGACGGCTAAAAGGGGCATCAACGGCCCCGTCCCCGACGTGATGGACATCAAAACGCTCGCCCTGTACCTGAGCATGGGCCGCTCCAAGATCTACGGCCTCATCCGCCTGAAGCGCATTCCCGCCTCGCGCATCGGCCGGCAGTACCGTTTTTCCAAGGATCTCGTCGACGCCTGGCTGAAGGAACGCCTCATCATGCCCCAGGAGACGCAGATCGCCCTCTTCGACAAACCCGGGAAGTAGTTTTTTCCCGTCGAGAGCCCCGTCGGAGAAATCTCCGGCGGGGCTTCTCATTTCTCCGTCGGGGGCTCGTCGAGAAAAACTTGCATCCTCGTCGGAGGTTATGCTAGATTCTCGGCGTTGCACCCCAGGGATCCAGGGGTATCGATCCCGGCATCTGTACGGAGGTCACGAAAATGGCTGAGAAGGTTCAGAAGGTCGGCGTTGAGCGGGTTCAGGGTTTCCTTTACTACATCGACAAGCAGGGCGACGTTTCCCGCGCGAAGATGGCCCGCGGCGGCAAGAAGGGCGGCAAGACCGAGAAGGTCGCCAAGGTCGGCGTGAAGAAGCAGGCCGGTTTCCTGTACTTCCTCGACAAGAAGGGCGATGTCTCCCGCGCGAAGATGGTGAACGCGTAAAAACGCGTTCTCACAATCGCCGAAGTGTGGCCCCCGGCGCGCAAGCGCCGGGGGTCATTTTTTTGTCTAATTCCCCGGTGAGCGAACCCGTCCTGGTCGTCGGTCCCGGCTCCGTAGGCCTGTCCTTGGCCGCCGGCCTGCGCCGCGCGGGCGAGGCGGTCGCGATCCTGGGCCGGGACGCCGCCGCCGAACGCCGCCTGGCCCGCTCCGGCTTCGCCGTGACCGCACCGGACGGCCGCCGTGAGACGATCTCCGGCCTGACGAGCGCCCGAGCGCTCAAGTCCCCCGTCTCCGCCGCGTTCTTCTGCGTCAAGTCGGGCGACGCCCGGAAAGCCGCCGCCTCCGCCCGGCGCTTGATCGCCCGGGAGACCCCGGTCGTGGCTCTGCAAAACGGCATCGGCCATGAGAAGGTCTTCCGCCGCGCCTTCGGCCCCAAACGCACCGTCATCGGCGTGTGCTATTTCGCCGCGGACCGGGCGGAACCGGGAGAACTCAAGCTCAACGGCGGAGAGGACATCCTACTCGCGCGCCGCAAAGGCAACGAGGCCGCGCTCGAAGCCGCCCGCGTCTTGCTGACGAAGGCGGGCTTTCGCGTCCACCTCAAGGACTCCGAGGAGGGCATGCTCTGGACCAAGGCGGCCTTCAACGCGGCGGTCAACCCGCTCGGCGCCGCCTGCGCGGTGGAGAGCGGCCGGCTCGAGTCCGACCCCGCTCTGCGCGAGGTGGCTCTGTCGGCCTTGAGCGAGGCGACCGCCGCGGCCGTGGCCTCCGGTCACGCTCTGGACTATCCCGACATGGCCGACAAGCTCATGCTCTCCTGCCGCAACGCTCCGCGCCAGCGCAATTCCATGCTGCAGGATCTCGCCGCCGGCCGCCGCACCGAGGCGGACGCCATCCTAGGCCCCCTCCTACTCGCGGCCAAGCGCCGCAAGGTGCCCGCGCCGACGCTCGAGGCGCTGTCCGCCGTGATCGCCCGCCTCGAACGGAGCCTGGCCAAACGATGAGCGCCAAGATTTTAGACGGGCGGCCGCTGGCCATCCGCTTAATGGCGGAAGCCAAGCGCCGCGCGACCAAGGTGACGGCGCGCCGCGGACGCCGTCCGCGCCTGGCCATCGTCGCCTCGGCGGGCGCCGCAGCCGGCTCCTACCTTAAGATCAAGCTCAGGGCCTGCGAATCCGCGGGCGTCGAAGCCGTGGTCCATCGCCTCTCTCCCGGCCCTCGCGAGAAGACCTTGGGCCTGCTGGCAGACCTGTGCGGCGACGCCGGAGCCGACGCCGTCCTCATCGAGACGCCCTATCCCGCGGGCGTGACGGCAGCGGACGCCGCCGCTCTGATCCCCGCCGACAAGGACGCCGAGGGCATCACCGCCGCCGCCTACGGCCGGCTTTTCCTCGCCAAGAGCTGGAAGGAGACGACCGGCCTGGTCGTTCCCTGCACCGCCCTCGCCATCGCGCGGCTGGCGCAGGCGTCGAAGGTC
This sequence comes from Candidatus Endomicrobiellum trichonymphae, assembly GCA_943372155.1. Classification (GTDB taxonomy): domain Bacteria; phylum Elusimicrobiota; class Elusimicrobia; order UBA1565; family UBA9628; genus GWA2-66-18. The sequence continues at coordinate 521 of CALRXP010000172.1, read as the reverse complement.
GCTCTCGCCGGCCGCCGCGCCGTGGTCGTCGGCCGCTCCGCCACCGTGGGCCGTCCCGCGGCGCACTTGCTCGGCACGCTCGACATGACGGTCACGCTCGCGCACTCGCGCACCAAGAATCTGGCGGCGCTGTGCCGCGAAGCGGACGTCCTCGTCCTCGCCGCCGGCGCGCCCGGTCTCGTGAAGGCGTCCTGGGTCAAGCGCGGCGCCGTGGTGCTCGACGCGGGCGTCAACGTCGTGCGCGGCCGCCTCAAGGGCGACGCCGCGGCGCAGGTCGCGACGCGCGCGGGCTTCCTCACTCCCGTTCCCGGCGGCGTCGGTCCCGTGACCACCGCCTGCGCGGTGCTTAACGCCGTCCTGCTCGCCGAGCGACGGACGAAATAGCGCCGACGACGGCCAACGTCAGCGCCCCCGCCAGGACTCCCGCCGACGCGTCCAGCAGCGCCTGAACTACGGGATGCGCCGCGTGATGCGCGCCGGGCAGGCCGTGCCTCAGAATGCCGCCGCCGACCGAGAACATC
>CALRXP010000171.1:0-6326 GCA_943372155.1 Candidatus Endomicrobiellum trichonymphae | reverse complement strand
CCTCCTTGAAGCGAGAACGCGCCCACAGCAGGCCGGTCAAGGACGCGCCGCCGCTCAGGACGACGACCCACAAGGTGAAATCTCCGCCGCCGTTTCCGACGAATTCAAGGAAGGCGACGAGCGTCGCGACATACGCGTAGCCGACCGCGGCCGCGAAGGTGTCGAACCGCCGCTCGCTGATGGACCAAGCCCCGAGCGCGGCGCAGGCGACCGCTAGGATCCAATACTCCGGCCGCGAGAATTTGGTCCCGTCGGCGAGCAAGGTCGCCAGTGCCAGGTGGACGCCGAGGGTCCGGTACGTCCCTTCGAAATGCGGCTTCAGCTCGCCGCGCCGCGTGGAGAAGGCGATCCAGACGAGAACGGCCCCGTACGCCACCAACGCCGGTTTCGTCGCGCCAAGGCCGAAGTCCCAGCGCCCCGCGCGCAGTCCCAGCCAACCTGCCAGGTTCATGAGGCCGGTGGCGAGCACGAGGCGGTTATCGAAGCGGTACGCCGCGGCGGCGAACGCGAGGCCCGAGCCGAGCAGATAAAGATCCCACCAAGAGCCCAGAACTTTCCATTTGAATTCGAGGTACGAGAAAAAAATGCCGACCAGGCCGCAGCCCAGATAGAGGATGTAGTCGAAGGCCGCGGTCGGCGCCTCGACCTTCCCCGGGGCGAACGGGCGGCCCGTCCGGAAGGCGTAAACGAAGCACAGCGCGGCCGCGAGGCCGAGGGACGTCAAAATGGTCATTGGTCCCAGCTGATCGAGGCGGTCCTTGACGGTCGCCCCGACGCCGGCCAGAATCAAGAGCGCGCCGAGATAAAGGAGGGAGTGAAGCTCGCGGGCCAAAGGGAGGTGAGCGCGGGATTCGAGGTCGGCGACCCGCTCCGCGGCGGCGGGGGTCAGGAGACCCTTGGCGCGAAGCTCCGATACGAATTGGTCCATGGACGAAGTGTAACGTGCCCTCGCGACCCGCGCAAGCCCGCCCGACGGGGGTTTGGGTCTTGACGCTCGACGGGGGCGGGGCTACACTGAAAAGCCGCCGCGCACCACACCGAGATGATCAAGACGAGCCGTTCCCGCCTCGAAATTCGTCAGGAGCCCGACGCGACCGCGTCCATGGCCGGCTTGGCGTTGGTCTGCTTCGGCGCGGTCGAGATGATGAACATGTTCGGCACCGTGGTGGCCTCCTACGCGCTTGGCCGCGGGGTGCCGCTGATCATCCCGTGCCTGCGCTTCCTCTTCGGCGCGGTCTTCGTGGCCTCGGGCTGGCTGTTCCTGCGCGGCCGTTCGCGCGTGGTGATCGACCGGGACCATCGCATGGTCGCGCGCTATCTCGGCGTCGGGGGCCAATCCGTGGGGGGGAACGCCACCTGGGACATCGAGGAGTTCCGCGCCGTGGTGCTCGTCAGCCGCGAACGCCGCCGGCTGTTCGCCGGCTCGCACACACGTTCCTACGTCGTGTGCCTGCGCCGCTTCGATGGGGGAGATCTTGAGCTGTACTGGGCGCGCAACTCCGAGGACGGCGCCCGCGCCGCCTCCATGGCCGCCGAATTCGCCTCGCTCCCTTACTTTGGCCGCGAACCCGTTTAAAGGCTCCGCCGAAGGTGTCAGGCTTTCTGATTGTGCGATTCTTGCCGTTTGAATCGATGTGATAAGATGGGCGCATGAACGCCCTCCTCGTCTTCATCGTTTTGATGCTCGCCGCGCCGGTCTCGGCGCTGACTCCGGCGCAGGCCTCCTCTCTCGCGAATCTGGCGCTCAAGTGTTCGGATTCGGAGTTTCCCAACAAGGCCGATCACATCGCGAGCGGAGCCGGCGACCTGGCTCGACCGCGCGACGCCCACCCTTCGTTCTACGGCTGCTACGACTGGCATTCGAGCGTGCACGGCCACTGGCTGATGGTCCGCGCGCTGAAGACGACGCCTGGACTTCCCGGCGCGGAGAAGCTGCGCGCCGTCCTCGAAGCGCATCTGTCGACGGCGGCGATCGGCGGGGAGCTCGCCTACCTCGCCGGCCCAAACCGGAAAACCTTTGAGCGCACCTACGGCTGGGCCTGGCTGCTGAAATTATCCGAAGAGCTGGGGGGCTGGGACGATCCCGACGCAAAGCGCTGGTCGGCGAACCTCGAGCCGCTCGCCGCCGCCTTCGCCGCGCAGTACAAGGTCTTCCAGCCCAAGCTCACCTATCCTATGCGCGTCGGCACCCACCCCAACACCGCCTTCGGCCTCGCCTTCGCGCTCGACTACGCCCGCGCCAAGGGCGACAAGGCGTTCGAAGCCATGCTCATCGAGCGGGCGAAGACCTATTTCGGCGCCGATAAGAATTACCCCGCGGCCTGGGAACCGGGCGGAGAGGATTTCTTTTCGCCGGCCTTGCTCGAGGCGGACCTCATGCGCCGCGTCCTGCCCCAGGCGGAGTTCGCCGCCTGGCTGACGGCCTTCCTGCCCGAACTCGGCAAAGGCGGCCCCAAATCTCTGATGACGCCCGCGATCGTCACCGACCGTTCGGATCCGAGAATCGTCCATCTCGACGGTCTCAATCTCAGCCGCGCCTGGTGTCTCAAGGGCATCGCCGCCGCGTTACCCGCGGGCGATCGTCGCCGTCCGGTCCTGCTGGAGGCGGCCGCCCGGCATCTCGACGCGTCCATGGCGCACGTCACGAGCGGCGATTACGCGGGGGAGCACTGGCTGGCAAGCTTCGCGCTGTACGCGCTGTCGAACTGACGCGAGAATCGCACAATCAGAAAGCCTGACACCTCTTAGCGGGGGCGGAGGGGAGAGGGGCGGCCGTCCTTGGTCGCGAAGCGGCCGCGCAAGGCCCGCGACGTGGACGGAGCGGCGGGCCTGTCGACCGGCACCTTGAGCTCGCCGCCGATGCGGCAGACGCCGTCGAAGCGCGGATCGTGCATGATCCGGTAGACCTCGCAGCCCGCGTCGAGCGCTTTGGCGGTGAGCTCGCTCACGAGGTCGAGGACCGATTCGGTGCCGCAGAAGCACCACGGGCAGGAGCGGTTCCCGACCGAGAGATGGCCGCACTTGGGGCAGGAGCGGCCCATTTTCGCGTAGCCGTCGCGCACGAGCACGCGCGCCACGCAGCCCTGCTGAACCGCGGCGGACACGGCCTCGAGCCCCGTCACGGCGCCGCCCTGGCGCGCCTCATCGAGCAGGCGGTGGACGAGGACGCTCTCGCGCACGCTGCGCGCCTGGCGCTCGTTATGAAGCACGCGCTCGAGGACGGCGTCGACCGGGCGGTCCGGGCTCAGCACGGGCTCCAGGATCAATTCCTTCTGCAAGGCGGGATCGAGAAGGGGGACCAGGGCCGCCTCGAGGGCCGGGGGCGCGCCCAGAATGAGGCGATCGTAGCGGCGCTCGCGCGCCAAGGTGGCGGCGCGCGAGGCGACCGCACCGAGACCGTCGACGGAGCCGAAGTCGCCTTCGAGCGCGTCGAGTTCGATCGCGCGTCCCATATGCAATTCGATGAACCGAGCCTTCGAAGGGCTCAGCAGCAGCGCGACGAAACGGTGGTACTGTCCCCCGAGAGCCGTCAGGGGCCTCAGATCGAGCGTCTCTCCGACGATCAGGGCGCTCTTGAACGGCTGAGGCAAGGTGAAGGTTTCGAAAAGTCCGCGCTTGGCGCAGGAATAGACGGCGACCATGCGGTGGGGTCCGGGCACGAACTCCGTCGTGATGAAGGCCTGGATACGGTCGAGGTCCCGGCCAAGGAGCTTCATGCGTGGATTATTGCGGGCGTCCGTGGCGAGCTTGTGAAAAGTCGAGGGATACAGGCCGCCGCCGTCCACGGCGAGGTGAAGGGTGACGGCGTCGGGCTCCAGGGAATGAAAAGCGGCGAGTGCTTCGATCCTCGCGGCGCTCAGAAACAACGGTGTGGGTGGCATAGGTGATCCGTATTTTGAGGATAGCCTCCGAATCCTCGTTCGTCAAGGAAACACGAAGTGAAGGTCTTGACGAAAATGCCTTTCGGGGCTATCCTCCCGTCGACGCGACTGAGTCCCGGAGACACCCCCTATGACTTACACGATTTTGGCCGCCGTCCCCGCCGCGATCCTCACCGCGATGTACCTCTACGAGCGCCGAGAGGCGGTTCCCCTGAAGGCGCGCGCGGCGCGCTCCACCGTCGTCAACACGCTTCGCGGCCGCCGTTAGCGCTCAGCGCTGACAGCTGGGGCAGTAGGCGCTGGCGCGCCCCCCGATGCTCTTGCGGGTCCCGATGACGGGCTTGCCGCACGTCCCGCAGGCCTTGCGCCCGTAGACCATCACGCCCATCTGCATGCGGCCCGGGCGGCCGAGCGGATCGAGAAACGCCTCGTCGTCGAGCGTGGCCCCGCCCGCCTCGACGCCCGTCGTCAGGATGTCGCGGCAGGCGGCCGCGAGCTTGTCCGACTCCGCGCGCGACAGCGACTTGCCCGCGCGCCCCGGGCGGACCTTCGCGGCGTGCAGGGCCTCGGTCGCGTAGATATTCCCCAGGCCCGCGATCAGCTTCTGGTCCATGATCAGCGCCTTCACGGGCGCGGTGCGCTTGCGCAGGATCTTCCAGAGGTAGTCCGGCGTGAACTCGGGATCCATCGGTTCGGGCCCGAGCTCCGGCAGCGGGCAGCCGACCCTGCCGAAGCGGCGGCTGTCGTGAAATCGCACCGCCTCGGAGTCGATCCACATCTGGAAGCGCACGTGCGGGCTCTCGCCGCCGACCGTGATGCGGCCGGACATACCCAGGTGGAAGATGACCTCGCCCCGGCCTTCGATCGCGACGATCAGGTACTTGCCGCGGCGCTTGAAAGCGGCGATCGTGCCGCCCGTGAGTATTTTGACGGCGGACAGCGGCGGGGCGCGGTAGAACGTGGGCTTGCCCACGGCGACGGCGTCGATCTTCTTGCCCGCGTAGCGCTCCTGTAGGACGCGCCGGACCGTCTCGACTTCGGGAAGTTCAGGCACGTCAGTAGCGCGGCACGGACGAGTCGATCGCCACCGACCATGCGTCGATGCCCCCGGCGACGCTGACCGCGTTAAAGCCCTGCTCGCGGAGCATTTTCGCCGCTTTGGCCGAGCGTCCGCCGGCCTTGCAGTGCACGACCACCTCGGCGTTTTTGTCGAGTTCACCGAGGCGTCCGGGAAGAGCGTCGAGCGGGATCAGCTTCGAGCCCTCGATGCGGGCGATCGCGTACTCCTTCGGTTCGCGGACGTCGAGGAGGATGAAGTTCTCCTTCCGGTCGCGCTTGCCTTTCAACGCCTGAACCGAGATCTCCGGGACGGCCTTGCCGGCGCACGCGGCCAGCAGCAAGACGAGGCCCGCCGCGAGCCTCATGTTAATACTGGGGAACGGACGGATCGACCGACTCCGACCAGGCGTTGATGCCGCCGGTCACGTTGGTCGCGTCGTAGCCCTTTTCGCGCAGGAACTGCACGGCCTTGGCCGAGCGGCCGCCCATCTTGCAGTGCACGATGAGCTTGGCGCCCTTGTCGAGCTCGCCGATGCGCTCGGGCAACTTGCCGAGCGGGATCAAGGTCGAGCCTTCGATCTTGGCGACCTCGTACTCGTGGGGCTCGCGCACGTCGAGGAGAACGAACTTCTCCTTCTTATCGAGCTTGGCTTTGAGATCCTGTACCGAAATTTCGGGAATGGTGGACACGGGCTTCTCCTTTAAACCGCAGAACGCTTCGTAATCGATCGGCGCCTTGATGCTCGGGTTGTCGCCGCACACGGGGCAGGCCGGGTTCTTCTTCACCTTCAGCGTGCGCCAGCTCTGCTCGAGCGCATCGTACAACATCAGGCGGCCCGACAGAGGACGGCCGATGCCGAGTATGAGCTTGAGGGCCTCGATGGCCTGCATGGTGCCGATGACGCCGGGCAGCACGCCCAGCACGCCCGCTTCCGAGCACGACGGCACGAGCCCGGGGGGCGGGGGTTCGGGATACAGGCAACGGTAGCAGGGGCCGTCCTTCAGGCCGAATACGGCGAGCTGGCCTTCGAAGCGAAAGATCGAGCCGTAGGCGTTGGGCTTGCCGGTCAGGACGCAGGCGTCGTTTACCAGGTAGCGCGTCGCGAAATTGTCGGTGCCGTCGGCGACGACGTCGTACTTCTTAAACAGCTCGACGGCGTTGGCCGAGGTTAGGCGCGTCTCATGCGTCTCGACGGTGATGTAGGGGTTGAGGGCGAGCAGGCGTTTCTTCGCGGACTCAAGCTTCGACGTGCCGACCGAGGCTGTGTCATGAATGATCTGCCGTTGCAGGTTCGACTCGTCCACCTTGTCGAAGTCCACGATCCCGATGCGCCCCACGCCGGCCGCGGCCAAATACAGGGCCAAGGGCGAGCCCAGGCCGCCCGC
>CALRXP010000170.1:0-6337 GCA_943372155.1 Candidatus Endomicrobiellum trichonymphae | reverse complement strand
TCCTTCACGGTGTACGGAAACGGGGAGCAGACGACCTCCGCCACGATGTCCTCAGGCGGCGGCGCGGCTCAGGTCACCGCCGTGTCCGCGCCGGCCGTGGCCGCGGTGGAAGGTTCCGCTGCGCGGGCCGAAACGCCGGCGGCGTCCCGTCCCGGGATGAGCTCGCGCCTGTCGCGCGGCGCTCTGTCGGAGTCCGACAGCTCCCGCAACATCCGCTAGAGGCTACTTCGCGGGGGGCACGAACGGCGAGGCGAAGTCCTTGCCCGTGAGGGTCACCGACTTGACCGACGCCGCGGGGAAGCGCAAGCGCTCCTCGGAATTCTTCGGGATGATCTCGATGTACCCCTCGCCCTTCATCGGCGCGAGCTCCCGGTTGAACAGGTAGCCCTCGAGGGTCTTGCCGTCGGTGAAGGTCACCGTCACGTGGCCGCGGAAGTCGAAGGCCTCGTCGATCTGCTTGGACACTTCGTTCGAAAGAGTCATGTCGTCTCCTATCCGATGAGAGCCGTCAGGCTCGCCACGGTCTTATCCCAATCCCCGTCCGCGGCTCCGCCCTGAGCGAAGTCCGGGCGGCCGCCCGCCGAGCCGCCGTGCGCGGCAGCGAAGGCCTTGGCGATCTTGGCCGCGTCCACGCCCTTGGCCGCCATATCCGCCGTGGCCGCGAGCACGAAGCTGAGCTTGCCCTCGCCGGGGGCGGCGAGGAACACCAGGCCGGAACCGACCTCGGCCTTGATCTTGTCCGACAATCCGCGCAGGGATTTCGGATCCGCGCCGTCGAGGCGCTGGACGCACAGCTTCACGCCCTTGACGTCGACGATGGTCTTGCCGGCCTCGGCCTGGGCCGCGAGCTTGGAGCTCTTGAGCTGGCTCAGCTTGTTCTCGAGCGCCTTGAGGCCCTCGGACGCCTCGGCCTTGCCGCCGAGGGCGCGGATGGCGGCGACGACGGCGTCGGCCTTCTCGCGCGCGTGCTTCTCCGCCTCGAGCTTGGCGGCGTGCTGCGTCGCCGCGTATTCCTCGACGGCCTTGCCCGCGATCGCCTCGATGCGGCGCACGCCGGAGGACGCGGAGGATTCCTTCACGATCTTGAACGCGAGGATCTCCGCCGTGTTGTCCACGTGGGTGCCGCCGCACAGCTCGAGGGAGAACCGGTCCTTCGGGTCCTTCCAGGCCTTAGGCCCGATGAGCAGGAAGCGCGGGTCGGAGCCGTAGTCCTCGCCCAGGAGCGTGGTCGCGCCGAACTCCGCGACGCGGGAGACAGGATGAACCTGCGGCACGACGGGGTGAGCGGCCTTGATCTCGTCGTTGACGATGGACTCGATCTTCTTCAGCTCATCGGGCGTGATCGCCTTCGAGTGAGTGAAGTCGAAGCGAAGCTTGTCGGGGCCCACGTATGAGCCGGCCTGACGGATGGACCCGCCGAGGACGCGCTTTAAGGCCTCGTTCATCAGGTGGGTCGCGGTGTGGTGGGGCTTGATCCGGGCGCGGCGCTCGACGTTAACCTGCGCGATGACCTCGGTGAACGGATTGAGATCCGGGGTCAACGCCTTGATGATATGGACCCAGGTCTGTCCCTGCTTTTGCGTGTCGATAACCTCGGCCATGACCTGCTTGCCGTCGACCGAAAGAATCAAGCCGGTGTCACCCACCTGGCCGCCGCCCTCGGCGTAGAACGGCGTCGCCTCCAGCAGAAGGACTCCGCCTTCGCCCTTCAGCTGGACGTCGGTGATGATCGTTTTAACCTCATTGAGCTCGTAGCCGACGAACTTCGTCGCCGACAGTTCCAAGCCCATCTCGGCGAAGCTCTTTTCTCCGGAGCCCTTCCAGGAGGCGCGCGCCGTCTCGACGGCTTTTTCCTGCGCGGCCTTGAAGCCGGCGTCGTCAACCGCGACGCCCTGCTGGCCCGCGATCTCTTTCGTCATTTCGAGCGGGAAGCCGAACGTCTCGTACAGCCGGAACGCGGCCTCGCCCGACAAGGTCTTGCCGGACTTCTCCAGCGCCTTCTTGAGCTCGCCTTCGCCCGCGTGCAGCGTTTCGAGGAACTTGGCCTCTTCCGTGCGCATCACGGCCTCGACCTGATTGGAGGCGGCGCGTAGCTCCGGGTAGCCGGGCGCGAAGATCTCGATGGCCTGGGGCACGAGCATGTGCAGGAACGGGCGGTCGAAGCCCATGAGCTGGCCGTAGCGGGCCGCGCGGCGCACGAGGCGGCGCAGGACGTAGCCGCGCTCGACGTTCGAGGGGATGATGCCCTCGCTCATCAGCATGGTAGCCGCGCGCGCGTGGTCGGCGATGACTCGGAAGCCGAGGGCGTTCTTGGGGTCCTTGGGATCGGCGCCGATGAGCTCGGCGGCCTTCGACACGATCGGCGCGAACAGGTCGGTGTGGAAGGGGGACTTGGTGCCCTGCGCGCAGAACGCGAGGCGCTCAAGGCCCATGCCGGTGTCTATGCAGGGTCTAGCCAAGGGTTTCAAACTGCCGTCGGGCTGGCGGTCGAAGCCCGTGAAGACCAGGTTCCAGATTTCGATGTAGCGGTCGCCGTCGCCGCCGACGACGTCGTCCTTGCCCGAGGCGAACTCGGGGCCGAGGTCGTAGTAGATCTCGGAGCAGGGCCCGCAGGGACCCGTCGGCCCCATGTTCCAGAAGTTGGTGTCTTCGCCCAGGCGCACGGCGGCGTTGGGCGCGCCGACCTTCTTCCACAGCTCGACGGCCTCGTCGTCTTCCTTAAAGACCGTCGGGTACAGGCGCTTCGGGTCGAGCCCGCACTCCTTAGTCAGGTACTCCCAGGCCCAGAACACCGCCTCAGCCTTGAAGTAATCGCCGAAAGAGAAGTTCCCGAGCATCTCGAAGAACGTCATGTGGCGCAGCGTCGTGCCGACGCGCTCGATGTCGGTGGTGCGGAAGCATTTCTGCGATGAGGTGGCGCGCTTGAGATCGGTCTTGAGCCCGAGGAAGTAGGGCTTAAAAGGAACCATGCCGGCCGAGTTGAACATGAGCGTCGCGTCGCCCTGGGGGACGATGGGCGCGGACGCCTTCAGGGTGTGGCCGTTTTTGACAAAGAAATCGAGATAGCCGGAGCGGAGCTGGGAGCTGGTCTTCATGGTGGAGAGTGATTATAGCAAACCGGGGTCTGACCTCCCGTTGTTGCATTGTTTGCCACGCCCTCCGAAGTAACGCAACAACGGGAGGTCAGACCCCATAGGTGCCTTTGTTATACTGGATTATGGACCTGCCCGGTTTCGAGCGATTCAACCATGAATTCGAGGGCGTTTCGAAGCCCGTGTACCGCGCGGGCTCCGGCCCCGGCGTGGTGCTCATCCATGAATTGCCGGGCATGATCCCCGAGTGCGTCGAGCTCGGCCGCAAGATCGCCGCGGAGGGCTACACGGTGTATATGCCCCTGCTGTTCGGCGAGCCGATGCAGAACTACGGCGCCAAGCCCCTGCTGTGGCCGTGCGTGTGGAAAGAGTTCAGCGTGCTCTCCACCCACGGCAAAAGCCCCGCGGCCGACTGGCTCCGTTCGCTGGCGAGGCTCGCGTTTAAAGAGCGCGGCGGCAGAGGCGTGGGCGCCATCGGCATGTGCTTTACCGGACGCTTCGCCTTGTCGCTCATGATGGACAAGGAGCTGATCGCGCCCGTCATCTGCCAGCCCGGGACGTCTTACAGCGACCACGCTCTGGGCATCCCGCAGGAAGAGTGGGTCAACGCGGTGCGGCGTTCCGACGAGGAGAACATCCCGGTGCTCGGCATGCGCTTCTCGGACGATACGTTGTGCAAGGCTGCGCGCTTCGACACGCTGCGCGCGGGCTTCGGCGAGCGCTTTCGCGAGGTCGTCGTGCCCGGCAAGAAGCACTCCGTGCTGACCTTGCACTTTAAGGACATGAGCCCCGCCGATCAGGCGCGCGTGTGGGGCGAGCTTCGCTCCTTCCTGGCCGAGCGCCTGAAGTGAGGGCCTTCGACGCCGTCGTCCTCGGCTCCGGCGGGGCTGGGCTCATGTGCGCGTTGACGGCGGCCAAGCGGGGACGCAAGGTCGCGGTGCTCGATCACGCGGCCAAGCCCGGCGGCAAGCTCATCATCTCGGGGGGCGGGCGGTGCAACTTCACGAACCGCGAGGTCACGGCGGAGAACTTCGTCTCGGAGAACGAACACTTCGCCAAATCCGCGCTCTCGCGCTTCACGCCGCAGGACTTCATCGAGCTCGTGGAGAGCCACGGGATCGCGTATCACGAGCGCAAGCACGGGCAATTGTTCTGCGACGCGTCCGCGCAGCAGATTATTGATTTCCTCGTCGGCGACTGCGTGAAAGCGGGAGCGCAGATCCTCCAGAAGCATGACATTCAAAAGGCGGAGAAGACTAACGACGGCTATCTCGTCACGACGGATCAGGGCGGCTTTGCCGCGCCTAAACTCGTGATCGCCACCGGCGGCCTCTCGTTCCCGAAATTCGGCGCGACCTCGATCGGTTACGACATCGCCAGGCAGTTCGGCCTGAAGATCACGAAGCTCGCCCCCGCGCTCGACGGCTTCGTGTTCGGCGCGGAGGACAAGGCGCGGCTCGAGGGCTTCTCCGGTATCGCGCTCGACGCGACGATGACGACCAACGGAATCACGTTCCGCGAGAATCTTCTGTTCACGCACGCGGGCTTCAGCGGGCCGGTGTCGCTGCAGGCCTCGCTGCATTGGCGCCCCGGCGACGAGGTGCGCATCAACTTCGTGCCCGCGATGACGCGCGAAGAGCTCATGGAGTGGTTCACGAGTCGTAAGGGCAATAAGCTCGAGATCAAGAACCAGATGGCCGCGTTCGTCCCTAGGCGCCTCGCCGAGCGCTTCTGCGACCTCTACCTGCCCGAGAACTTCGACATGGGAAACTTCTCGAAGGTCCGGCTCACGGAGTTTTGCGAACAGCTCCAGAACTGGCGCTTCGTCCCGCCCGGCACCGTCGGCTACGGCAAGGCCGAGGTCACGCGCGGCGGCGTGGACACGTCGGAGCTGTCTTCCAAGACCATGGAGGCGCGAAAAGCCCCGGGCCTGTATTTCATCGGCGAGGTCGTGGATGTGACCGGGTGGCTCGGAGGATTCAACTACCAGTGGGCCTGGGCGTCAGGGAAGGCGGCGGGCGAAGCGCTTTAGGCTTTGCCGTGGCACTTCTTGAACTTCTTGCCTGAGCCGCAGTGGCAGGGATCGTTGCGGCCGACGTCGGGGCCCGTGTTCACGAAGGTGTCGGGCTTGGGGGACTTGCCGTCGACGAACAGCCAGTTGGCGCCTTCCTTGCGGAACGTCGCGATCTCGTGGTGCTCGTAGTCCTGGCCGTTCTGGGAGAAGCCGGCGATGAAGCTGACGATGCCGGTCGTGTCCGTGGGACCGCCGTCCTTCGTCGCGACGACGGCGAGGCCGCGCCACGTGCTGTCCTTGGCCCACTTCTCGGAGGCCTTGCGGTCGAAATCGGCGCGGCTCTCCGGGGCGTGGGTCTTCTCGATGAAATCGATCTTGCCGGTCGCGTAGCTCGTGTAGCGCGCGCGCATCAGCGCCTCGGCCGTCGGAGCCTGGGCCTTGCCGGAGATGTACGGCTCGCAGCAGGCGGAGTAGGCTTTCTTGCTCAGGCAGGGGCAGTCGGTGGTCGCGGTCATGCGGGGATTTTAACACATCCCCGGGCTTTCTGGGGTCAGGCCTCCCGTTGTTGCAGTATTCTTAATCGGAAATTCCAAGAAGAATACTGCAACAACGGGAGGCCTGACCCTAGCTGGGCGGTTAATGAAATTGGGAGGCGGGAACGCCGGGAGTCCCGTCTTCGGCCTGAGCGGTCAGCCACGTCTTAAGCCGATTTTCGTAGTAATCATCCATGTGGGCGCCATATGACCGCTGGCCATTTCCGCTGATCAACCACTTGCCTTTCTTTCGGACGATATAGAATCGGACGTCTTTGACCTTTTGGTCCGGTTCCCGGTTGGCGACGCTGCGGATGAGTTTGCCGCCGTTGAATTCGGCGTACAAGAACGCCCCGTCGCGCGCGACTTCCTCGACGGAGTTCCCGCTTCGGGTAAGGATGGCGTCGATCACCGCGGCGACTACGGCGCCTTTTTCGTTGAATATGGAGTTCGGGTCGTCTTCGATTTCGCGAGGAGTCGGGGGAATCTTTCGGCGAGGGAGGGTGGCCTTGACCCCGAGCAGCTCCATCGCGGTCATCGCCATCAGAATGTGATTTTCGCGGACGTCGTCGGGAATGCCGCCGAGGTTACCGGCCAATCCGCGCGAGATGATCGCGTTCTCGACAAACGGGACGCTGACCTTGTTCTCGGTCGCGATCCGGAGGATGAGCTTCGCATACCGTTTGAGCGAAGGTTGA
>CALRXP010000169.1:0-6410 GCA_943372155.1 Candidatus Endomicrobiellum trichonymphae | reverse complement strand
GACGGCGGTCTGGATGGTCATGTGCAGGCAGCCGGCGATGCGGGCGCCCTTGAGGGGGAACTTGCCCTTGTACTCGGCGCGCAGGGCCATGAGACCCGGCATCTCGTTCTCGGCGATGGTGATTTCTTTGCGGCCCCAGTCGGCGAGAGTGATGTCTTTGACTTTGTAGTCGTTTTTCATGGCGGTGGCGGTGGGCATTGTGTCTCCTTGTTCAGTTTGTGAACGGCCTAAATTATACCAAATCCTCGTCGGACGGGCTACTGCTCCAGCATCATCGCGTCCACGGCCTTCTTGGCCGCGGCCAGATCCACGCCGTAGAGACGGCGGTAGAGCTGAATGGCCTCGATGAACTGGTTGTTCTTGACCATGAGGCGGATGGCCGCGCGGCCGTTGTTGACTGCGTTGGGTCTCTTGAGCCCGCCAGGCTGGGCCGACGCCTGTTGAATGGTGTTGAGCAGCCGGCTGAAGTCCATCTGATCGATGGGGCCCCCGGCCGGGTTCTCGGAGCGGGGAGAGGGCGGGGGGTAGAGACGGGCGTCGCGCAGCGGATTGACCACGACGATCTCCGTAGACCGTTTATAAAGGAGGTAAAAGGCAACCGCGACGAAGCCGAGAAAGGTCAGCATCGCCGCTATTATAGCGGAAGGTTAATCGTGCGGGTGGAGGATCGCGTCGATGCGTTCGGCGGCGGAGGGCATGTTGAGGCGGATCCAGAAGAGGACTTCTTCGGGCTGGGGCGACGGGCGGCCGGGCTTTTCGGCGGCCATGAGCTGGTGCGCCATGGTCAGCTGAGCGGGGGAGATCACCTGGGAGATCACCGAGGCGACGAGCTTGCGGCGCGAACCGTCGAGGGAGACTAGAGTCATCATTGAGACAGTGTAGCTCGGAGGTGACGGGGTCACCTATGCGCGGGGCCAACAACGGCTCATGACCATGCTCAATAGGCCTTATGGGGAAAAGGAGGGGGTCCTCCGACGGATGGACCGCCTTGAAGCAAGTGAGGCATAATACGGCATGCCCCAATTCGCCTTCCTCCAGCGCGTCTATTTCAACAACTCCGTTTCGGAGTATTTGCTCGCCGTCGCCACGTTCCTGGCCGTGTTGTGGGGGTTCTTGCTCGCGCGCCGGGTGTTCATCAACAGGCTGCATGCCCTGGCTCAAATGACGTCGACGCACCTCGACGACCTCATCGTGGAGATGCTGGAGAAGGTCCGGGCGCCGGAGTGCTACGTCATCGCGTTCTACATGGCGATGCGCCCGTTGACCGTGCACGCGCGCTTCGACCGCGGACTGCATATGGTCGTGGTGGTGCTGGTCGCCTACCGCATCGTGACGATGTTCCAGGCGGCGGTGGCTTACGGCGTCGAGAAGATGATTTTGTCCGACGCGGCCGATCCGGACATCACGCACCGCGACACCGCGCAGACGGTGACGTTCGCGCTGCAGGGCCTGATCTGGGTCGGGGCGTTCCTGTTCGTGCTGAGCAACTTCGGGTTCAACGTGACCTCGATGGTGGCCGGCCTCGGGATTTCCGGTATCGCCGTCGCGCTGGCCGCCCAGGCGGTCTTGGGCGACCTGTTCTCGGCGGTGGCGATCTACCTCGACAAGCCCTTCGTCGTGGGCGACGCGATCAAGGTCGGCGACATCGCGGGAACGGTCGAGCACATCGGCGTGAAGACGACGCGCGTGCGCTCCGTCAACGGCGAGCTGCTCGTGTTTCCGAACGCGGCCCTGACCAGCCAGCGCATCCAGAACTTCAAGCAGCTCTCGGAGCGCCGCTCGCTCATCGCGTTCAGCCTTCCCGGCGATACGGCGCCGTCGATCTTGAAGAAGGTGCCGGGCCACGCGCGCTCGGCGGTGAGCAAGGCGCAGAACGCTCGGCTCGATCGCGCGCATCTGGCCGGCGTGCGCGAAGGCACGCTCGAGTTCGAGCTCGTGTTCTACGTGCGCGGCACGGATTATACCGCGTACATGGACGCCCAGGAGGCGGTGCTGCTCGACCTGCTCGAGAGCCTGCGTCTTGAAGGCGTGGCGCTCACCGGACCCGCGCGCCGGGTCACGGGCCTGACCCCGCATTGAGCCGCCTTCCCTCGATTTACGCCGACCCGGCGCTGTACGACTTGGTGCACGCTGAGGGCACGGACGACGAGGTGTGGCTGTTGACGCATCTGGCCGAGGTGCACGGCTGCGGGATCAAGACCGCGCTCGAGCCCGCTTGCGGCACGGGACGTTACCTCGCGGGACTGCTGCGCCGAGGCTGGACGGTGGAGGGCTACGACACCGCCGGAGGGATGCTGTCCTTCGCGCGCAAGCGCTTGGCCGGGTGGGGCAAGCGGGCCAAGATCGCGCGGGGCGAGATGACGGCGTACCGTCCGAAGCGCAAGTTCGGCCTGATCGTCAACGTGCTGTCGACCTTCCGGCACCTGATGACCGAGCGCGACGCGCTGGCGCACCTGAAGCTGATGGCCGGGGCGCTCGAGCCGGGTGGAATTTTCGTTCTGGGGCTTGATCTCTCGATCTACGGACAGGATGAGCCGGACGAGGAAGTGTGGGAGTGCCGGCAGGGCGGGCGGCGGGCCAAGCACGTGGTGATGAGCATACCGGCGGAGCCGGAGACGCGGCGGGAGAGAATCATCAATTTCGTCACGACCACGAAGGGCGACAAGGACACGGTGCTGGAGTCGTCTTACGATTTGCGGTCCTACAGCGCCTCCGAACTGCGCGACCTGCTCGAGAAGTCTCCGCTCAAGATCGAGGCCGTGTACGGTTATGACGGAAAGCCGGCGGTGCTCGACGGGCCGGAGCGGGCGTTGTGGCTGATACTTAAAGCCCGCTGACTGTTTCCAGGAAACCGTCGAAGACCATCCGTTCGTGATTATCAGATGTAAATCGTTTACTTCTTCGCGTCGGCGGCGCGGCGCTTGAGCAGCGCGAGCACGCGCTTGGAGAACGCGCGGTACGCGGCGGCGCCTTCGGCGCTGCGCAGGCGCGCGATGTCGCGCTCGATGACGGGAATCAGGGCCGCGGCGGTCTTGGAGCGCTTGGCGCGCTTCTGCTGGTCGGCGAGGTCGTCCTCGAGCTGATCTAAAACGTCCTCGAGCGAGGACTCGCCCAAGAAGATCGAGCCCGGCACCGCGGCCTGGATGAGCTGAATGAATTTGTCCGGTCCTTGTTTCAAGAAGTCATAGGACTGGCGCGCGAAGGTTCCCTTGGGCGGCTTCACGCCGAGCTCCTCGAGCATTTCCAAATCCTGGAGGTGGGCTTCGATCTCCATCTCGAGCGCGTTCGAAGGCACGCCCTGGCCGTGCTGGGCGACGTGGGTCAATTCATGGACGATGGTGCCGGCAAGCTCCGCTTCGCGGCCCTTTTTAAAGAGCGCGGAGTGCAGGCGCATGTTCTTTTCGAGGTAGTCGTACTCGCCGTGGTTGCGGCCGAGGTCGAGGACTTGAACCGACAACGTCCGGCCTTCGGCGTTGAGGGTCTTCTCAGCCGCGTCGAGGGCGCGGCGGCCGGCGCGGGTGGAGCGGGCAATGGCGACGGCGCGGTCGAGGGCGGCGGCGATCTTGGCGTCGTCGGTTTCAAGCCACGGGGCGAGGCGGCCTTGGTCGGCGGGTTCGTCGAGGATCGCGCCGAGGGGGGCGGAGACGGCGGCCGGCTCTTCCAGCTCGGGAAGCGCAACGGCAAGACCATCCCAAAAATTATTAAGCGAGCGAACGGCTTGGGGGGGCTCCGGGGTTTCAGAGACCGACGGAGCGCTCAGTATCGGCGCCGAGGGGATGAGGGCGGGGGTCAACGACAACGAAGGAGTTAACGGCAACGGAAGGGAATTCGCCGGGAGCACGGAATGCGTGACGGCGGGAACGGAGATGGACGGGAGGATCGTCTTGGGAACGGAAACGACGCCGGCGTGTGCGGGTAAAGCGAAGAGAACGACGATTAAACGGAAAATCATGGTGATCTGAACCAATCACTCAACGGCAGCTCGCTCGTTTGGGGCGCGCCGTCCCACGGGAGGAGAACCTTTGACGGCGCGGCGCCGCGACGCGCGGCGCTTTCGAGGATGCCGGCTTTATAAATCACATGGCCTTGGCCGGCGATCACCAGCACGGTGCGGCCTTCGGCCGCGATTTTGGAGACTTGTTCGCCCATGGTTTCGTTCCAGACGGCCATGGCCTCGAGACGATTTTGGAGCTGAGCGGGCGTGAGGGGGCCGTGGCCTGAGACCGCGTCGAGAACGTAGTCCCGATAACGGCTATCGCCGCTTGGGGCTATCTTGAACGGCAAACGACCGCGGTCGGACGGGGATAATGACGCGAGACCGCCTTTGGAGACGGCTTTGACGACGCTGATCGGAGCATTGAGGCCATAAGCCGGCACGCCCGCCGCTTTCGCGGCGTCGAAGATCGGTTTGTATAACGAAAAATCGTAACCCCAATTCGCCTTCCACCAAACGGCGAAGGCACCCTCGGTCATCGCACCCGACATATACGAATCGAGAACGGCCTGATCTTCACGACAGACCATCTCAAAGGCGACCGCGAGACGCGGAACGCGGGTCGAGAGCGCGGTCAAAACCTCGGCCTGAATGCGGTGATGGGCGGCGTCATCATGAGACTCGCCCACCGCGATGACCCGCGCGGTCGCGAGATCGGCGAGGGCCTCGGCCCAGGTTCGCGGGGCGCCGTTTCCGTCGAAGACGGCGGAGGCGGCGATCGCGGGGCCGACGGGGACTCCCTTGGGGATCGTCACGGCGACCGGGGTCCAGGCGACGCCGGCGGCGAGTGCGAGGGCGGGCAGGTCCATGCTTGATTTTACCTCAGAAACGGACCATACTAGGGCATGAATTCCCCTCGGACGGCGTCGTTTTTTTTGACCCTTTTCGCGCTCGGCGCCTGCACCCACGCGCCGAAAAAGCCCGCCCCGACCTTGGTCGCGCCGGCCCCGTCCGCCTTGGGCCAGCTCAGCGCGCTCAAGAGACCCTGCTTGGGACATGCCATGTCGGCCCTGCGGGCCATGCCGGTCGGCGCTTCGCCCGAGGAGGAGAAGGCGATCGCTTTCGATAACTACTACAACGCCTTTCTCAACGTGAAGGGCCAAAGCGAATACATCGCCTGCCTCGACAAGGAGGACGGAGAGGACGCGCGGAAGCGGCGCGCGCAGTCGGAGGAGTGGCGCCGGCACGCCCAGGAGGACGCCGACGCGGCGATGAAGTATTTTCCGGAGGGCCAGCGCATCGTGGACGCCGTCGAGAGCTACTCGGTGCTGGACGAGGAGAAAGGGCGGCGTCGGGTGGTCGTGACCTTCCGGAACGGAACGACGAAGACGGTGGACCGCCTCTTCGACCGCAAGCCGCCTAGTAGGCCTTGAAGTCGACTACGACCATCTCGCCGTTGACCACGCCGTTGATAGAGTGGCCGTCGGCCTCGCCGAAGGCCTCGATGGAGTCGCCCACGGTCTTGGCCCACTGCTTGTAGGAGTTTTCCGGCCAGGCCAGAATCTCGACGCGCTCGGGACGGTCGAACTGGGCGTCGAGATCACGGCGCAGATCCTGAGCCGAGCGTTCATTCTCCTTCATGATCACGATGCGCGCGCGCGGCATGCGCCGCGTGATCTTTGTGAGCTTGTTCATCGTGACCGTGCCGCACTCAATCCAGACCGTGGCCTCGCCCGCGTCGTTGACGGCGAGCAGGTCGGGGAGAAACTCCCAGTCGGCGAGCGCGGGCGTCTTCGTCGAGGCGTCGACCATCGCGTTGTCCTTCCAGAAGAGGATGAAGGCCGCGATGCGGTGCGCCAAGTGGTCGTCGGGCTCGCTCGGCCCCGAGACGAGGTAGGGCTTGCGCGTTTCGCCGTTGAATGTGAGATCGCAGCGGATTTTCATAGGGCTTTTTTGAACGGCCGGCCGATGAGCGAGAAGAGGTCCAGCGCGGCGGGGTCGCGCGCGCCGTCGAGGCCGAGCGCCATGCTCTCGTGCGGCTCGCGGGGCTGGGCGCGGTAGGTGCCGAGCAGGCGATCCCACCACGGGAGGTTAAAGCCGTAATTCGAGTCGGTCTCCTCGCGGCTGGGGCTGTGGTGGACGCGGTGCATGTCGGGCGTGACGACGAGCAAACGCAGGACCGCGTCGAGTGGGCCGAGGTTTAAATTGGCGTGGTTGAAGAGCGACGCCGCGTTAAGAACGATCTCGAAGACGGCCACGGCGAGGAAGTGCGCCCCCAGCAGCACGACCGCGGCGATCTTGAAGGCGGCGGAGAGAAGTATCTCGCCGGGATGAAAGCGCACGCCCGAGCTCGCGTCCAGATCGAGATCGGTGTGATGCACGGCGTGCAGGCGCCACAGCGCGGGTATGCGGTGAAAAAGGCGGTGCTGAAGATAAATCGCTAAGTCGAGCAGGAGAAAGGACAGGGCGAACTTGA
>CALRXP010000168.1:0-6431 GCA_943372155.1 Candidatus Endomicrobiellum trichonymphae | reverse complement strand
GAGGTGATGCTGACCTTCTCCACGTTTGTCTATAAACCCAGACACCGCAGGCCCCGACACCAACTCGATCCACGGCCGCTCGCCCACGAACGCGACTTCCACCTTCTGCGCGGCGACCGTCTCACGATGCGCCAGCTTGAGCCCGAGCTTCTCGTGGCGGGCGATCGCCTCGTCGAGGTTCTTCACCGCCACGCCGACGTGATGGAGCTTCATTTGAGCAGCTTCCGCCCAATGCTGGCCGGATCGGTCTTGCGGCTGACCATGTCCTCCAGAATCTTGTCGGTCACGCGGTCGAGCGCGCTCTTAATGACGCGGCGCTGGATCCAGAACTGCAGCTCGGTGGCGTGCTGGCGCTTGAGGCGCACGCGGCCCTCGCCGGACTTCTGGAGGTGCTTCCAGTGACCGTCGAGCTCCTTGGCGAGTTCGGGAATCCCTTCCCCGCTTTTGGCCGAGGTCGCGACGATCGGCGGCTCCCAGGCCTTCACGGCCTGTCCCGCGGAATGGCCGAGGCCGAGCGCGGCGCGAAGGTCGGCCACGGCCTTGTCCTTTCCGGCGAGATCGGCCTTGTTCACGACGAAGATGTCTCCGATCTCCATGGCGCCGGCCTTCATGGCCTGAATCTCGTCGCCCATGGACGGCGTGGTGACGTAGAGAACGGTGTCGGCCACCGATGCGATCTCGACTTCGTCCTGGCCGGTGCCGACGGTCTCGATCAAGATCTTGTCGCAGCCGAGCGTCTCGAGCACGTGAATCGCGCCGAAGATCGCGTAGGTCAGGCCGCCGATCATGCCGCGTGAGGCGAGCGAGCGGATGAACACGCCCCTGTCGGTGGCGTGCTCCATGATGCGCAGACGATCGCCTAAAAACGCGCCGCCGGAGATGGACGAAGACGGGTCGACCATGAGCACGCCGACCTTCAGCTTTTGAGAACGATAATGGCCGATCAGGCGGCCGGTCAACGTCGACTTGCCGACGCCGGGCGGACCGGACACGCCGATTTTCTGGGCGGAACCGGATGATTTGAAGAATTCCTTGGCGAGAAGCTCGGAAGCGGGCTCGTCGTTGACGACGATGGACAACGCCCGGGAGGCCGCGGCCTGATCGCCGCGGCGAATGCGTTTGACGAGGTCCAGCGGGTTGACCTTACTTGGCAACGGCCAGCTTCCCCTTTAGATAGTCCACGATGGTCTGCAGCGGCGTGCCGGGCCCGAAGACACCGTCGACGCCCGCCTTCTTGAGCACCGGAATGTCCTCGTCGGGGATGATGCCGCCGCCGAATACGAGCACGTCCTTGAGCCCTTTCTTCTTGAGCTCCTTGCAGATGGCCGGGAACAAGGTCAGATGGGCGCCGGACAGCAGCGACAACCCGACCGCGTCCACGTCCTCCTGCATCGCGGCGGCCGCGATCATCTCCGGGGTCTGACGGATGCCGGTGTAGATGACCTCAAAGCCGGCGTCGCGCAGGGCGCGAACGATGACCTTGGCGCCGCGGTCATGGCCGTCGAGACCGGGCTTGGCGATGAGTACGCGAAGCGGCTTGTCCATTAGAGCGTTCCCCCCTGGGATTCGAGCACGGCCGCGAACGCGTCCACGACCTTCGCGTCGTAGCGCGTTCCGACGCCCTCGCGCGCTTCCTTGAGGGCCTGGGCGCCGAGCGCGACGTCCTTGAGGCCGGCGGCGCGCAGCTCCTCCATCTTGACGACGAGGCCCAGGATGCGGGCGCCGAGAGGAATCTCGTCGCCCTTGAGCTTGCCCGGGTAGCCGGTGCCGTCCACGCGTTCTTTGTGATGGCGCACCAGAGGGACCGCGCCGTCGAGCATCTTGATGCCTTCCAGCATGCGCGCCGAGAAGGCGGGCAGCATTTCGTCGTTGGCGCTGGTGACGCCGAGGTCGGCGAGCAGGCGCGGGCTCTTGAACGCGATGTAGCCGATCTTGTGCAGGACGCCGGCGTAGTAGAGCATGCGGTAATCGTACTCGTCGACCTCGAGCGCGCGGCCGATCGCGCAGGCGAGCTTCGCCGCCCGGGTCGTGTAGCCGTCGAGCCCGGGGCGCGTGGTCTCGATGGAGGCCGTGAGCAGCTCGAGCACGTGCGAGAAGAAGTTCTTCTGCTCGGCCATGATCTTCGCGTTGACGATGGCGACCGAAGCCAGGTTCGCCAGGCTCGACAACAGGCCGATGTGGCCCTCGCCGTAGCCGCCTTCGCGCTTGTTGAGGACCTCGACGACGCCGACGAGCTCGCCGCGGAACATCATCGGCACGCACAGCAACGAGCGCGTGACGAAGCCGGACGCCTTGTCGAACTTGCCGGCGAAACGCGGATCGCTCTTCGTGTCGTTGACGACCTGGGGTTTGCGCTCCTGGGCGACCCAACCGGCGATGCCCTGGCCGATGGGCAAGGTCATCGTGCGCAGCGCCTTGGCCTTTTCGCCGGAAGCGACGCGGAAGAACAGGTGCTTCTTGTCGTCGGTGACGAGCATGATCGCGCTCGCCTCGGAGTCGAGAAGTTGCTCGGCCGCCGCTCCGATCTTCTGGAGCAGGAAGTCGAGGTCGGTCGTCGAGTTGAGCGAGCCGGCGATCGAGAATAGCTCGAGCGCCAGATCGACGTTCATGTCCGGCCCGGCCGGATTCGCGTTGGTTTTCGCCATGGCTTACTCCGTGCCTCCGAGTACTTCGCGGCAGGAGGTTAGCCCGAGGACCACCTTCTCCAGACCGTCCTGAACGATCAGGCGCATGCCTTCCTTCACGGCTTCCCTGCGGACGTTGTCGGCGGCCACGTCCTTGAGGCAGAAGCCTCGCAAAGTATCGGTCATGACGAGAATTTCGTGCATGCCGACGCGGCCCTTGTAGCCGATGTTCTTGCAGGCCTCGCAACCGCCGCTCGGGGGCGGTCCCATGATCTTCGTGCCCTTGGGCAGTTCGACTTTGTTCTCCTGGAAGATCTTGATCTCCTCAGGCTTCGGGTCGTGCGGGACCTTGCACGCGTTGCACAGGCGGCGGGAGAGACGCTGAGCGAGGACGGCTTTGACCGTTGTGGCCACCATGAAGGCCGGCAGGCCCATGTCGGTCAGACGCGAGATCGTCGAGGCCGCGTCGTTTGTGTGAATGGTGGAGAACACCAAGTGACCCGTCATGGCGGCTTCCATCGCGATGTGGGCGGTTTCCTCGTCGCGGATTTCACCGACCATGATGACGTCGGGGTCCAGGCGCAGGAAGGAGCGCAGGGCCGCGGCGAAGTCGAACTTCTTGTCGCCGCCGAGCTTGATATCCGGGTTGACGGGCACCTGGATGAGGCCATCGAGGTTGTACTCGACGGGGTTTTCGGCGGTGAGGATTTTGATGTCCGGGCGGTTGATGTGGTTGAGGCAGGCGTACAACGTCGTGGATTTACCGGAGCCCGTGGGTCCGCAGACGACGATAAGGCCGAAGTTCTTCTTACCGCCGATGCCCTTTAAAAGACCCAGGAGCTTGTCGAGCGTGTCCTGCAGAAAGCCCATCTTCATGATGTCGACCTGCACGCTGGCGCGGTCGAGAATACGCATGACGCACGACTCGCCGAACACGGTCGGCACCATCTCGACGCGGAATTCGATGGGCTTGCCCTGCGCGAGGATTTGGATACGGCCCGACTGCGGAATGCGGCGCTCGGTGATGTTCATCGAGTTCGTCATGATCTTGATCTTCGCCGAGATCGCGTTCCGGTAGCTCCACGGCACGGAGAACGTCCCAGGCAGGAGCATGCCGTCGACGCGGTAGCGCAGGTTGATCTTCGAGGTCTTGCCGGTCGGATCCTCAAAAGGCTCGATGTGGATGTCCGAGGCCTTCATCGACATGCACGTCAGGATGATCGCGTTGACGAACTTCTCGACCTCGGGCGCGGAGGCGTCGACCTCGCTGATGTCGGACTTCGGCGCTTCCTTCTGGACCTCGATGCCGTCGCCGTCGGGAACCTTCTCCTCGCTCTTGGCGACGTCGGTCATCAGGCGGTTGAGCGCCTCGCCCTCGCCGCGGCCGTAAGAGACGTCGAGCGCGGCCAAAATGTCGGTCGGCAGCGCGAGATAGGGCTGGATCTCGAGGCCGGTGCGCAGCTGGATGTCTTCGGAGGCGAAGAAGTCGCGGGGGTCGGCCATGGCGACGAACAGCACGCTCTCTTCCTTCGCGAACGGGATCGCGACGTGGCGGCGGGCGACGGCCTCGGGGATGATCTTGGCGGTTTCGGCGTCCACGTCCATCTGCAGAAGGTCGACGGCTTTGACCTGCCAGTCCTCGGACAGCGCTTTGAGAAGTTGCGCTTTGCCGATCAGGCCGCCGTCGATGGCGGACTGCTGGAAGCTTTTGCCCGTCTTGGCCGAGTCGGCCGAGATCTTGGCGAGCTGCTCCGCGTCGAGAAGCTTGCGCTCTGCGAGAACTTCCGACACCGTCTTGCGACGCTGAAGGCCTTTAACCGCCATGGTATTCTCCGAAGACGGACCGCAAAGTCCCGAAAATCTCACCCAACGTGGCTCGGGACTCGACGGCATGTAGGATATGCGGGAACAAATTCTCTTTCGGGGCGCGGGCGGCCTTTTCGAGGCGGGCCAGCGCGGCGGCGGACGCCTTGGCGTCGCGCGACTTGCGGAACGCCTTCAGGCGCTTGACCTGGTCGGCCTCGAGCTTCGGCGAGACCTTCAGGCGCTTGGCTGCGGTGGAATCCTTTTCTTCAACCTTGAGCGCGTTCACGCCGACGATCTTTCGGCGGCCTTCCTCGACGTCGCGCTGCCAGCGGTAGGACGCTTCCTGGATCTCGCGCTGGGGCACCTCGGCCTCGATGAGCTTGAGCATGCCGCCTTGCTTCTGGATCTCGGCGAGCTTGGCGCTTACGCGCGCGTCGAGCTCGTTGGTCAGCGACTCGATCGCCCAGGAGCCGGCCACGGGATCGACGGTGTCGGTCACGCCCGTCTCGTGAGCCAGGATCTGCTGGGTGCGCAGGGCGAGCGAGGCGGACTCCTCTGAGGGCAAGGACAGGGCTTCATCGTAGGAGTTGGTGTGCAGGCTCTGGGCGCCGCCCAAGACCGCGGCCATCGCCTGCCAGGCCACGCGCATCGCGTTGTTGAGCGGCTGCTGGCTCGTCAGCGTCGAGCCGCAGGTCTGGACGTGGAAGCGCAGGGATTGGGATTTAGGATCGGAGGAGCCGAGGGTCTCCTTCATCAGGCGCGCCCAGACGCGGCGGGCGGCGCGGAACTTGGAAATCTCCTCGAGGAAGTGGTTATGGCAGCCGAAGAAGAACGCCAGTTTCGGCCCCATCACGTCGATCGGGATGCCGCGCTCGAGCAAGCTCGAGACGTAAACCTTCGCGTTGGCGAACGTGAAGGCGATTTCCTGCACGGCGTCCGAGCCGGCCTCGCGGATGTGATAGCCGGAGATCGAGATCGGGTGGAACTGCGGCGTGTTCTTGAAAGACCACTCCATCGCGTCCGCGCACAGGCGCAGGCTGGGCTCCACCGGGAAGACCTGGGTGCCGCGGGCGATGAATTCCTTAAGAATGTCGTTCTGCAAGGTCCCCTTCAGGTCCTTCAGGGCCACGCCGCGCTTCTTGGCGACGGCGACGTAGAAGGCGAGCAGGACTGACGCCGTCGCGTTGATCGTCAGGGAGGTCGACACCTGATCGAGCGGAATCTTGTCGAAAAGCTGCTCCATGTCGTCGATCGTGCCGACATGCACGCCGACGCGGCCGACCTCGCCCTTGGCGTTGGCGTCGTCGGCGTCGAGGCCCATCTGGGTGGGCAGGTCGAAGGCGGTCGAGAGCCCGGTCTGGCCCTGCTCGAGCAGCCAGCGGAACCGCTCGTTGGTCTGCTTGGCGGTGCCGAAGCCCGCGTACTGACGCATCGTCCACAGCCGCCCGCGGTACATCGTCTTCTGGATGCCGCGCGTGAAGGGATAAGAGCCTGCGTCGCCGAGGTCCCCCGCTTTCACCGTGTCCGCGCCGTAGTAACGCAGCATCTCGATGCCGGAGGGAGTCGGGAATTCGGGTTTTTTGTCGGCGATTTCGGTCATGAGGATCTCATTTCCATCCGGTCTCCGACCTTGACCGAGCCCTTGAGCACTCCGCCCTTGAGCTCGAGCACGCCCCGCGCCGCGGGAACCCAGGCCGAGAGGCGCCAGGGTCGAAGGTCCTCGATCACACGCTCGACCTTGAGGTCCGCGTCGAGGAACAGCACGTCGATCGGGAATTTCATAAAAAAAGTGTGGATCGTCGGACACGGCACGAAGGAGAGCGCGGGGCTCAACGTGATCCAGAGGCCCTCATCGGCGGCCAGGGACTCGCGTCCGAGCAGGCCCTTGCCGCGCGAGGCGGACGTGTCGGCCTTGGCGACCTTCGTCGCCACGGCGACGTTGCGCGTCGCATTGAAGGCGATCACGCTCACCTCAGCACCGACACGCGGCCCCGGCCGGTC
>CALRXP010000167.1:0-6468 GCA_943372155.1 Candidatus Endomicrobiellum trichonymphae | reverse complement strand
CGGCCGTTGGAGGCGAGCTTCACCTTCCAACGCAGGACCGTCGTCTGTCCGGGCGCGAGGGTGGTGATGTTGTTGGTCACGACCGCGGTCAGGGGGACGCCGGCCTCGCCGGAGGCGGTGTGCTCCTCCTGCTGGGACAGCACGCGGAGATTCGTCAGCGGCGTCGAGCCGGTGTTAAGCACGGTGACCTCGACGTCCACGGTGTCTCCCGCGAAGTAGAGCGGCAGCTCGCGCATCAGCGAGTTCGGGATGGCGCCGCGGTGCGGGAGCAGGCGCTCGTAGCCGTCGGAGAGCTTGATGCGGAAGCCCTTGGCCTCGCCCTGGGTGATGCCGAAGGGGTTCATGTAGTCCACCCGAGCGCGGGCCGGGCCCGAGCCGACCCACTGGCCGACGAAGCGCGGGCGCAGGGGCTTGAGCTCGGAGCGGTACTGAAGGATCGACGCGAGCTGGGCCGCGAGCCCGGAGGCGATGACGCGGCGGCCCTCCATCGAGATGAGCATGCGGTCGGCCGGGGGCTCCGGCGCGGGCGCGGCCGCCATGGAGGCGACCTCGTTGCTGGCGGCGGCGGAGAACGAAGCGAGGACTTCCGGCGCGGGCGCCGGCGTCTCCTCGACCACGGGAGCGGGGGTGAGGGCCTCGTCCAAGCGCTGGCCGACCCAGCGCGCGACGATGATCGCCGAGGCGAGCCAGGGCTCGCCGGCGGGTTTGACCGTTTTAGCGGCAGGGGTGGCGGGCTTGATCGGCCCGGGCATCGGGAAGGGGGCCATGCGTCCGGGCGGCGGCAGCATCATGCCGCGCGCGAACACGGGGGCGAGGTCGGCCGCGCCGGTGGACTGGACGAAAAACGCGGCGCAGAGGACTGCGGAAAACACGGGGCGGAGGGATCGGCGCATGGTGTTACCTCTCGACGGGAGTATAGCCCCGGAACCCCGTTCACGCCATATCCGGACGGCAAAAATACGGTAAAATGGGGCCATGGCGGAACCCTCTGAAAACGTGAAACTCGTTCTCATCATCGACGACGACGACGGCGTGCGCGAGCTTCTGACCTTCCTGGTCAAGAAGGAGGGTTACCGGGCCGAGAGCGCCGTGGACGGCGAGGAAGGCTACCTTAAGGCGGAGAAGCTCAAGCCCGACCTGATCCTGCTCGACCTGATGATGCCTCGCTACGGCGGTTTCGAGGTCCTGCGCCAGCTTCAGTCCGGAGAGCTCGCTAAGATTCCGATCGTGGTCGTGACCGGGCGCTACACCGACCGCTCGACCGCCGACATGATCCGCCAGGAGTCCAACGTCGTGGACTTCCTGGAGAAGCCGCTGAAGCCGAACGTGCTCGGCGCTACGCTCGCGCGCCTGCTCGCGCCGCGGACGCCGGGGGCCGCGTGAGCGCGCCGGAGGGGAAGCTCGTTCTGCTCGTGGACGACGACGAATCCTTGCTCGATTTGATGGAACACGTGGTCAAAAAAGAAGGCTACCGCACGGAGCGCGCGGAAGACGGACTCGAGGCCCTGGCCAAGGTCGAGGCGCTCAAGCCCGACGCGATCGTGCTCGATTTCATGCTGCCCAGCATGGGCGGTTACGAGGCCCTGCGCGAGCTGCAGTCGCGCGGCTTCGGCGACATTCCCGTTTTCGTGGTGACCGGCCGCGCCATGGACGCCAAGAGCATCGAAGAGGTCCGGCGGGAGCCCAATGTGAAGGAATTTCTCCCCAAGCCCGTTCGCCCTGCTCAGCTGACCGCGGCGCTTTACCGCGCGCTCGGAGGCGCGTCATGAGCCGGACCGCCGGCCGCACGCTCCTGATCGCCGTGGCCTTGATCGCGGCGGTTTACGGGATGGCCCGCGTGGACCTGATCCTTCGTTCGCGCTCGGCGTATCTCGAGGGCGAGAAGTGGCTCGAGTGGAGCCGCCGCCCGGAGCTCAAGAAGGCGCATTTTGACGCCGAGCTCGCCGCGAGGGAGGCCGAGCTGTCCCGCGAGCTCGCCAAAGGCCGGCTTGAGCGCGCCGTTTACGAGCGTCAGCTCGGCCTCGCGCGCTTCGAGCGCGATCAGGCCGTGGCCGAGAGCTCGCTCAAGTACGCCTACGTCTGGTATCAGACCGCCGCCGAGCTGTTCAGCCCGCCCGAGAATCGCTGGAGCGTGCTCGCGCGGGCTAAAATGACGGAGACGCGCGAGCTGTGGAAAAAAGAGCTCGAGGCGCAAAAGATCCCTTACCAAGACTACATGCTGGAGTAGGGGGAAATGCTCCGCCTGCTCGTCGGGATCGCGCTTCTGCCCGCCTCCGCCGCGATGCTGTGGGCGGCCGCGAAAACCCTCGCTGGTGTCGCCGTCCATTCTTCGACGGCCGCGCCCTTCGGGGCCGGGCTCGGGATCGCCTTCGTCCTGTGGGCCATCCACCGTTGGTTGATCCTCGATCCCATCGGGCCGGCGGGCTGGGCCGCGCGCGGCGCGCGCTGGAGCCACGTGCTCGGTCACGAGCTGACGCACGCGCTCGCGGCCTGGGCGACGGGGGGTAGCGTGTACGCGATCTCGGTCGGCGAGAAGGAGGGGCATGTCGACCTCTCGCACTCGAGCGCCTTCGTCGCGCTCGCGCCGTACTGCGTTCCCTTTTACGCCCTCGCCGTGGCGCTCGGCTATCGCATCCTGCTGTGGGCCAAGCCCGGCGCCGGCGGCGAGGCGCTGTTCTTGTTCCTTCTCGGGGCCGCGCTCGGAGGACACCTGCTTTTCACTTGGGACTCCCTGACGCAGACGCGGCAGCCCGATCTCGACGCGGCGGGCGGAGTGCTTTTTTCCGTGACCTTGATCGCGCTCGCTAACGCGTTGATGCTGATGCTCCTGCTCAAGGGGCTGTTCCCGGAATCGGTGCCGCTCCTCGAGCGCCTGCGCGAGGCGGGGCATTACGTGAAGAGCTTCTGGAGCATGGCCTGGGTGTGGAGCCGGCCGGCGTTTTCGGCGGCCAAGAAGAAGGCCCTCGCGTGGTGAAGAGCGAGTTCGTCCGGGAGCTCGGACGTAAGGCGTTTCACCAGCTCTCGTTGGTGTACCTCGGCGCCTTCTACTACTTCGGCTGGCCGCTGGCCGGTCGGCTGATGGCCGTCTGGCTGCCCGTCGTATTCGTCATCGAAACCGCGCGGCTGAAGGTTCCGGCGGTCGAGCGAATGCTTCTCGGCCTGATGGGCGGCCTGATGCGCGAGTCCGAGCGCGCGCACTACAGCGGCATCATCTTCACGACGACCGGGAGCCTGGCGGCGATGCTGATCGCGCGCGGCGATCCGATGATCGTTTCCGCCGCGATCCTTCAGCTCGCCTTAGCCGACACCGCGAGCGCGCTCGTCGGCAAGGCCTTCGGGCGGACGAAGCTGTTCGGCGGCAAGAAGTCCCTCGAGGGGAGCCTCGGCGGCTTCGCCGTCGGCTTCGCCGCGGCGCTGGCGTGCGGCGTGCGTCCGGGAGCGGCGCTGGCGGCCGCGCTCGCCGGCTCGCTGGCCGAGCTTCTGCCCACGACGCCTTGGTTCAACGACAACCTTTGGATTCCCGTCGCGTCGGCGACCGTGCTGCGGCTCGTGGGGGCCCGGTGAGCCGGCGCGTCGCCGTCGCCGCGCGGCGCGTTCAAGGCCTGTCGGGTGCGGCGCGCATGATCATCGAGCACGCGCGCCGGCTCGTCGTCCAGGACTGGGAGGTCCACGTTTTCGCCGAGAAGCTCGACAAGAAGGCGCTGCTCGAGGCCGGCGCGGCCCCGCATTGGGTGCCGGGCTGGCCGTGGGGCTCGTGGGCGAAGCGGCGCGCGTTCGCCGCGGCGGCGGGGGGGATGACGAAGGGCTTCGACCTCGTGCACGGCCACGGCGACCTGCTCGAGCAGGACGTCCTCAGCCTTCACAACTGCGTGCATGCGGCGCACGAGGCGGTGCACGGCGCGCCGCTCCCCGAGTCCGACGCGGTCGGGCGCATGCACGCGCTGCAGCTGTCTCAGCGGCGCTTCCGGGGCATGATCGCGAATTCGAATTTGATGAAGAACGACGTGATCCGCCGCTTCGGCATCCCGGCGGAGATGATCGAGGTGATCTACCCCGGCTTCGATTCCTGCCGCTTCAACGCCGGCGGGCGCGAGGATTTCGGCCCGGCGACGCGCGCCGAGCTCGGCGTGAAACCCGGAGAGCTGCTCTACGGCCTCGTGACCTCGGGAGATTTCGAGAAGCGCGGGTTGAGGGCGTTTCTGAGCGCGCTCGCCGCCGTCGCGAAAAAAAATCCCTCGGCGCGCGCCCTCGTCGTCGGCAAGGAGTCCCGGCCCGGCCCTTATCTGGCGCTCGCAGAAGAGCTCGGGATCGCGGACCGCGTGCTCTTCCGCGAGCCCGTCCCCGAAGTGTGGCGTTACTATCACGCCCTCGACGTCTACGTGCACCCGGCGAAGTGGGAGGAATTCGGCATGAGCGTGCTCGAGGCGCTGGCCTGCGGCCTGCCGGTGATCACCGGGGCCTCGGTCGGCGCCGCGGAGCTACTGAGCGGGGAGCCGCGGGAGTTCGTGCTCACCGATCCGTCGGGGGAATCCTTGTCCGCGGCCATGCTCGCGCTCTCTGATCCCGCGCGCCGCGCCCGCGTTGGCGCGCTCGGTCCGGACGCCGCGTTGCCCTGCGCCTGGGACCGCGGCGCCGCGTCTTTGCTCGCCGTCTACGCGCGCCTCGCGGCTTCCTAGAATCTCAAGGTCGAGAGCAGGCGCTCGTAGGCGAGGGCGCCTCCGGGCGCGGCGTCCTCCCGGTCGTCGTAAAGCACGACGAAGAGGCCCTTGTCGGTCTTGATCGCCGCGACGGTTTCGCGAACCTTGCCCACGCGCGAGTCCAGCAGGACGGCGTAGCGTAAGGCCGGAGCGCCCGCTACGGTCGCGGGCTCGATGGGGCCGAGCGCCTGCGTGCCCAGACGGTGGGCGACCGCGAAGGTCTGCGGATCGCGACCCTGGGTCGTCGAAGACGAATAGAACATGACGCTGACCGTGGGCCCTGAGCCCGTTCCGGACGGCTCGCCGATGAACGTCACGCGCCGTTCTCCGTCTTCGCCGAGCACTCGCCAGCCGCCGGGAACCTCGGCGGAGAACAGCTTGGCGGGGTCCTGATAGACGACGAAGCCGTCGCGGGCGCAGGCCGAGAGCAGGGCGGCCAGGATCAGTCCGGCGGCGAGGCGTGCGTTCATTTTTTGGCTTTCTCCTGCTTTTCAAGAGCGCGGTACTCCGCCCAAATGGCGTCGAGCCTGATCTTGAGCGTCGCCCGGGCGCCGGCCACTTCCGACGGGCTCATCCCGGATTCGGCGAGCATGGCCGGGTTCTTCTCGAGATAAACAAAATAGGAATGGACCGATTCAACGACCTGCGCGGCCTGCGCGGCGCTGGCCGCGGGCGTCAGGGTCAAGGGATTTTGCGCGCGCCAGGACTCCGCGTAGGCAAAGCCGTCGCGAAGAAGATCTCGTGAGGAGGCGAGGCGGCTCTTCAGTGCGGCGGCCTCGGCCGAGGTCATCTGGCCGCCTGTCACGGCATTGGCGATGCTGACGGGCGCCACGGCCCGGTAGCTGAGCGCCACGCCCTTGTTCTGGTCGGGGCCGGGCGCCGCGTACCGGGCGGCCATGTTGAAATCGCCCTCGATGCCCATGCGCGTGAAGGCCGCGAGGGTTTTCTCGTCGAAGAAAGAGTCGTAGGCCGACGCGATGTCTTTCATGCTCGCCGCGCCCTGCTCGAGGCGAGCGAGGAAGGTCGCGGCGCCGGGAAACTTCCCTTCGTCGACGTACCGCTTCGCCCGGGCGATCCAGTCGGCCTGGATGCGCCGCGCCTCCGGCAAAGTGGCGAAGGTCCCAGGCATGACTTCGAGGTGCTCTCGGATGATGTCGTGCGACCACAGGGAGTAGCCGCTGAGCATGCGGTTGTAGCGCTGCAGTTCGACGGGCGGGATCTTCGCTCGAGGGTTGCGGCTGAGGATTTCGTGAGTATAGCGCGTCTCCCACAGAAAGGCCACCTTCTCTTCGTCGGTCCAGCTCGCCGCCGTCATCAAGCCTTTTCGTTCGACGGCCGCGGGGCCCTTGAGCGACGACAAGGCATGGCCGTGCTCGTGGATGTAATTCCAGGCCTGCTCGCGCGCGAACGCCGCCAGGACGGCCTCGTTGGCCAGCATCGCCGGGCCGAGCTTTGCCGGGTCCTCGTATTCCTTCGCCAGCTTCGCGATGTTGTCCGCGGTGCGCTTCCCTTCGGGCCAGGACTTGGCGGCGACGTCCGCCAACGTTTTCGCCAGCTTGGGGTTGACCATGAACACGACCTGGTTATTCTCCGGCTCGAAGTGCGCCCCTTCGCGATCGTTCGTGCCCAGCGCGAGAAACGGAGTGAGAGATTTGCCGGAAGTGGGATTGATGAATTGCGCGCGCATGTCGGCCGCCGTCTTGCTGCCTTGCTCGCGGTACATTTCGGAGAAGGCGCGCTCCATTTTTTCCGACAAGCGCGCGGCGCCGTC
>CALRXP010000166.1:0-6490 GCA_943372155.1 Candidatus Endomicrobiellum trichonymphae | reverse complement strand
CCGGCGACCCCGCGCAGCAGAAAGTGATGATGCTCATGCCTCTGATGTTCACGTTCATGTTCATGAACTTCCCGTCCGGCCTCGTCCTGTACTGGCTGACGAACAGCCTGGTGAGCACGGTCGTTCAGCTCGCCCTGAAGGATCAGCTCGAGGCCTAAACTCTTCCGCGAGGATAAACCCATGGAACCGATCGAGTGCGAAGGACGAAACGTCTCCGAAGCCGTCGAAGCCGCCCTGCTTAAGAGCGGCCTGCGCCGCGACCAGGTCGAGATCACCGTCACCCAGGAAGGCTCCGCCGGCTTCATGGGCATGGGCGTCAAGCCCGCCAAGGTCCGCCTTACCGAGAAGCGCTGGGGCCCGGACTCTCCCGCGCCCGCGCCGTCCGCGCCGTCCCGCGCCACGCCGCGCCCGCCCATGCGCAACTCCGCGCCGCGCGTCCCTGAGCGCCGCTCCTCGCCCCGGCCCGAATCGCGTCCCGAGCCCCGTCGCCCTGAGCCGCGGCCCGAGCCGCGTCCGGAGCCCCGCCGTCAGGAGCCGCGCCCCGAACCCCGCCGCCAGGAGCGCGCGCCCGAGCCCGCCCGCGCGCCGCGCGAGCGCCGCGAGAACTCCGCTCCGCCCAAGCCCGTCTCCGCCGCCGAATCCGCCGCGGCCTGCGCCGAAGCGCAGACGCTCGTCGTCGAGCTCCTGAAGCTCATGGCGATCGCCGCGCCCACGGCGACGGCCGTCTGGGACGCCGATCTCGAGCGCGTGAAGATCTCCGTCGAGTCGCAGGACGCCACTTTGCTCGTCGGCCGCGACGGCCGCGTGCTCGAATCGCTGCAGTTCCTCGCGACTTTGATGCTCTCGCGCGGCAGCGGCGCGCCGATCGCCGTCCAGGTGGACGCGTTGTCCTACTGGGAGAAGCGCGAGCTGGCCGTCCTCGACCAGGCCCGACAGGCCGCCGAGACGGTCAAGGCCACGGGCAAGCCCGTGCGCATGGAGCCGATGGATTCCTCGATGCGCCGCCTCGTGCACCGCACCTTCAGCGCGAACCCCGACGTGATCACCGCCTCCGAAGGCGAGGGCGCGTGGCGCAAGCTCGTAATCCGGCCGAAGGCCAAGTGACCCCGGACGAAGCGACCATCGTCGCGCTTGCGACCCCGCCGGGGCGGTCCGCCCTCGGGATCGTGCGCCTCTCCGGCTCCCGTTGCCGGGAGCTGGCGCGCGTGCTGCTCGGCACCGAGCTCGAGCCTCGCCGCGCGACGACCCGACCGCTGCGGCGCGGGGGGAAGACCGTCGACCGCGTGGTCGCGACTTATTGGTCGGGACCTTCGACGCCGACCGGCGAGGACCTCCTCGAGATCGTCGCGCACGGCTCGCCGGAGATTCTTCGCGACGTCGTCGAGGCCGCGCTCGAGGCCGGCGCCCGCGCCGCCGCTCCGGGGGAATTCACGCGCCGCGCCTACGTCAACGGCCGCCTCGACCTCGCGCAGGCTCGCGCCGTCGGCGACCTGATCTCCGCGCGCGGCGCGGCCGCGCGGGCCGCCGCGCTGACGCGCCTCGAAGGCGGGCTGTCCGACGCGCTCGACGAGGTCCGCGCTCCCGTGCTCGAGCTTCTCGCCGCGCTCGAGGTCCGTCTCGATCACCCCGAGGAGGACATCGCGCCGCTCCAGACGTCCGCCGTGGACGTGGCACTCGCGGACTCCGAATCCCGCCTCGAGCGCCTGCTGGCGGGCTACGCGCGCGGCCGCTCGCGCCGCGAAGGCGCGCGCGTCGGGCTGTTCGGCAGCCCCAACGCGGGCAAGTCGAGCCTGATGAACGCCCTGCTCGGACGCGAGCGCGCGATCGTCACCGCCGCGCCGGGCACCACGAGAGATTTGCTCGAGGAGCAGGCCGAGTTCGGCGGCACGACGATGACCTTGATCGACACCGCCGGCCTGCGCGAGGGCGCCGCCGACGCGGCCGAGCGCGAGGGCGTGGAACGCGCCGAGCGGGCGCTGCAATCGTGCGAGGTCGCCGTCCTCGTCGTCGACGCCGCGCGCGTCCCCGACGCGGCCGAGGCCCGGACCCGCGCGTATGTCGCCGCCGCCGCCCAACGCCGCGGGACCAAGCTGGTGGTCGCGCGCAACAAGTCCGATCTGCCCGCCGTCGCCGGGCTCGAGGGCGGCGTCGCCTGCTCCGCTCTCACCGGCGAGGGGATATCCGCGCTCGAGGCCGCGATCGCCGCGGCCGCGGGCGCTTCACCCGCCGACGAAGGCGAGCTTCTGCTCGACGACGCCCGCCAGTTCGACGCGCTGACGTCCGCGCGGGCCGAGCTCGCCGCCGCGCGCGCCGAAGTCGCCGCCCGCCCCGGCGCGTGGGAAGACCGCGCCGCCGACCGGCTGCGACGCGTCCTCGCTCTCGTCGGCGAAGCGCGCGGCGAAGGCGCGACGGAAGACGTGCTCGACGAAATATTCTCCAAGTTCTGCATCGGAAAGTGAGGGATCAACTCTATGCCGTCCTCTAAAGCCGCGAAAAAATCGCCCAAGCCGGCCGCTCTTCATCGCACGCCCGTCACCGGCATCTCGCCCGACGAGCAGATCGTCGGCGCGCCGTTCCTGGGTAAGGTCCGCTCCTACGACGCCAAGAAGCACGAGATGACCATCCTCCTCGAGGAACCGGTCTCCACCGGCGACGCCCTTCGCGTCAAAGGCCGTGAAACCGACCTATCCCAGCGCGTCGAACGCCTGGCCGTTGGCAAGCGCTGCGTGCAAAGCGCCCTGTCCGGCGAGACCGTCGTCTGCTCCGTGGCCGACCGCGTACGCGTCGGGGACGCCGTCTACAAGGTTCGCACCCCGTGATCTCCTCGCCGCGCGGAGTGCTGGCCCTGCTCCTCTCGGTGAACATCCTCAATTACGTCGACCGCCAGATCGTCTACGCTCTCCTCCCCCTGATCTCGGGCGACCTTCACCTCACGGACGCGCAGGCCGGCAGCCTGGCTTCCGCCTTCATGGTCGTGTACATGCTGGCTGCGCCGCCCATCGCCTGGTTCGCCGACTCGCGCGGGCGCAAGCCGTGGATCGCCGGCGGCGTCGGCATCTGGAGCCTGGCGACCGGGATGGCGGGCCTGGCGACCGGATACGGAACCTTGTTTCTTTCGCGCGCCGCCGTCGGCATCGGCGAGGCGTGCTACGGCGCGATCTCTCCGGCCTTCGTGGCCGAGCGCTTCCCGCCGGAGAAGCGCGGCAGCACGCTCGCCATCTTCAGCCTCGCCATTCCCGTGGGCTCGGCCCTCGGCTACGCGGGGGGAGGGAAGCTCGGCGAGCTCCTGGGCTGGCGGCACGCGTTCTGGGTCGTCGGCCTGCCCGGCCTGCTCCTCGCGGCCCTCTGCCTGCTCCTGCCCGGCGACAAGCCGCACGAGGCGACGCCGCCGCCGGTTGAAGGCTATCGCGAGGTCTGGAGCGTTCGCACCTTCCGCCTCATCACCTACGCCGGCGCGGGCATGACCTTCGCCCTCGGCGGCTTCGCGGTGTGGATGCCGACGTTCTTCCACCGCAACTTCGGCCTCACCGTCGGACGCGCGGGGCTTCTGTTCGGCGCGGTCACCGTGCTCTCCGGCCTCGCCGGCAGCCTGCTTGGCGGCTGGCTGTCCGATCGCCTGCGCCGTTCCGATTCGACCGCCGACCTCCGGGTCTCCGGCTGGGGCCTGCTCCTCGGGATGCCGCTGGCTGCGCTCGCAATCGCGGCGCCGTCGCTGAAAATCTCCATCGGCTTTCTCTTTCTCGCCGAGATGATGCTGTTCCTCAACATGGGGCCGCTCAACGC
The DNA here is from genome assembly GCA_943372155.1 of Candidatus Endomicrobiellum trichonymphae. Classification (GTDB taxonomy): domain Bacteria; phylum Elusimicrobiota; class Elusimicrobia; order UBA1565; family UBA9628; genus GWA2-66-18. The sequence continues at coordinate 2,707 of CALRXP010000166.1, read as the reverse complement.
GGCCATCGTTTCCGTCACGCGGCTCGAGAAGCGCTCGATGGCCTTCGCCGCCAACATCTTCGTCATTCACCTGCTCGGCGACGCGGCCTCGCCGGCGCTGATCGGCTGGGGCTCGGATCATTTCGGCCTGTCGCGCGCCCTGCTCGCCGCCTGCCTAGCGCTCGGCGTGGGCGGCTGGGTCTGCCTCTCCGCCCGCAAGGGCTTCGACGCCGACGCCGCGGGAGCCCTCTCATGAAAAAAGCCCTGAACTTCGGCCGGCTGTTCCTCGTCTCGCCCGCGAAGGCCGCCGCGGCCTGCGTCGAGGAGCGCTCCTGGCTGGACGCGGTCATCGTCTACGGCCTGACCTTGCTGGCCGCCGCGGTGTTCTACCGCTTCAAGCCCTTCGATTTCCCGGACGCGAACGCCTCGGTGCCGATGGGGCCGCAAGGAATTTTTTTCTGGCTTAAGGTCATGCTGTGGCAGCCGTTGCTGATGGGCGCGCTCATTGGTTTTTGCGCCGTGCTGCTTCGCTGGCTGAAAGACGGCTGGCTGCCCCTCAAGGTCGCCACTTCGTTCTTCTGGTGCGCGATCCCCTTAATTTTGACGGTGGTTTATGTCAAGAATGGGATTCCCAAGTACGCGTTCGGCGCACTCATGATCGTGTGGGCGTTGCCCGGGATTCATGTCGGCCGCGGCGTCCCGCGATCTGAATGGCGTCTCCTGGCGACCTTCCTGCTCGGTCTTAATGCCGTTGAGCTCGCCGCCATGCTACCGGAAACCATCGTCACGTTCATGCGGTGGGAAGCGGGCTACAAGGCGGTCGTCGGCCTCGCCGGCCTGTGGATGCTCGTCGGCGGCGCCCTCGGCCTGAAGGCTCTGCCGCCGCACCGCCCCCTGCCGCGCGCGCTTCTTCCGCTGTTGTTCGCGCTCGTTCTGCAGATCGAAGTCGTGATCGCCGCCTTCATGCTCGGATGGCTGCCCGTCGAGACGCTCAAGGCCCTGCTCTATGGCTGACGTCCTCTTCCCTCGGCGCTACGACGTCATCGTCGTCGGCGGCGGCCACGCCGGCGTCGAAGCGGCGCTCGCCGCCGCGCGGATGGGACGTGCGACCTTGTTGCTCACCCAGAACCTCGACACGATCGCGGCGATGTCCTGCAATCCGTCCATCGGCGGCGTCGGCAAGGGTCAGATGGTGCGCGAGCTCGACGCGCTGGGCGGCGAGATGGCCAAGGCCGCCGACCGCTCATCGTTCTTTTCTCAAACGCTGAACCTGAGCAAGGGCCAGGCCGTGCGCTCGCCGCGCGCGCAGTGCGACAAGGCGGCCTATCGCGCCGGCCAGAAATCTGTCGTCGAGTCTTGCCTTAATCTGGATCCGGTGCAGGACGAGGCGTGGGAGCTGTGGACGGAAGGCAGCCATCTGCGCGGCGTCATCTCCCGGCGCGGCACGCGCTATGAAGGGAAGACCGTCGTGCTGACGACCGGCACCTTTCTCAACGGCCTCGCCCATGTCGGTCTGCAGACCCACGCCGCCGGTCGCGGGGGGGAGGCGCCCGCGCTGGGCGTGTCCGGATCGCTCCGATCCCTCGGCCTCGCCGTCGGCCGGTTGAAAACCGGCACGCCGCCGCGCCTGCACGCCCGCACGATCGACTTCTCCAAGCTCGAGCGGCAGGACGGCGACGCAGTCCCCAAGCCTTTCTCGCATTTCAACACGACGATCGCCAATCCCCAGCTGCCGAGCTACGTCGCTTACACCAACGAGCGCACGCACCGGACGATCCGGGAGAACCTCGCGAGCTCGCCGCTGTACTCCGGCAAGATCGAAGGCGTGGGGCCGCGCTACTGCCCGTCGATCGAGGACAAGGTCGTGAAGTTCCCGCACAAGGAGCGGCATCAGCTGTTCCTCGAGCCCGAGGGCTGGAACACCCACGAGATCTACCTCAACGGCATGTCCACGAGCCTGCCCGAAGACGCCCAGCGCGCGCTCGTCGCGACGATCCCCGGACTTGAGAACGCCTTGCTCACGCGCTGCGGCTACGCGATCGAATACGATTTCTGCCAGCCGACCCAGCTGACCGACACCCTCGAGTCGCGGGCGGTGCCCGGCCTTTTCCTGGCCGGGCAGATCAACGGTACCACCGGCTATGAAGAGGCCGCGGGCCAGGGCCTGCTCGCCGGGGTTAACGCCGCGCTGCGCGCGGCGAACTCATCCGACAGCCTTCGCCTCGGCCGCGACGAGGCGTATCTCGGCGTGATGATCGACGATCTCGTCGTGCGCGGCGTGGACGAGCCTTACCGAATGTTCACCGCCCGCGCCGAGAACCGCCTGAGCCTGCGGGCGGACGACGCCGACTTGCGCCTGCTCGAGAAAGGCTTCGCCCTCGGCCTCATCGCCCCAGAGGCGCGCGAGAAGTTCCTTCGCTACCGAGACCTCGTCCTTAACGGGGGGGAAGCGCGGGATTCGGATCTGACCCCGTGGTCCATGGCGAAGGTCTCCGAACAGCGCGAGATCCGCGCCTCGTACGAGCCCTACATCAGCCGCGAGCGCGGCTCCGCTGAACGCCTGAAAGCGGCCGAGCTCGTGGAGATTCCGGAGAACCTCGACTACGCGACGATCGGCGCGCTCACCAACGAGTCCCGCCAGAAGCTGTCGCGCCTGCGCCCGCGCACGCTCGGCCAGGCGAGCCGCGTTCCCGGCGTGACTCCGTCCGACCTGCAGATTCTTTGGGTC
>CALRXP010000165.1:0-6498 GCA_943372155.1 Candidatus Endomicrobiellum trichonymphae | reverse complement strand
CGCGCCGCGGTCTCACCGCCGGCGTGGACATGGAGATGAACAGCGCCTTGTACAACGCCGAGCTGCCCAAGCTGGTCGAGGGCGGCAAGGTCCCCCTCGCCACGATCGACGAGGCCGTGCGCCGCATCCTGAGCGTGAAGGTCCGCATGGGCCTGTTCGAGCGGCCGTACGCCGACGAGAAGGCCGTGCCGGCGGCCCCCGACGCCACGGCGCGCGCGGTCGCGAAGGCCGCGGCCGTCCGCTCGATGGTCCTGCTCAAGAACGACGGCGGCGTGCTGCCCTTCGCCAAAACCCTCAAGACGCTCGCCGTGATCGGGCCCGTCGCCGACGACGGCGGCTCGGTGCTCGGCTCCTGGAGCGGCAACGGCCAGGCGTCCGAGGCGACGACGGTTCTCGCGGGCCTGCGCGCCGCCCTGCCCGGCACGAAGGTCGTCTTTTCGAGCGGCTGCGCGCTCACGGGCGATTCCGATGAGGGGTTCGCGAAGGCGGTCGCCGCGGCCAAGGACGCCGAGGCCGTCGTCCTCGTCTTGGGCGAGAACAACGATATGAGCGGCGAGGCGTCCTCGCGCGCCTTCCTCGACCTTCCCGGCCGCCAGCTCGATCTCGCCAAGGCCGTGCTCGCGACGGGCAAGCCGACCGCCGTCGTCTTGCTCAACGGCCGCCCGTTGACGCTCTCGGGCCTGGCGGAGAAGGCGCCCGCGATCCTCGAGGCCTGGCAGCCCGGCACCGAGGGCGGACCCGCGATCGCCGCCGTGCTGTTCGGCGACGAGAATCCCGGCGGCAAGCTTCCCATCACCTTCCCCCGCACGCTCGGCCAGGTGCCGTTGTACTACAACCACAAGAACACCGGCCGGCCCCCCGTGGAGTCCGATCACTTCACGTCGAAGTATCTCGACATGGCGGTGACCCCGCTGTTCCGCTTCGGCCACGGCCTGAGCTACACGTCATTCAAGGTCTCGGACCTGATCACCGCCGCCGATAAGACGGGCCGCTTCTCGATCAACGTGACGGTCGAGAACACGGGCGCGCGCCCCGGCGACGAGGTCGTCCAGCTGTACATCCACCGGCCGGCCGCGAGCGTGACCCGTCCCGTGGCGGAGCTCAAGGGCTTCGAGCTCGTCTCGCTCAAGCCCGGCGAGAAGCGCAAGGTCGGCTTCGCCCTCGGCCCGAACGAGCTCGGCTTCTACGGCCTCGACATGAAGTATAAAACCGAGCCGGGCTCTTTCGAAATCCTGGTCGGCACCGACTCCGCGCCCGGCCTGTCGGCGTCCCTGACGATTCCCTAATCGACGCCGTTCCAGAAGAAATACGCCCACCCGGCGATCGCCACGAGCGCGGCGACGCCGGCGGCGGCGCCGAGCAGGCGGCGCAGCTCGTCCAGGAGCATCAAGGTCGGCTCGCTCAGGTCGTCGAGCGGCTGGATCACGGCGACTCGCCACTTCAGCGCGTCGAGCGGCGGTGCCAGCCCGGCCATGGTGTTCGCCGCGGCCAGGGCGGGTCGTCCTCCCGGCAAAGCGCCGCGCGCGGAGAACGCCGCCGGCGCATCCGCCCGGTCGAGCAGCGGATACGCCTCGACGACGCTCGCGCCGGGATCGCCGATCTTGCGCGCCAGCATCTGGTTTTCGGGCGAGTAAACCACCACGTCCTGAGCCAGTCCGCCGGGCAAGCGCTCCTTGACCAGCAGATCCGACAGCGATCGCAGGTCCTCGGTCACGCGCAGACCCAGCCGCTCGCCGCCCGCCGCCAGCGGGAAAAAAACGTCGAGCACCGGAGCCCCGTCGCGCAAGGCGCGGGTCGTCGCCGTGTACACCGTCCCGGGCGCGCCGCGGTCACGCCGGCCCGCGGTCTCGCAGGCGCCGGCCTCGGCGACCGGCTGGCCGTCCGCGCCCACCACGGCGAGGCACAGATACAGCGTGCGGCTTAGATTGGGGTATTTCTTCGACGACGCCCGGGCGAACGCGCTGAGGATCGCCTGAGGCTGCTCCGCGAGGGCGGGCGCGTCGGCTAGAGTTTTGAGATCGAGGTGGCGGTCGTACATCTCCCGGTCCAGGCGGTCGCGGACCTGCTCCGCCGAGATGGCGAGCTGCACCGCGACCCGCTCGCGCAAGCGCGACGACGCCACGACATAGACCGACGCCGCGACCAAGGCGACGGGCAGGAGACCGCCGAAGAGCAGAAAGCCGAACAGACGTTTGTTCGACGCGGTCACAGGTCCCCCCAGCGGTACTCCATCGCGGGCTTCACGTTTTCCTTCGTGATCAGCCTCACCGGCGTCAGGCGCACGTCCACCTGCACCCCGCCGTTTTCCACCACGGCGTCGGCGGTCAGGCGCTCGCCGCGCAGCACGACCTGCGCGGCCTGGTAGGTCGCGCGCGCGATCTCCGACGGCATCTTGTCCACGTCCGCGGACATCCGGCCTTCCACGATCGCCTCGCACGCGTCCCGGTCGGCGTCCGCCCCGATCACGGCGACGAGCGAAGAGTCGGGCCGGGCCTCCACGGCCTCGAGCGCGCCCATGGCCATGCCGCTGTTGTTGGCGAGGATGCCCTGGATTCCGCCCGTCGTCTTGGCGAACGCCTCTTCGACAGTGGCCTTCGCCAGGTCGCGCGCCCAGTTCTTGTGCGCGCGGCGCGTCACGATCTTGATTTCGGGATAGCCCGCCAAAATCTCCAGATTGCCCGCGGTGATGTCCCTCGCCGTCGCGTTGCCCGCCTCGCCCTCGAGGAGAACGACGTTCCCTTTGCCGCCGAGCTCGAGCGCCAGGCGCTGGGCCTGGTAGCGTCCCACCAGGCGGCTGTTGGCCGTCACGTACAGCCGCACCGCGACGTTCGACGGCAGGCGGTCCATGGCGATGACGGGAATGCCCGCCTTGTCGGCGAGCCCCACGAGCTCGGCCGCCGTCGCCGTGTTCACCGCGTGGAGCACGAGCACGTCCACGCGCTGCGCGATCAAGCCCTGCACGTCGGCGCGCTGCTTGGCCTCGCTGTTGTCGGCCGAGACCCAGACCAGCTCGACGCCGTCCGCGGAGCTCTTCTCGAGCATGGCTTTCCTCATGAAGGAGTACACCGCCTCCTGCATCGTGGCCACGCTCACCCCGATCGTCGGCTTCTTCGGGGTGGAGCACGCCGGGGCCAGCGCTATGAGGAAAAGAAAGAGAAGTCGGGCGGAACGCGTGAGCACCCCCCAGTGTGGGCCGCTAACGGAAAAAAATCAAGTCGCGCCGATCTGGTAATATCCGTCATCGACATTTACGCCCTCTACGCCAAAGCCCTTCAAAACCCGGCGGCCGACGTCGGCTTCTTCCGCTATCTGTACCGGGAGCTTCGGGGCCGCAATCCCAAGCGCCTGCGCGAGGACTTCTGCGGTACCTTCGGCGTCTGCCGCGAGTGGGTCAAGCTCGGCCCGGATTACCGCGCCCACGGCCGGGACCTCTCCGGAGAAGCGCTCGACTACGGCCGGGCGCATTATCTTCCCACGCTCACGCCGTCCCAGCGCCGCCGCTTGACCCTCGCTCGCGAGAACGTCCTCACACCCGGCCCCGCCGCCGACCTGATCCTCGCGCAGAACTTCTCCTACTTCAATTTCAAAGAACGCGCGACGCTCAAGCGCTACTTCGTCAATTGCCGCAAGAGCCTCCGCTCCGGCGGCGTCCTGGCCCTCGACATCTTCGGCGGCCCCGGCACGCACACGAGGGTCTTCGAGCGCACCGCCTACCCCGGGTTCGTCTACTACTGGGAGCAGTACGGGTTCGATCCCGTGACCCACGAGGCCCGTGTCGCCGTCCACTTCAAGCCCAAGGGAAGCAAGATCGTTCGCGATGTCTTCACCTACGATTGGCGGCTCTGGACCATCCCCGAGGTGCGCGAGCTGTTGGCCGAGGCGGGCTTTAAAAAATCCCACGTCTACTGGGAAGGCGCCGACAAGACGGGCAAGGTCGAGCGCATCTGGATGGCGATGATCCTCGCCGAGAAATAGCTACTTCGCGGGTCGAAAGCCGAGGTCGTCGCTGCGCGCGCTTCCTTCGGTCTGATTGCGGTCGTAGGACCGGATGACGCGTTCGTGATAGTCCCAGGACCCGCCGCGATTGACCCGCGCCTTCGAGTAAGGATCCTGCCACGCGCTGCCGTCGGCCGGCGCGCCTTCATACGAACGGTGATAACCGTCCGCCGTCCACTGCCAGACCTCACCCGCCATGTCGCACAGGCCCAGCACGGTGTTTCCCTTGGGCGTGGCGCACACCGGCGCGGCCCCATGGCCCCCGCAGCCGCTCACCCGGGCCAGCTCACACGTGGGAGCGGCCTCGCCCCAGGGGAAGGTCCACTCCTCGCCGGCGCCGCGCGCGGCGTACTCCCACTCCGCCTCGGAGGGCAGGCGTCCGCCCGCCCACTCGGCGTAGCGGCGCGCGTCGTCCCAGCTCACGCACACGACGGGATGATTCTCCGCTCCATTAGCGACCGGCCATTGGCAGCCGGGCGCCTCGCAGCGCCCCGCCTTCACGCACCGTGCGTACTGGGACTTCGTGGTGAGGGTCCGCGCGAGCTGAAACGGCCGCACTTCGACGAGATGACGCGGCTTGGAGTCCGCCGGGCCGTCGTCGGCGCCCATATGAAAGCGCCCGCCGGGAATCTTCACCCAGTCCACGTCGGGGCCCGCCGCGCAGCCCGCGAGCAGCGCGAGCAACAGCAGCGCGAAAACCCTCACGCGCCCGGGGCGAGGCGTTTAACCGCCTCTTCGAGCGCCGCCACGCGCTTCTCGAGCTCGGCGACGCGGTCCGGCGTCGGGGCCTTCGCGACGACGGGCGCCGGCGCGGGCGCCGCGACGGGAGCCGGAGCGGCGCCGCCCGTGAACAGCTGGCGGTAGCGCGACTCCTTGTGCCCCGGCTGGCGCGGAAGCTTCGCCACCCACGGCTCGGCGCGCAACGACATATCCTGCAACAGCGACTCGACCTCGGCGCTGCTCACGAACTCGCACAGGCGGTCGGTGCGCGTCTTGATCTCGCCCGCGGTTTGCGCTCCGCGCAGCAGAAGCACGCATATCGTCGCGATGGACTTCGCGTCGGCGCCCTCGAGCATGATCTCGGCGTGATGCATGAACTTCGGCACGCGGCTGCCCGGCTCGTGAATGCGTCCTGCGAGGCTGCGCTCGATGAGGCTGTGCAGGCCCTGCGCCACGACGGGTTCCTCCAAATTCATCACCGGATCGCGGCTCGTTTTCTGATTACACGCCAAGACCAGGCTGTTGAGGGTCAGAGGGTAGGACTCGGGCGTGGTCAAGGACTTCTCGACCAGCGCGCCCAGGACGCGGGCCTCGATCTCATTGAGTTCGGTCATCATAGCGGGATTGTAGGGTTTTTCACCGGGCTTTGGACCGGGGACGGTCGATGGCGCTGCGCGCCTCCTTGCTCACGTGGCGGTTGAAGGCGTCGCGCGCCTCGGGCGTGTCGATACGCGAGAGACCCAGCACGGCCGCGTAGCGCACGTCCTCGCTTCTGTCTTTCAACGCCTTGGTCAGCAGCGGAACCACGCGCGGGTCCTGTGCGCCGATATTGCCCAACGCGAGCCCGGCGCTGGCGCGCACGCGCGGCGCACGGTCGGCCAGCGCGGCCATCAAGGCGGATACGGCCTCGGCAGCCTTCGCGCCGAGATGCCCCAGATCGTCGGCGGCGCGCGCGCGCGTGGAGACGTCCCCCTTCTTGAGCGCGCGTAGCAGATCGGGAATGGCGTCGTGAGGAGTCTTCGCCGTGCCCGCGTCGGCCATGATGGTCCCCGGCGCGTTCACCTCATGCTCGCGCGGGACCGGCGCGACGGGCCAGGGCAGATGCTCGGGCGCCGCGGTGCTTCGGCCCTGCATCTCGAGCACGACGCCGCGGCGGGCGATCGTCGTCGTGCTTTCGTCGAGCAAGGCGTCGAGCTCGGTGTGGCGCTGGAATTTGGTCGGCGCGGGCAGGTTTTCCTTCGCACGCGACGGCTTGGGAGCCGGGGCGGCGACCTTCGGAGTCAACACGGGATCGCGGGTGACGACCGAGTTCTCAGGGATCTCCTCCGGTTCAGGGTCGGCCGGCTGAGAGTCGCGCAGCTTGGCGGTTTTTTTCCGCCTCGGATCGGCTTTCCAGTCGTTCAACGCGCTGGTTCTGGTCGGCGCGGCTTTCACATAACCCCGCGCCCACGGCGCGCGTCCCGGCCCGGGTTGATCCCGACAGGCGTTGACCTCTTTGTTGCTGGCGTCGCTGATCCAGCCCATCGCCTTCGCCTCCTCCCCCTCGGGACCCAGGCTACCGAGATTGTGAAGGGTCATCAGGCGCACCACGGGGCACGGCTCGTATTTGAGCAGGCGTTTGAGAATCGGCGCTCCCTCCACGCCGCGCGGCCCGATGGCGTGCACCGCCGTCATGCGCACCTGCCAGTCGCCGTCGTCGACCGCGACGGCGAGGCCCGCGAGACCCTCGTCGTGCATGTACTCGAGCTCATGAACGGCATGAATGCGGTCATTCCAGTCGCC
>CALRXP010000164.1:0-6502 GCA_943372155.1 Candidatus Endomicrobiellum trichonymphae | reverse complement strand
GTGGGGATCCGGATAATGCCAAGGTCGAGCGATTCGTTGGCCCACCACGCGCCGCCCTTGAAGCCGGCCGCGGCCGCCTTGCCGATCCCGTCCCAATCCTCGGAGAACATCGTGTGGCCCGGCTCGATGGCCTGCCAACTACCGATCTTCACGCCTCCGATCCGGTTCGTCGCCATGTCGAAGAGATGGGTTCCGACGGTGAAGCCGGCCGAGATACCGCCGGAAAGCGCTGTGAAAGTCGCCTGTCTCGTCATCACGCTGATCGAGCGTGCGCCGCTCGCCACGAGATACTGCGCCGCGGGATTAGCCCCCGCGAACGCCTTGACCCGTCCCGCGTCCGGCTCGAGCGACTGCAGGCGCGCCGCGCTGTGCTTGGCAATCTCTCCGACCACCAGCATGCTTCGTCCATAGGCGCGGACCGCCAGCCCCCCCACGCCGCCCATCTCGGTGCCCCTCACGATCATGCCGCTGCCATAGCCGCTGAGTTTGCCGACTCCGTTGAGCAGGCCGCGCGCCATCGGGGCCATCAACGCGACGCTCACGGTCCAGGTCAGGAAGGACGCGGTGGCGTCGAGCGTCCGGTTCGTCTCGGTGACCGCGCTGATCCGGTCGTGAGAAGCCTTCAGCGAGGCGGAGATGCGCAAAGCGTCGTTGACTTTCGCCGGGTCAGCGCCGGCCGAGGTGCTCATCGAGTATTCGGTCGCCTTCGGATTCATGGCCATGACCATCTGCCGGGCCTTGGCCCAATCCTCCCGACGACCGGAGGCGATGAGGCCGGCGATCGCGGTGTAGGTCTTCGCCATCGGCGCCCGCGTGCCGTCCCCGTCGATGACCTTCATGTCCTCGGCGTACTGCGCCCCGCCGGACATCACCGTATAGCCGAAAACCTTGATTTCGGGAAGAATCTTATACCCCGCGCGCAGGCCGGTGGAGAAGGCGCCGTTCACAATCTTGAACGGGTTGTAGGTGTTAAAAGTCGCGGAGGCCTGCGCCTTCGCGAGAAACGCGGTGGACGGCGCCTCCAGGTAGATCGAGTAATCGACCGACAGGTCGCCCAGCTCCTTCTGAGTCGAGGAAAGCGCGGCTTGCACCGAATCCAGGCTGCCGGCATAGTCCGCGTTGTTGAGCGCCTTACGCGTCCGATCGAGGATCTCCTTCAGCTTGTCCAGGCGCTCCTTCATCAGGCGCCCCTGCGCCTTGTATGCCTCCCTCTGCGCGTGGGTCATGTCCGACTTGTCCACGATGTTCATGATCGCCTGCGCGTCGGGCGAGGTCGGATCCACGCGCTCGCCCTGGTTCTTGATGTGGAACATCTGCGTCTCGAGCACGGTCAAGCTCAGCCAGCGCAGGGCGTTCTGCTCGTCGAGGGACATCGTCGCCACCTGCGCGTCGGTGATCGTGGGCGCCCCCTTCAGCCGGTTCATGTCCGTCTCGAAGCGCGTCACCGCCGTCTTGGCCCCTTCAATGTATTTGTCGCGCGCGGCGAACTTGGCCTCGACGATGTCGAACACGCTGTAGGTCTCGCCGCGATGGCTGTAAACCTTGGCCTTCGCCTGGCGACGCAGGTCCTCCTCGAGCCCCTTTTCGTTGAACCACATGTCGGTCGGATACTGCTTGCCCAGCAGCTCGGCCATCGCGATCATGCGGTCGATGCGCGTCGCGTTGACGTACTCGGTCTCCTGGTTTTTCAGGCGCCAGAAGCTGTACTGGAGCATCTCGTAGTTATACCGGCCGGTCTCGGGAATGGCCGCCACCTGCGGCGGGCGGTTCTGGTTCATCGCCCGCTGGCTCTTCTGCAGCTCGCGGTTGTAGGTCGTGACCTGGTTCTTCGTCATCCGGAACGCCAACCCGTCCTTGTCCCAGAACTCGAAGTTGTCCCCGACCTGCACCTGAGAGAACGAGCCGGGCTTGGGCGGGTCGGTGATGGCGGCGCCGGTCATGAGCGCCTCGCGCAGCGCGCCGTTGCGGAAGGACTCCTCGAGCGACGCTTCCGCGCTACCCGGCTTGGACGTGTCCAGTTCTCCGAACCGTTGCTCGAACTGCTTCATCGCCCGCGCCGCGGCGTCCTGCTTGGGCTCGGTGAACTCGCCGTTTTTGCGCAGACGGTCGAAGATCGGCTTCATCGACTCGACTTCTTCGGCGGGGTTATAGCGCGCCTTGAGCGACAGGAATAGGGTCTTGCCGATGGGAGTCAGCGTCCCGTCGGCATTGGCCAGATAGGTCTTGAGCGGGTCCGCGTCGTCCTTGTAAACGCCCAAGTCGCGGAACATCTTCATCGCTTCCGCAGGTTTCGGCTCGCCGCCGCCGGCGGCCGCCCAGGCCGACGCCGGCCATTGCGCCGCGAGCATGGCGGCACACACGGCCCAGACGACGGCACGACGCGCGAGGGGTTTCATGAGGGGCGCGACCTGCCCTCAGTGTAGCAGAGGATAGTCCACCTGTCAGGGCCTAGGGACCCATCAAAAAAGAAGGCCCGGGACCTAGGCCTTGTAGGCCTAAGGTCCCGGGCCGTAGTCCGGTCAGAACTTATCGTTCTTGCAGATGTCCATCGCCGCGGCGCGGTCGCCCACGCCCCACCAGACGATCGGCCCCACGCAGTTGGCGGCCTTGTTCTTCTGGTTGTCGCCGCTCACCTGCTTATTCTGGAACGCCGCCAGCACGCCCCTGGCCTTGCTCGACCCTGAGATGAAGCGGTAAGACAGCTCGCCACGGGCCAACACCTGCGGCTTCGGCGTCACGAGACCCTGCATCTGAAGGCCGCTGGGCAGCGGATTAACCTCGTTGAACGCCTCGAACTGCTTCTGGCGGAAGATCTTCGTCGTCTTCTCGCCGTCGGGCTTCGACGCGTCCACGGGATCGTACCCCACGTACTTAAGCATCAGGTAATACTTGTTCGGATCCTTCTTACCCGTCGGATCCTTCGACTCGTACAGGGCGATGTCCGTCGCCTTGTCGCCCGTGCGAACCAAGGAGTAGCCCTCGGGGATCGCGAAGTCGTCCTTAAACGGCGCGTCTTCCGAGCTCACCTCGGCCTCGAACACGTTTGACACGCCGTTGAGCTTCTCGTACGGCCCGGCGCCCGTCGGCGCTACGTCGCCCGACCTCTCGAGCTTCGGCCACACGCGGGCGCTTTCGCCGTTCCACACGACGAGCACGGACAAATCCTTCCCGTTGTAGGAGCCGCTGACGCGCCATTCCTTGCCGCCGGTGACCTCCGCGACATTCTTGGGCACGTCCACCTTCAGCTTGGCGAACACGGCGTCCGAAACGTCCATGTAGTTCTTCATGGCGTCCAGGAAGATGACCATGTCCCAGAAGCCGGAGTTCTTGTCACCTCCGGCCTTCTTATCGGACACGAACCCCCGGAGCTTGAAATTACCGTCGTCTCCCGCGGCCAGCAGATCAAGGTACTGGATCTGCTTGTCGAACACGAGAACCAGGAAGTGATCCACGATGCGCGCCCTCTGCAGTACGTAGCGCGGAGTGGCCGGCTTGTAGTCATCCTTGCCTTCCGTGCCCTGGGCCTTCTGCGCCTCGATGGTGCCGAACACCATTTGCTGCTTCGGGTTCTTGTCGCTCTTGGGGACGATCAGGATCTGCTGCAGGCCGTCCTCGGCGGTGAGAGTGCAGGCCACGATCCCGTACTTGTCCTTCAGGGCGGGATCCATGTCCTTCGTGTCGTCGTCATTGACCTTGCACTTGCCGGCCTCGATCGGGATCTTAAAGAACGTCGCCAGCATGTCTTTCACGGACAGCCCGGGGCCGCCTGCGTTTCCGCCCGTATTGCCGCCGGCGCCGGTGTTGCCGCCGGTGCTGGTGCCCGCGTCCGTCGGCTTCGGGGCCGGGGGCTTGATGACATCGCCGGGACCCTTCACAGGCACCCACTCGCCGGTCTTATCGTCGCCCTTCCATTCGAGATGCCACTCCTCGCCGTTCGGGAGCTTACCCAGGTGAGGTCCGCCCTTGTCTCCCGCCGGCACGCGCTCAGGGCGTCCGTTCGACTCGTTGCGCTGTCCCACCTCGGCATACAGTCCGGGGCCGAGGTCGCGAGGATCGCCGTTGCCGCGGTTATCGATCATCGCCTTCGGGAAGAACAGAAGGCCGTTCTTGCCGCCGCCTTGAGGCAAAACGTAGTACTGCTGGTCTCCGACGACCGCGACGGCGCTGCCACCGTCCGACAGGCGGCTCAACTTCTCCACTTGGTCGGCGCGCTTGTTGAATAGATCGAAAACGGACGTTTCAAGCTTCGTGCCTCGACCGGTCTTATCCGGATCGGGGCGCGCGAAAGTGATGCTCTGGTTTCCGTTCTTGTCCGCCGGGCCGAATTTGAGCTCGAACTTCCGCTGCCCGGGCTTCCGGTCCTCGAGAGCGAACGTTTGATCGCCGCCCGCGAGCGGGAAGTACTGGCCGAAGATGTTGGCGGTGTCCGTGATGTCGAAGATTCCGAGCACGTCGACCGGCTTGCCGTTCGCGTCGCGCTGCGTATAAATTTTCATCGAAATTTTACGCGGCAGCGTATCGGCCGGATCATTCGGTCCGCGAATCTCCACGACCTTCGCGCCGTCGGTGTAATAGTCGTCGAGCGTATATTCGCGCCGGCTGCCGTCCCCCAACGTGGGCACCCTGGCCGTGCCGGGCGCGACGACCGCGGTGGTGTTGTTGTCCTCAACACTGGCGTCGATGACGGGCATAGGGCGGGGGTCGTCGAATACTTTTTTCGCCTGCACGACGGACGTGTTGAGGAACGCGGAAACGGAGGTCGTCTTCACAACCTGCCCTTTGCCGACCACGGTGTAATCCTTCAGCGCAAGCCGCAGGCGCTCTTCCGTGTCGCGAGGAACGAACGTCTTCGAGAGCAGGGAGTCCGTCTTCACCCAATCCGGCTGGGTCTCGCCCGGTCCGACCACGAAATAGAGCATCGCGAGATCCGCGGGCTTCTGGCTCTTCACCCAACCCTGAGCCATGGAGTCGAACGCCTTGGGGTCCGTCTTCGGGCCGACGAAGCTCTTCTTGCCTGGTTCGGACCGGAGCGTGAACTCCTTCAGCATGAAGCTAGAGATTCGCTGAGCGGCGCTCTTGCGAGCGTCGGAATCTTTTTCCGCCAGAATCTCGGTCAAGCGGGTGATCGAGTTTGCGTCCTCGGCTTTGACCTCGACGGGCACGCCCTTCGGCACAGCCGCGGGCTGGGTGGCGCCGTCACGGGCGAGCGTCCGCAGGGGAAAGACCCCGACGGACGCGATCGCCAAGACGGCCATGATGGGATTCAGGGGTTTCATGGCTTCTCCGGTACTACGATGAGACAATGATTATTGTAGCTCCACCGACAAATTCACGCCTGGGTCTAAAGACCTACTTATTGAGGAGCCACCACAGCGCCCGTCGAGGCACCAGTATCGGCCTTCGGGGCTTCACCGCCGAGCCCGTTCAAGCCTTCCTGCACGGCCTTCAGCTGCGCGGCCTGGAGCTCCTGCATATCGCTCACGGACTGGATCGCCTTGCGGATCGGACCAGTCTCAGCCTCGGTCCCATTAAAGTCCTTGTTCGCCGGGACCGGCGGCTCCGCCGTCGGCTCCCCCTCCCGGACCTTCTTGATCTTCGCGATCGCCTCGGTGGCCGGCTGGATGTCCGGCTTCGCCGCGGCAATGGCCTTGTCCATCTGCTGGAGCTTCGAACCTGAAGCGGCGACATCGGCCGGGGCGGTCTCCTTCGGGTTCTTCAGCGTCGCTTTGGGCAACTCGTAAGGAGGCGCCATCGACGCCGCCGGGGTACCGATTCCGGTGTCGACGCTCTTGTTGACGGCGATCACCTGAGGCAGCTTATCCGTATAGGCCTTGGCCGAATAGTCGACGAGCGGAGCGAGCTTATCATTAAGGCCCTTCTGCTTGTCCAACTGTTCGGAGGCGGTCTTCTTGGCACTCTCCACCTGCCCCTTGATTTGAGCGAATTTCGTATCACCCAGCTGCGTGGCGAAGCTCGAAGCGGCGAACTTGCTCATATCCACGCTCGAGCCATCCTTGCCGAAGGTGTTGGTAACGGACTCAATCAGCGTTTTGGCGTTGTTCCAGCTCGTCTGAGCTGCGGTCGCCTTCGCGCCATTCGCGTTGATTTCGGTCTTACCGACGCTCGACAGCATACCTTCAAGAGCGCCGTCCTTGCCCGTCAAGTTCTTGATGGCCTCGGAATGGTTCTTATCGGCCGACACATCAACCGTTTTGGCGCCGCACTTCGCGTTACCGCCAACCAGCGAGTTACGCGCCGTCACGACCTTAGCTGCCTCCGCGATCATCGCGTCCACCTCAGCGCGCTGAGTCGAGAAGCTCTTAACGTCGCCCGCCGCCTTCGCCGTGCCCGCGATGTCGGACTTCGAACGGGGCTTGCTCGCGTTCGCCATATCCTGACCGAGGCCCAAAGAGGCCTGCGTCAGGAAATCACACGCGGAATCCAAATTCGTCATCAGAGCAGTAGCTGCGGCACCCGAGGGCGCGCTCCGAGTCGGAGGATT
>CALRXP010000163.1:0-6549 GCA_943372155.1 Candidatus Endomicrobiellum trichonymphae | reverse complement strand
CTCCTGCGCGTCAAGCTTCTCGCCCCACGTCGGCATCCAGATCATCGGCTCCGGACCTTTCGGGTCCTCCTTCGCGGGGTGGGGAACCCCGTTCTTGATCTTGGCGATCAGCTCCGCCTTCGTGTACGCCTCCCACACGCCGTTGAGCTTGGGGATCAGCCCGCCCTTCACGTTATTGTTGGGATAGCCGCCCGCTCCGAGCGGCCCGTGGCAGCCGACGCAACCCGCCCGCGTGTAGATCACGAGACCCTTCTGCGCCGGATCTTCGATGCCGGCCCACGGCTTCGTCCAGCCGTCGCCCTTCTGACCCACCAGATACTTCACGATCTCGGCTCGAGCCTCGTCGGAGATCCGCTTGTTGGGCATGAGCGTGTCCTTCTTCCACGCGGTCGGATCCTTTATAAACAGGTCGAGCCATTCGGGGGAGTGGCGGAAGCCGACGAGAGTGAGGTCGGGACCCACCGCGGAGCCTTCGTTGCCGACCTTATGGCACGAAATGCACCCGGCCTGAGCGAAGTAGGCGTGGCCGACAGGGTTCGGTCCTTTATACGGCTCGCTGCAGGCGGAGAGGATGACCGCGGCGAAGAGTAGGCGCTTCATTGCGCCATTCTACAAATTAGTACGGTTTCTCGTCTTTCGGCGAGCCCAGTTCGTCCTTCCACACCTCGCGCTGGCGCACGAGATGCCCGCTTCCGTAAACCACGAGCACGCGGTCATGCTCCTTCAACATCCGCCCGATCCTCTCGACGATCGTGCGTTCTCGGACGAGCTCCAGGTCGTAGGCGATCTTCTGGAGAAAATTGGCGTCCTTCTCGTAGTACGGCCGCGTGTCCATCCCATCGACCTCGTTGGCCTTTTTCCCGATCCCGCCATGTTGGTCGTACCACTTCTCATAATCGGCGTAACGGTAGCCCGGCATTCCGAGCGTCTTCGCCTCTCGGGTCAGATAATCATCCAGGCTTTGCGCTAGGATACGCGGGTCCTTGTGCTTCATCGCCCCGACGTTCGCCGCCGCGGCCAGGCCCATCACGTCCTCGGCGGAGTATCCCTTCTCCTTTAACGCCTCATAGCTTTGCTTTCGCGTCGGCTCTCCTCCGACAAAAGGGATATGGGCTTTGTCCGCGAGATAAGCGGGATAGTAATTCTCAGGGAAGGCCTTGGTGTTCGTCTCAGCAAACACCTTTGCCTGCCTGAGCCACGCCTCGCCGCCGTCGCTCAGGCCCTCCACCACCACGGCCTTGGGCTTGAACCGCTTAAACGAATCACTGATCGTCTTGCCCACGGGGCTGTCGACGCCGTCGCCGTGATCGCCGGCGATGAAGATCAGCGCCTTCTTGCCCTTCGCGTAAACCGCGACGAAAGGGGCGCGAAGCGGTTCATTGCGGTATGCGTCAGGGCCGAGACGCTTGATGAGGTCAGGATTCGCGGCCTGGGCCGTCGCGCTTAGCAGCAGCGCGGCCAAAAGGCTACGCATCGGCGTTCGCCCAGCGGTAGTACAGGTATGCGCACAGATAAATCACCGGCCGCGTGAACCAGCAGAACGCGATGCCGAGCGCCGGAATCCAAAGAACGGCGCCGATGAGCACGAACACGGCCCCTCTCGACTCGAGATTTAATGTCATTAGGCCGAACCCGACCATCGCCGCCATCGCGATCGCGCCCGCCCAACGAGAGACGCGCACAGCAACGTCGTAGGCCTCCCTCGTTTTCTCATCCTCCCAGTTCTTGCGGAAATATCCCAGCAGCATGCCGAAGAACGTTATCACGGGGGGGATGAAGATCCACTTATCGAACATGTGCTTATGAGAATCCTTCGTTTTCTGGGCCCCCACGCACGCGGACGCAATCGCGTCGAAGGCCGCGCGGCGGTCCACCTCGACGGGGTCCGTGGACAATGTCGCGGCATCCGCGAACGGATGACGGGAGTCGAGCACGAGCCTCTCTTTCGAGCTCACCCCGATGATGATCGAACGGTGCTCGGCGTTCGGCGCGACATCCTTCCACACCGGGCCCTCGAAATGGGGGGACTGCTTGTTCCACAGCTTCCGGATGCTCTCATCCCGGACCTGGCACAAAGTGTGGCCGCCGAGGGATTTGCCGGCGCCGTCCGGCCGGAACGTGATGTCGGTGATCTCGACGTAGGGAACGAATTTGCCCGGCGACGAGGCCCGGTCGCCTTTGCAGGCGCCGACCGCTCCCGCAACTAGGGCGATCACGATGAACGAAACATGGCGATTTATCCGGCCTCGGGTCAGCGCCATGGTGCGGGTTCTCCTCGCAGAAGGAAATCGTTATTCGGCAATCTCATATTTGCTCTGAACAAAACCGCTTGGGAAATGGCGGGTGCCTATGTGGCGCAGCTTGATGTCGTTCTCCAGTGCCCCGAACAGCGGTATCCCGCGACCAAGAAGAACCGGAATTCGAGTAATCGTCATTTGTTGGATCAGGCGCGCTCTTAAGAATCCCTGAATCGTTGCGCCTCCATCAATGTACAAATGCGTTGCCCCACGCTTTGCGAGCGCCTGGACCACTTCCGTGGGTGCGAGTGACATATGTTCAACCGATTTGGCGATCTTCACAGGAATCTTCAATGGTTTGCTGCTCAGGACGATGACAGGCTTGTTCCCGTATGGCCATTCGCCAAAGCCCAATGCCGTTTCGTATGTCTTGCGGCCCATCACGAGCGCGTCGACTGTGTTTATAAATTCCTTGTATCCATAATCCTCGGCATCGGTTGAGGATTCCCCTGCAGGAAGCCAATCAATCCGGCCATCTTCCCTGGCAATAAAGCCGTCAAGACTCGTAGCGATAAATACCGAAGCTTTCATAGAGCAAAGTTCAGGCGTGTGTCCGGGCGCTTTATGGCCAATGCCCAGGATTCTCCGAGACGTCGCGTTTGTAGAGTGTAACGAGCTCGTCCATCGTGACGCCTCCGGCGCTGCCGGCCCTGACGGCAGGCTTGGCGGGTGCGGCTCGGGTGGCGAAGCGGCGGCGAAGCTCCGCGTCGCGCGCTGAGTTCTCGCGCTCCCATTCGTCGAACGCCGGGTCGCCCGCCTGGCGCGCGAATTCCCTGCCGCGCGGAGCATCGGCGAGGCGACTCTCGGCCCGGTCGTAGGCGCGCTCGAGACCGCCAAGCAGCTTCTTGCGTGCGGGGAGATACGAGTCTCGAGAGGCCTCACAGTCCTTCTTAATCAACGACATCGCCGCGGCGTCACGGTGCAGGGGATCCCCCGCGGAGTGGGCGGAAGAGAAGTGCTCGATGATCTGGAGGAGGAAGGCGTTGCGCTCGCCGTAATCCACGTCGTTGGCGCGAGCGGTCTTTAGCCGCTCCTTGCGTTCGGCGTACTCCCGCGTCGCGCCGGAGCGCAAGTCGGAGAGAGGGATGGCCGTGGCGTAGAATTCGCCGCGCGTCTCGATGTCGCGCCGCAGCGCCTCGGGCGAGGCGAGGTAGTCGCGCATCAGCGGCTCCTCTTCGAGGCCGAGGTCGTCGGCGACGAGCCACCCGGAGAGAGAGGCGCCTAACTCGTTGCCGTCGTAAAGACCGTAGGCGTCGAGCAGCCCCTTGCGCCGCGCGAGACTGCCCTCGAGCGCGTGGCCGAGCAGCTCGTGGCCGAGGACGCCCGCGACGGCACGGGCAAGCCGGTCCGTGCTCCAGCCCTGGGCGCGTGCCCAGCTCAGCCAGTCCGAATTGATCCCGACGACCATCGGGTCCTGCGTCGGATCGGTGCTCCCAAACTGTCCCACATAGCCCGCACCGGCGGAGTACTTGACGCCGGAGCCGATGCTCGCCACGATGACACCGGCGCGCAGTCCCTCGGCTGCGAACCGCTGGGCGAGCGGGCGGCCTGTGGGCGTCGAGGCCAGTTTCTCCAGCGCCAAGGCGATCAAGCGGCCGTCGTCCGTCGCCGCATCAGGAAGACTCAGTGCCGCGGCTAATCGTACGGCAACGGGGTCGACGCCGGAAGCGCGGGCGGAGGCGACTGTCAGCGAGGAGGCCAGCACAGCGGCGATGAGTGATACTGCCATGATTCCGGGCAATTGGTGTCTTCTATTCATGGTTATTAACGACTAACTTGTGATTATGCTGGTCGGCCTAACACGGCTTACGATAATCTTCAATTCTCGAATTGTAGCGGGGAAATCACAATAATGCCAGGCCGGGCATGCCGTTCTAAGCCATGTTATGCTGCAGGGAGAGTCGCATAACATCATTAGGGCCGCCCCAGCCTAATACCATTCGGGCCGCCCCGGCCGTCAATATCGCAAATACCGGTAAGCCTGACACCAAATACCCCAAAAATGGTAAAATGACCTCGTACTCGGAGGAGCTCCCATGGGCGGTCTTGGAACGACGGAAATCATCATCATCGCGGTCGTCGCGCTGATCCTTTTCGGACCCAGCAAGATCCCGGAGTTCGCCAAGCAGTGCGGCCGCGCCGTGAACATGTTCAAGAAGGGCATGAAGGAAGGTCTCGAGGATGAGACCCCGGCTCCCAAAGACACGGCCCACAAGTCCTGAGCAAGCCCGTCACCGTCTTCGCCGCGGGTTGTTTCAACCGCGTTCATCCCGCCCATGTGCGCCTGCTGCGTAGCGCCAAGGTGCTGGGAGACAAGCTCGTCGTGGTGCTGTCCAACGACGCCCATAACCATAAGCCCAACGCGGTGCCGTCGGCCACGCGCAAGCGCTGGATCGAGGAGCTGGGCGTGGCGGACAAGGTGGTCGTCGGCGACGCCAAGAGCTTCGCGGAGACCGTCAAGCGCGAGAAGCCCGATATTTTGGTGCTCGGCTACGACCAGAAGCTGCCCGACCCCGCCACCGAAGAGATGATTCGCAAGATGGGCGTCGAGGTGATCGTGATGCCGTGGTTCCCCGGGAAAGAGGACCAAAGCTCGTCGTCCTGCGGCTGAACGCCTCCATGAAGCGCGATCGGCTTCTGTGGTTCTTCGCGATCAACTATTTCGCCCAAGGGATGGGCGGCATCGCGTATGAGCCGGTGTCGTATTACCTGAAGGATGCGCTCCACCTCGGTCCCGCCCAGTCTGCCGCGTTCGTCGCGTGGATGACCTTGCCCCTGACGATCAAGCCCTTGTTCGGCGTGTTGACGGATTTCCTGCCGTGGGCCGGGAAACGGCGCCGGCCCCATTTGATCGCGGTTTCGCTGGTCACGAGCGGGGCTTGGCTGCTTCTGTCGGGATTGCAGACCCTAAATTATCTCGCGGCGTTACTGTTGCTGATTCTGGTGAACGTCGGCTTCGTCATGTCCGACGTGGTGTGCGACGCCGTGATGGTCGAGCGCGGGAAAGAGCGCGGCCTGACGGGCCTGTACCAGGCGCTGTCGATCGGAACGCTGTACGCGACCTTGATCGTGACCGGGTTCGGAGGCGGGTGGTTGGCCCAGCACGCGACGTTCCGGACGATCTTCGCGCTGTCGGCGCTATTCCCGATTTTGACCGGCCTGTCGGCCCTGCTCATTGATGAGAGCGGCGTGGGGGACGTGAAGGAGACCGCGTCGCGGGGGTGGAGCGGGCTGACGGGAATGTTCCGGGATTCGAAGGCGTGGGCGGTGGCGCTGGGGATTTTCCTGTGGAGCTTCTGCCCGTTCTTGGGGACGGCGGAATTTTATTATCAGAGCGAGGCGATGAAGCTGTCACCCTTGTTTATCGGCGGCTTGTCCACCGCGGGCGGATTTGCGGGCTTGTTCGGCGCTTTTGTGTTCGGAAAGCTGAGCGGGGACACGTCGAAGATCGCGAAGGCGTCCATCTGGCTCGGCGCGCCGCTGACGTTGCTGTACGTGTTCTATCGCGGGCCGGTCTCGATCGCGGTGATCACCGCGTTCTTTAGCCTCACGGGTGTGGTGTTTCGCCTGGCGTGGATGGATCTGGCGGCGAAGGCGTGCCCGGACGGGGCGGAGGCGACGGTATTCGCGGCGTATATGGCGGTGTTCAATATCGCCGCGTCGGCGTCCAACACGTTGGGCGGGCACTGGTACGAGAGGCTGGCCGCCTCGCGCGGGCCTTATGAGGCGATGTTGATACTGTCGCTCATCGGCACCGCCGGGACTTTGGCCGCGTGGCCGTGCTTGAAGGCCGCGCTACGGAACGACGCGGCGCGCGCCTAAGTAGCGCTGACCGAACCACTTGTTGTCGAGGTCGGCGTACATCACGCCCTTCGATGACGAGGCGTGGATGAATTTCTTGTTCTTGGCGTCGACGACCATGGCCACATGGGAGACGCCGGCGCCCATGGTGTTGAAGAAGATGAGGTCGCCTTCGCGCAGCTTCTCGACTTTCTCGCCGGTCTTCCACTGATCGCGGGAGACGCGGGGGATTTTTACGCGGTTCTCGCCGTAGGAGTTCTGGGTGAGGGCGGAGCAGTCGATGCCCTGGTGGGTCATGCCGCCCCAGACGTAGGGCGTGCCGAGGTAGGAGGCGGAGGCCTTGTCGAGGCCGGGCCAGAGCTTGGCGATTTCGGGGGAGGTGCCGACGGATTCGACGGGGGTCTCCTCGACGCGGGGCTTGGGCTTGGGGGCGGGCTGATGCGTCGGCTTG
>CALRXP010000162.1:0-6554 GCA_943372155.1 Candidatus Endomicrobiellum trichonymphae | reverse complement strand
GAACGGAGGAGGCAATGTCTCGGGCATCACGTACGTGGCGGACGCCTCCACGTCCCCGGTTTTTACCGGAGTCGTCCTGAGCAGCGCGACGAAGAACATTTACGCGATCTTCACGGGCATGGCGACCAACGCGAGCTATTACTTCCGCGTCCAGGCCCAAGGCGGGCCGTATCTGACGCCGGGCACGCCGTACGCCACTTTGGCGGCGGAGCCCGGGCTCTCGACGGCGCCGTACTCGGGAGTTTCCCAAACGGGCTTCACCGTCGCATGGTCTACTGGCGGAAACTCCACGAACACTCTGTACAAAGCCGAGGTGTCGGCCGCGGCGGACTTCTCCGCGATCGCGGCGTCGTCGAGCACCCGCAATCTCAACGCTTCGTTTACCGGCCTGACGCCGAACACGCTCTATTACGCCCGAGCGCAGGCGATCTCCCAAGGCGGCATCACGAGCGCCTACACGACGTTCGGCTCGACGCCGACCTTCGTCTTCAATCCGACCTTGCCGGTCCAGCCGTTCTCGACGGTGACGAGCGGCGGCTTCACCTTCAGCTTCAACAACGGCGGCAACGCCGGCGGAACGAGCTACGCCGTCCGGGTCTCCACCGATCCTCTCTTCGGGATTCTCGCGGCGAACGTCAACACGACGGCGCTCACGGCGACGTTCACCGGCCTAAACTCGAACCGTCTCTATTACGCGGACGTCGCCGCGCTGAACCTCGCGGGCACGCCGACGGCGTACACGGGAGCGGTCTCCACTGGGACCTTGGTGGTCGCGCCCGTCGCCGCGTCCCCCGCGGTCTCGACGCATACGACCTCGACCCTCGGCGCGGCCTGGACGACCTCGACGCTCGGGCCGGGCACGAACTTCCTCCTGCAGGCCTCGTTAACTCCGGGCTTCGGGGTCGTCGCGGGCTCCTCCACGACGCTCAACTCGTTCGCGACGGTGTCAGGCCTCGCTGCGAACACGAGCTACTATCTGCGTGTCCGCGCGCTGAGCCTCAATCCTCCCACCCCCGACAGCTCCTGGACCTCGCTCGGCTCGGCCTCGACTTTGGCGAACGCGCCGACCGCGGCCGCCACGCCGTTCCCGTTGATCGGCGTGGCCAGCATGACGGTCTCGTGGACGGCGCTGCCGTTGTCCCCCCCGGCCGCCGCGTGCGAAGGTTACCTGGCCGAGCTGTCCCTCAACCCCGCCTTTAACCCGGTCATGCGCTCGAGCGTCGTCGCCCCCGGCGCGATCACCGCCAATTTCAATGGCCTGTCTTACGCGACCTTGTACTACACGCGCGTGGCCTCGCTCGACCAGGAAGGCAACCCGAATTATTTCACCATCGGTTCGACCAAGACGATTACGCCCGGACTCTCGTCGGGGACCGTCGGTGGAAGCGGCCTCGTCCTCAACCTGCCCTCTTTCTTCGCGATCGCACCCAGCGTGACGGCGCAGATCGATCCCGGAACGTTCCCGCCTGGAACGGTCGTCACCATGCTGTCCGGCGTGACCTTGGATCTGGCCAACCCGCAGAGCTCGGTGGCGAAGCTGGTGGCGCTCGGGACTGCCGTCGGCATCGACATTTCTGCGGGCGGCCTGCAGCCGCTGAAACCCGTGCGCCTGACGATGAGCTACGCTCCGCTCCTCCTGCCGCCCGGCGCCGATGCCCGGCGGCTGCTCATCGCCCGCTTCGACGATGCGTCGGGGTTGTGGACCTTGGTCCCTTCGGCGGTGGATACGTCGGGTCACCAGATCGTCGCCACGCTCGATCACTTCTCCTCCTATTCACCCTTCTTCGCGACGGCCGGCGCGGGACTGTCGGACGGCGTGGTCTTCCCGCAGCCTTGGGAGGCGGGCGACTCCGGCGGCGCGTACGGCGCTCAGACGTTGACCTTCGCCAACTATCCCGCCGGGACGAAAGTGCGCCTGATGTCCCTGACCGGGGAGCAGATTTGGGAAGGCGTCGCGGGCGTCAACGGCGTACTGACGTGGGACGGGCGGAACAAGTCCGGGCGCTCGGTGGCGAGCGGGACCTACTACGCGATCATCGAGGCGGGCGGTTCGCGCAAGGTCCGCCGCGTGGTGGTGATCCGGTGAGGATCATCCTGCTCGCCGTCCTGCTCCTGGCCTCCGCCGCGACGCCGGCCCGCGCGATCTTCGGCCGCGACGCCGGGGTCAACGGGGCGCAATTCCTGAAGGTCGGCGCGGGAGCCCGCGCGCTCGGCATGGGCGAGGCGATGACCGCGTCGGCGGAGGGCCCGGAGGCGATGTACTGGAATCCCGCGGGGCTGGCCGGCGCGCGGGGCCTCGAGCTCTCCTACTCCCGCGCGGAGTTCCCCGACACGGTGCACCACGATTACGCCGCCCTCGCTCTCCCCGCGAACTGGGCGGGCGGCGCTTTCGGCTTCGCCTTCACGCGCCTGAGCCAGGGGTCGATCGAACAGGTCGACAACGTCGGTGTCTCCCGGGGCTCCTTCGCCCCGCACTCCGAGGCGATCTCCTTCGGCTACGCGCGCGCCTTCACAGAAGAGGACGCGCTCACCAAGGATCGCGGCTACTTCCGTGACTCCTGGAATCTCCCCGGCGCCGCGCGGCGCTTCGAGGACGATGACGAGCGGGAGCCGTGGACCGGAACCTTCCGCGCGGGCGCGGCCTTCAAGATCGTCAGCGAGAGCCTCGGCACCCGCTCGGCCACGACGGGCTCCGCCGACGGCGGCGTCGTCTATCGGCCGTCGACACGTCCGGCCCTGGCCCTGGCCTGGGCCTTCCGCAATGCCGGTGGCAAGCTCCGCTTCATCGGCCAG
The DNA here is from genome assembly GCA_943372155.1 of Candidatus Endomicrobiellum trichonymphae. Taxonomy (GTDB): domain Bacteria; phylum Elusimicrobiota; class Elusimicrobia; order UBA1565; family UBA9628; genus GWA2-66-18. The sequence continues at coordinate 3,761 of CALRXP010000162.1, read as the reverse complement.
TCCGAGCCCCTGCCGTTCGAATTCTCGCTCGCCGCCGCGCATGACTGGGAGCCGGAGCGAGGGCACGTCGTGACCGCGATCGAGGCCGTGGCCCCCTTTCATGCCAACCCGTACGCCAAGATCGGCGCGGAGTGGGAGCGGACGGTTTCCAAGGGCGTGCGCGCCGTCGGCCGAATCGGGTATCAGGGCCGTTCGGCGCCTGACCTGGGCTTCCTGTCGGGCCTCACCGTCGGAGCGGGCGCGCGGATCAACGGCTTTTCCTTCGATCTCGCGTTCCAGCCCCTCGGAGACCTCGGCGAGGCGTTCCGCCTCGGCCTCGGCTGGAAGTTCGGCCGAAAGAGCTAGGCCGCGGCCAGCTTGCTCTTGGTCTTCGCGCCGTTCTTAATGCGCGCGATGGATTCCGTGGCGTAGACCCGGATGCGCGGGTTGCCCGCGGATTTCGCGGCCTTCTCGAGGGCGGGCAGGGCCCGTTCGTCGCCCGTTCGCCCGAGTGCGGCGCAGGCGACGAGGCTGAGGCGCTCGTCGGGCTCGGACAGGAGCTCAAGCAGGGCGGGAACGGCCTCGGGAGTGCTCGCGGAATACTCCGCCAGCGCACGGATTGCAGCGACGCGCGCGCCGAAGCGGCCGGAGGCTCTCGCGAGCGCGACGAGCTTGCTCGCCGCGCCCGGGTCGCGGGAAGCGGCCAGGGCGCCGACGGCGGCGGCGGCGACGCCGTCGCGGTAGGTGTCGGCGGTCAGATTTTTCTCGATGATGGAGCGGTACTTCTTGAAGTCGAGCCGGCCCAAGGCGCGGGTGGCCTCGGCGCGGACGAGCAGGCTGCGCTCGGAGCGCGCGAACGGCGCCAGCACGCGGGCGTCTTCCGCGCCGCCGCGACGGCCGAGCTGCTCGACGATCACGCGACGGACCTTGGACCGCTTTTCGCTCCGCAGCAGACGCCGCAAGGCCGCCACGGCGCTTTGACCGGAGACGGAGCCGAGGGCGGCGACGACGTCCGCCGCGGTCCCCCAGAATTTCTCGCGTTTGACGGACGCCTCGAGGGCGGCGACGGCCGGCTCCCCTCCCCAGGCGGCGACGGTCGACGCGGCCTGGGCGCGAGACACCGAGGTCTTCCCGAAGCGCAGCTGATGCGCCCAGAAGGCCTGCGGTTTTTTGAACTTGATCGAGGCCAGCAGCTCGAGCTCGGGATCGAATTCGACCCCGACCGGCTCGCCGGGCAAGGTCCAGACGAACCGGTGTTCCTTGGAATCGATCGTCTCGGTAAAATCCTTCGTCCAACCCCGGCCGGTGACCCGGATCTTGGCTTTGAGCTTATAAGCGGGCGCAGAGTTGGAGACGTCCTGCGTTTGCACGACGTGGATTTCCCCTTTTTTTCCCTTGGGCGAGTAGGCCCAGCGCAGGCTCAGGACGGGATGCCCGGGGCGGTACACCCACTGGTCGAAGAAGCCCTGCATGTTGCGGCCCGTGGCCTCCTCGAACGCGGCGACGAGATCCTGCGTCTCGGCGATCCCGTCGCGGTGCTTGTTGAGCCAATGACCGACGCCCTTCCAGAACAGCTTGTCGCCGAGCTCGAGGTGGAGCATGCGCAGGACCCAGCCGCCCTTCTCGTAGAGATGGCGGTCGAAGATCGTCCACGGGTCGGTGTAGGTGCGGCAGACGATCGGGCGCCGGTATCGTCCCGAATCCTCGTCGAGGTAGGTCTGGCGGCAGATCAGGAGTTCGTGCAGCGCCTCGTCGCGGCCGCGGTCGGCCTCGAGGAAGACGATCTCGGAGTAGGTGGCGAAGCCCTCGTTGAGCCATGCGTGCGGCCACTCGGCGCAGGTGACGAGGTCGCCGAACCACTGGTGGGCGAGCTCGTGGGCGACCAAGGTGTCGAGGTCGTGATCAGCGTGGGCCTGCTTATCGATGAGGCAGGCGTCGGTCTGCGTGGTGGCGGTCGTGTGCTCCATGCCGCCCGGGTACTCGGCGACGGCGACCTGGGCGTAGCGCGCGTACGGATAGCGCACGCCGGTCTTCTCGGACAGGATCTTCATCGCCGCGGCGGTCCGGCCGAAGCCGCGCTTGGCGTCGGCTTCCCGGCCCTTCTCGCAGTAATAGACGATCGGAATGCCGTCCCAGTCCTCGACGACCTCGGCGAAGCGCGCGACGGCGAGCGTGATGAGGTAGATCGAGTGCGGCCGATCCATGCGCCAATGCCAGGTCTCTTTCGAGCCCGACTTGGAGTGATCGAGAAGGATGCCGTTGGAGACGGCGCGGAAGCCCGCGGGCACGGTCGCGCGGATTTCGGAGGTGGTCTTCTCTCCGGGGGTGTCGTGACACGGGAACCAGCGGCGGGCGTCCTCGGGCTGGCTTTGGGACCACATCTGCACGGGCGATTTGACGAAATGAAGGCCCGCTTCCGGGTTTTCGACGTAATACTTCACTTCGACTTCGTGCTCATCCCCTTCGGCCATGACGGGCGTCGTGACGACGAGGTTGCCCCCGCCGTTTTTAAATCGGACGGCTTTGCCGTCAAAGAGGACCTTCGAAATCTTCAGATCAACGGCGTTGAATGACAGGGATCGAAGCCCCGCACGGCGGGGCTTCACCGTTATCCGGCAAAAACCAGTGAGCCGACGACGAGCGAGGTCCACGTTGAGGTCAAGATACACGTGGACGGTATCGAAAGGCCGGTCGGGCGCGTAAACGGCCGGCACGCCGAGAAGGGCGCTCTGTACCCCGGGACCGGCCGCCTCGGCGGCGAGACGGCGGCCGCATCCGAGGAACTCACGGTCTCGCGAAGACATGTCGGTCATTGGTCCACCCTGTCCATCTTCTTAAGGGCGTCGCTGGCCGCGGCCTGCTCCGCCTCTTTCTTGCTCTTGCCGGTTCCCCGGCCGAGCTCACGCTCCCCGAGACGGACCGTGATCTGAAAAACCTTGTCGTGGTCCGGGCCGGTTGAGGCCGTCATCTCGTAGGTCGGCGGAGACTTGTGCCGCTTCTGGAGAATTTCCTGCAGCCTGCTCTTGTGGTCCGTCTCCAGCAGGCTTCCGTGGGTCCGGTCGTACCACTCCCGGATGAACTTGGCCGCCGCCTCGTAGCCGCCGTCGAGGTAGATCGCGCCGATCAACGCCTCGACGGCGTTGGCTAAGAGGCTTTGCCGCGTCCGTCCGCCGGTCGACTCCTCGCCGACGCCGAGGTGGAGGTGTGCGCCGATGTCCAACGCCTCGCCCCACAGGGCGAGGCTCGGCCGGGACACGAGCAGGGACTTCTTCTTGGAGAGGTTCCCCTCCGGCTCGTCCGGATAGCCGACGAAGACCGCGTGCGCTACGACCGACGCGAGCACGCTGTCGCCCAAGAACTCCAAACGCTCGTTGTAGACGCCGGACCCGCTCTCGCTGGCGTGTGACTTATGCGACAGCGCCTGCTTGAGCAGTCCGGCGTCTTTGAACCGGTACCCGACGACCTCTTCGAGAGGTCGAGGCATCGGAGCGTCCGCCTTACTTCTTGGCGTGGGCCGAGATGTAGTCGATCGCCTGGCCGACCGTCTGGATCTTCTCGGCCTGCTCGTCAGGGATCTCGGTGTCGAACTCTTCCTCAAGCGCCATGACGAGCTCGACGGTGTCGAGCGAGTCCGCGCCGAGGTCGTTGACGAAGTGCGCCGTCGGGGTGACTTCAGCGGCGTCCACGCCGAGCTGCTCGACGATGATCTGCTTCACGCGGTCCGCGATGTTGGCATCAGCCATGATGTTCAGTCTCCTTGAACGACTATTTACATGTATCCG
>CALRXP010000161.1:0-6579 GCA_943372155.1 Candidatus Endomicrobiellum trichonymphae | reverse complement strand
CTGCTCGCTCAGGCGCGAGGCATGAAATGAGCCGGCTCACCGAACTCGACAAGCCGCCGAAGCTCCGCAAGGGCGCGGCGGCGCCGCACCAGTACCGGTTGCTCGGCGACCGCGTGCTGATCACCGACGAGCTCGGGCGCTGGGCCTTGCTCAGCCGAGCCGAGCACGCGCGGTTGCTCGCGGGACTCAAGACCTCCGATCCGTTGTGGCCGACGCTTCAGTCGCGCGGCTTCGTCGCCGGCGCGTTCGACTTCGACGCCGCGTCGCGACGGAAGTTCGAGCGGAGCCTTCTCTCGTGGAAAGGCCCCGGCGAGCACGTCCTGCTCGTCGACGGGATGGATCTCGATACGGCGCGTGCGGTCGTCGAATTTGTCTTCGCCTGTCCTGGTCCTCAGCTGACGCTCGAGCTCGTATTCAACGACGCCTCGGCCTGCTGGCCCGTGCTGTGGTACGTCGTTCAGCACGCGCGGCGCAAGGGCGAGTGGTCGCGGCGGCCGGTATTCCTGATCGCGCGCGGCAAGACGATGACGCCGGATCAGGCGGATTACTTCCGCTCCCACGGCGTCACGCGCAGCCTCGAGTTGAGCCTTGACGGCGCGCCGGACATGAAGAAGGCGCCGGCGTTCAAGGCTCAGCGCGCTCGCGCGCTCCTCAAATCCGCGACGCAGCCGCGCGCCTGGGCGCAGTGGTTCGAGAAGTGGGGCTTCGAGTCCGTGCGGTTGATTCCCGGGACGCTGGACGCGAAAAGCGCCGAAGACGCCGTCGCGTTCTACGGTGAATTCCTCGGGTGGCTCGTCGAGCATGGCGAGGAGGCGAATCTTCGCGACGAGTGGACGCTCGGCTTCCTCGGCGGGCGACTGTGGAATCTTCCGGGCATGGACGTGCTCGAGCAGCTGGCCTACGACGCGAAGGGCCGCGTGTTCCCTTCTGAGGAGGCCGCGCGCGGCGAAGGCGAGCTTTGCCTGGGCGCAGCCGGCACGCTTCGCTATGCCGACATTGCCGCGCGTCCGGCGACCCGGGCCGTGATCGCCGCGGGTCACCCCGACAACCAGCCGCTGTGCGCGCAGTGCGCGTACCGACCGTATTGCGCGGTGCCGGCGTCGCTCAACCAAAAATTACAAGGCACTCTGTGGGGGAGCACTCCGGAGAGCCACGCCTGCGCGCTTCAGATGGGAATTTTGGACCACATTTTCGGGCGTTTGGATGACGAAAAGTGGTTGCTTTTACTGGATAAATGGCATGTTGACATGACTTAGCATTCCTGCTACACTTCTGAGACAGGCGCGAGCCTTCCTCTATTGTAGGAATTGGGATGAAAATTAAGAAAAAAATCGCGAAACCCGCGCGCAAATCCGCGCCCGCCAAGAAGCCCACCGCCGTCGCCGTGAAACTCTCCGCCGCCGAAGCCGTCCTCTCGCTCGACGTCAAGCAAGAAGGCCTCGAGTCCGTTTACGGTTCGGCCTACCTGATGATGGACAAGGCGTTCGTTTCGCTGTCGGGCGATCGCACGAAGACGGTCGCCGTCACGCTCCGCGCGAAGGACCCGAAGGCCGTCAAGCCCAAGGCGCTCGCCGACGAGTTCCTCTCCGACCTCGCGTCGCAGAAAGTGCGCTGGGCCGTCGCGAAGAACAATCTTCCGATCCGCGAGTACATCGCCGAGCAGGCCGTGCTCATCGCCAACGGCACGGTGCCGCCGCCGTCGGCCGCCGCCGCCGCGCCGGAGCCGACGGCCGAGACGCTCACCGACGAGCAGCGCGCCGAAATCGAGAAGCTGATCTCCGAGGTCGAGTCCGAGATCAAGACGATGAACGACAAGAAGGTCGCCCTCGACCCGAAGGGCGTGAAGGCCTCGTGGGAAGAGGCTCAGGAGAAGAAAGCCTCATGAGCCGACTCACGGCGCTGACGAAGGGCGCGCCCGTTGACACGGAGAAGCTTGCCGCGTTCAACTTCCGAGATATGGGCGGCTGGCACCTTCTGACCAACGACTGGGGGCAGTTCCTCATGCTCTCCACCGCCGACTTCGAGCGCTTCATGGCGGGGAAGGTCGGCCCGGAGGATCCATTGTATCCCGAGCTCGAGAGCCGCGGCTTCGTGAAGGCCCGCCTCGACTTCAAGCAGCTCGCCGCGAACTACGTGAAGAAGAATTCCTTCCAGTGGTTCCCCGGCCCCAGCCTGCACATGATCGTCGTGACCTTGCGCTGCAACCAGAAGTGCCAGTACTGCCACTCGAGCGTCGTCGACCCGTCGCGCACCGACACCGACATGGATATCGCGACGGCCAAGCGCACCGTCGACTTCATCTTCCAGACGCCGAACCCGACGATCTGCATCGAGTTCCAGGGCGGCGAGCCGTTGCTGAACTGGCCCGTCGTGAAGTTCATCACGGAGTACGCGCAGGCCAAGGCGAAGGCGGGCAACCGCAAGCTGCTGATGGCGCTGGTGTGCAACTTCACGTTGATGACCGAGGACAAGCTCGACTTCCTCTTCGACCATCACGTCTCGATCTGCACGTCCTTGGACGGCCCCGCCGAGCTGCACAACAAGAACCGCCCGTTCCTCGGCGGCGGCGAGGCCCAGCAAAAGGTCGTCTACTGGCTCGAGAAGATCCAGGAGCGCTGCAACGCCGACCCGAAGAAGAAGTACTACCTCCCCGGCGCGCTGATGACGACGACTCGCTTCTCGATGGATTACGGCCCGCAGATCGTGGACCTGTACGTGAAGCTCGGCATGGAGCAGATCTTCCTGCGCCCGCTCTCGCCCATCGGCTACGCCAAGCGCGTGTGGAAGGACGTCGGCTACGAGGCCGAGGAGTTCGTGAAGTTCTACGAGAAGACCCTCGACTACATCATCGACCTCAACGTGTCGGGCAAGTCCAACATCATGGAGCGCATGGCGCTGATCCTCCTGAGCAAGGTCGTGAAGGGTGAGGACCCGGGCTTCATGGACCTGCGCTCGCCCGCCGGCGCGGTGCTGGGTTGCCTGGCGTACAACTACAACGGCGAGATTTTCGTCAGCGACGAAGGCCGCATGGTGGATCACCAGGGCGACGCGATCTTCAAGGTCGGCGACACGGCCAAGAGCACGTGGACCGAGGTTATCGACCATCCGACGACGCGCGCGTGCGTGACCGCCTCGACGCTCGACAATCAGCCGATGTGCCATCAGTGCGCCTTCAAGCCGTACTGCGGCGTCGAGCCGGTGTTCCACTACGAATCCCAGAAGAGCGTGTTCGGTCAGATGCCGACCAGCGGCTGGTGCATTTCCCACATGGGTGTGTTCGACGTGATTTTCCGCAAGCTCCGCGACCCGCGCTCGCGCAAGGTGATGGACAAGTGGCTGGAGCGCGATCAGTGCCGCTGGCAGGAAAGCGAGAACGTGCCCGCCGGAGAACCGGAGGTCGTGCGATGATTTTGGATATCGACGTGAAAGAGCGTGAGGCGTCCTTCGAGCTGCCCAAGAAGGTGTACTCGATGGATTCCCTACGCATCGCCGCGCAGGTGCTCTCCCCGAAGATCGACGTCTACCTCGACGAGTCGAAGACCGCCTACGAGGTCACCCTCAAGGCCAAGCGCAAGGACGCCGGCAAGGAGCAGCTTGAGGCGCTCGCCGGCGAGTTCGGCAACGAGCTGCTCAATCAGGAATATCGCTTCCTCGTCGGCCGCTTCAACCAGAAGATCTCGAGCCTGATCGTGACCCAGACCTTGATGGCCGCCCGGGGGGGGGAAACCCCTGCCGCGCCGCCCGCCGGCGAATCCACGCCCGAATTCAAGAAAATGACCGCCGACCTCATGCGCAACGCCGAGGCCGAGGTCGCCCGCACGATGCCGAAGAAGATCCCGCATCAGGGCACGCCGCTCCCGCCGGTGAAGGAGGACGCGGGTGTCTAGACTGACGGAGCCCGCCGGCGTCCTCGAGACCAGCCCCGTGAGGGTGGCCTCGCACAACGCCCGTGCACTCGGCTCCTCCGTCCTGATCACCAACGACGTCGGCGAGCACGCCTTCCTGAGCCCGGCCGATTACGCCCGCTACCTGGCGGGGCGCATCGAGAACGGCGATCCGCTCGCCGTCGGCGCCGGCAAGACGAAGGGGCTTCTGCAGAAGGATTTCATCCGCGACCAGCTGGACTTCAACCACCTCGCCGACCGCGCGGTGCCGCGCCACCTGCTCGACTGGAAGGGGCCGAACGTCCACACGGTCGTCGTCACGCTTCGCTGCAACTTCAAGTGCCTCTACTGCCACGCCAGCGTCGTCGGCGTCGAGCGCACCGACAAGGACATGAGTGTTGAGACCGCCAAGAACGTGGTCGACCTGATCTTCGAGAGCCCGAGCCCCATTTTGATGATCGAGTTCCAGGGCGGCGAGCCGCTGCTGAACTGGCCTGTGGTGAAGTTCATCGTGCAGTACGCGAAGGAGAAGAACAAGCACCGCAAGCGCGCGCTACACTTCGGCCTCATCTCCAACTTTAGCCTGCTCGACGACGAGAAGATCGATTTCCTCATCGCCCACGGCGTCTCTTTCTGCACCTCGCTCGACGGCCCGAAGGACCTTCACGACAAGAACCGCATCTACCTCGGCGGTAACAGCCACGAGAGCGTGCTGGCCGGCCTGCGCAAGGTCGTCGCGAAGAAGGCCGCCGGCGCCAAGACCGACACGCCCAACGCGATCTGCACGATCACCAAGCACTCGCTCAACCGCGGACCCGAGATCGTGGACCAGCTCGTGGCCCTCGGCCTAGAGCGCATCCAGTTCGGCCCGCTCGACCCCATCGGCTTCGCCAAGAAATCCTGGGACACGATCGGCTACACCTCGGCCGAGTTCGTAAAGTTCTACTCCGACGCGCTCGACTACATCATCGAGCTCAATAAGAAAGGCGTGAAGGCCTACGAGAAGATGGCCCTGATTTTCATGGTCCGCATCCTGGAAGGCGGCCACTGGCGCTTCCCCAACGCGGACGGCATCGCGCGCCTGGCCTACAACCACGACGGCTCGGTCTACACATGCGAGGAAGGCCGCCTGCTCGCCAACGAGGGCGACGAGTTCTTCAAGATCGGCGAGGCGGGTAAAACGTCGTTCCAGGACCTGCTCGATCACCCCACGGTGCACGCGAGCCTGCTCGCCTCGAGCTCGAGCGCCCAGCCCATGTGCTTCCAGTGCGCCTACAACCCTTTCTGCAGCGTGCTCCCGGTGTACAACCAGGGCACGCAGGGCAGCGTCTTCGGCCGCATGCCGGACAACGGCTGGTGCGAGAAGATGATGGGGCTCTTTGACGTGGTTTTCACGAAATTGCAGGACCCGGAGGCCAGGAAGATTCTAGAATCCTGGCTGGAGTATAAATCGCGGTAGCCCCGCGGAGGAAAAGAGCATGGCCAAGAAGACTCCGAAGAAAGACAAGAAGAAGAAACCGCAGCTGCTGCCGCAGATCAAGAAGGACGCGTCCGTGTTCTTGAGCTCGGAAGAAGGCAAGATCACGAAGGAGAACGTCATCAAGACCGCGGCGGCGCTCGGCATCATCGGCGCGGCCCTGCTCAAGGCGACGCCCGCTCCGGCGCAGCACGCGAACTACCTGCATAACTCCGGCGGCACGGGCTCCCATACGAGCCACGGCTCGCACGGTTCCCACGGTTCCCACGGCTCCCACGGGTCCCACGGCTCTCACGGGTCCCACGGTTCCCACGGCTCGCACGGTTCCCACGGCTCCCACGGCTCGCACGGGTCCCACGGTTCCCACGGCTCGCACGGTTCTCACGGGTCCCACGGCTCGCACGGGTCCCACGGCTCGCACGGCTCTCATTGCCGCGGCGGCTGGTGCAATCCGCGCTGCTGATAGGACCGGGAGTATGGGCGTAGGATTATGGGGCACCTTGATCATCTGGCCGTCTATTTATCGGATAGCTGCAACTTGGCCTGCAGCTACTGCTACGTAGCGGTCAATCAAGGACCCGGCGCCCGTCTCACGATCGAGCAAGTCCGCAAAGCCGTCGACGAATTCTGCGACGTGGTCTCGCCCCCCGACAGGAAGGTCACCTTCCTGGGGGGCGAACCTCTTTTAGACTGGAAACTGTTCGCGGAGTCCGCGAAGTACGCGCGCGAGCGCGGCGGACCCGACATCGTCCTGCAGACCTTCACGAACGGCACGCTCCTTACGCCCGAGAAGGTCGCCTTCCTGGCGGACGTGGGGGTGCACTGCACCATCAGCCTCGACGGCCAGAAAAAGGACAACGACCTCCACCGGGTTTACTACAAGACGAAGGATCGTTCCGTTTACGACGACGCCATGGAACGTCTGGCCCCTCTGCCCAAGGCGAACCTCGGCGTGAGCCTGGTCTTTACCGCGGCCACCGTCGACCGGCTCCTCTCCAACATCCACGCCTTTCACAAAATGGGGTTCGGTCGCATCACGTTCAACCCCGAGCTGTATGAGGATTGGCCCGAGGATAAGCTCGCGGTGATGAAGACGGCCCTCTCGGGCCTGGCGCGCTGGTACAAGGCTCTGCTCGACGCGGGCATACGCCCGCCTCAGATCCAGATTTTGTTCGCCGTCATGCAGAATTTGGAGTCGAACAAGCTCGGCGAGCGCTG
>CALRXP010000160.1:0-6600 GCA_943372155.1 Candidatus Endomicrobiellum trichonymphae | reverse complement strand
GGGAGGCTCGATCGCGATGACGTCCGCGTTCCATTCCACGTGCTCGTAGCCCGGATAGGTCATGCGCCCGGTCGACTTGCGCCCGACGGTGAACGGCTCGTCGAGCTTCACGCCGAACCACGCGCCGAACTCCTTGTAGTCGGTGAGCGCCTTCCACACGCGCGCCGGCGAGGCCGCCAGGTGGGCGTGCTTCTCGATGCGCCCGAGAGAGAGCGACTCGAGCCGCTCAAGGCTCTGGCTCCAGCCTTCCTTCATGCCCGAGAGCGCGCCCGCCATCTCCGGCGAAGCGAACAAGGTCGTGACCGACAAGGTCAGCTCGGTCTTCCCCTTCTTGTCCGTGAAGGTCACTTCGTTGAGGTTCTCGAGGCCGTAGCCGCCCTTGCCGTTCGGCAGCTTGGCCGTGAAGGCCAGACGGTCGTAGCGCGAGACCTCCGTGAACTCCCCGTGCATCGGGTACGGCTTCTCCCACGGCGAGCCCTTCGGGCCCGCCATGTCGATGTCGATCTTGCCGCCGACGCGGGCGTCGAGCTTCACGCGCGGCGTCGTGAAGGTGTGCGGCCCCCACCAGTAGGCGAACTGCTCGGGATCGATCCAGGCCTTGAACACGCGCTCGCGCGGAGCGTCGATCAGGCGCGTCAGGACGAGATTGGGCTTCTTGGTCGCGGAGCTCATTTGACCTCCTTGAGGTGCGCGTCGAGGCGCTCGAACGAGCCGCCCCACCCGCCCTTCATCCCGTCGAGCGCCGCGGCGAAGGTCTTCGCCTCGGTCTCGGTCGCCTCGATCGGCTTCCAGTACAGCGAGATCAAGGTCTTCGCCCCGAATTCCTGCAGATAAACCGTCGTGCGCATCCTTTTCGGCCAGGTCGGCGCCATCGGATGCGCGGTCAGGCCGCGGTCCTTGTCCGAGAACTGCTGGACGAAGACGAGCTTGCCGGGCTTCTCGATCGCCTCGTACGTCGCGAGCCCCCACATCTCCACGCCGTTGTACTTGTTCATGTAGTGATAGGTGCCGCCCACGCGCAGGTCCATCTTCGCGTAGCCCGTCTCGGCGCCCTTCGGGCCCATCCAGGCGCCGAGCTCTTTCTCGGTCGTCCACGCGCGCCAGACGCGCTCGCGCGGAGCGTCGACCATGCGGAAGATGACGAAGTCGCCCTCCACCTGCGCCGCCAGGCGCGACAACGTCTGATGGCCGCCCTCGATCGCCTTGAACTCCTTCACCACGAACACGCGCATCTCGGCGGTGGGGAACACGGAGCGCATCGTCAGCTCGGTCTTGTTTCCGACGGCCTTGAACGTGATCTCGGAGCGGAAGCCGACGCCCTTCTCCGCGTCCTCCTTGCTCCCGGCGTTGATGAGGACGATGCGCTTGTTCTCCTCGAGTTCTTTATACGTGGCGTAGTTCGGGAAGCGCGTCCCGTCCGGGCCGACCATGACGTGCTTCCAATGGCCGCCGGGTTTAAACTCACGCGCGGACGTTTCATCGGAGAAGCCGTGCGGTCCCCACCACTTCACGATCTCCGCGTTGTCGGTCCAAGCGCGCCAGACGCGCGCCACGGGCGCGTCGATGAGACGGGTCACGACGATCTCGCGATCGGCTTCGTTCTCGGTCTTGCTCATAGCGCTCATATTAAATGTTCTCCTTCAAAACGGATTCAAGTCGGTCCAAATTCTCCTCATTGGCGGCGGCGACGAAAGCGCCCACGCGCTCGGCCTCCGCGGGGTCCTCGAACACCATGCGCAGCGAGAGCTCGGTGCCGCCGTTCATTTCGGCGAGGTCGAACGTCATCGTGAAGCGGTGCATGGGCTCGAGATGGTCGAGGACCACGCGCGAGGGGCGAGTGAGCTCGACGAAGACGGTCTTATTGAGGAAGTCGGTCCCGTCCGGAGCATGCATCGTGTACTCCCAGGTTCCCCCCGCGACGGCCTCGAAGCGGTGGAAGGTGTTGCGAAAGCCCTTCGGCCCCCACCAGCGCGCGAGCTTCGCGGGATCGGTCCACGCGTCGAAGACGCGCTCGCGGGGCGCGCTCAGGCGCCGTTTCGTCGCGATGGGGGCGCTCACGGGTTCTCCTTAAGATAGCGCTCGAGCGCGTCGAGCTTGTCGTTCCAGAACTTGCGGTGCGCCTCGATCCACTCCTGCGCTTCCTTCATGCGCTTCTGCTCCAGGCGGCAATGGTGGGTCCGGCCCTTCTTCTTGCGGGAGAGCAAACCGGCCTCCTCCAGGATCTTCATGTGCTTCGTGATGGCGGGCGCGGAGACGTTGAAGGGCTTGGCGAGCTCGGCGATCGTCGCCTCGCCCGTGGAAAGCCGCGCCAGGATACCGCGGCGGATGGGATGGGCCAGCGCGCCGAAGGACAGGTCCAGCTGCCGCTGACTATAGTTAACCATTAGGTTAAGTATAAATCATGCCCGCGATTTTGTCAAGTGCGAAGAAAAGCTAGGATTTCGCCGTGGCCCGGATCCTCAGCATCGAAGACGACGTGGACCTCCAGCAGGTCGTCGCCTATGCCCTCAAGAAGAAGGGCTGGGAGGTCGTCTTCGCCTACGACGGCAAGGACGGCCTGGAGAAGGCGCAGGAGCTCAAGCCCGACCTGATCCTGCTCGACATGATGCTCCCCGGCCTCAACGGGATCGAGGTCATCACCGAGCTGAAGGCCGGCGCGGCGACGCGCGCCATCCCCGTCATCGTGATGACGGCCTACCCCTCCGACGCGCAGTTCATCGAAAGCGTCGCGGTCGCCATGGGCGCGGTCAAATACCTGGCCAAGCCCGTGCGCATCGACGCCCTGATTAAGACGATCGAAGAACTGCTCCCGCGCTGACTATAGGTTAGGTCAGATTCGCCAACAGACATCGATCCCGCCGCAAAACATGGTCGGGTTATTTGGATGCTGTTGCATGGGCATTAATCCAATCCCATGCGGCGGTGGGAAGCCAACCGAAATAGTCGCGCGATACACCAATAATAAGTAAACGATCACTCGTATCAATGAGCGGCCCCAGTCGAGCCCATATCTGAGCTGGCGTTTCAGAAGTATAAATCAACCAGGTTGAATCTAAATAATGCCACCACTTGGGCGATGCTTTAATCGCCGCAAAGAGTGGACTGTAGTCCTTACCAACAGTTTTCAGCTCATAGCTGACCGCGTAAACTTTATTCATGGGATGTTGGAGTTCCCGCCACCTTCAAATCTTCTGGTGTAGGCGAGGCCGACTCTGTCCCCAAAGGCTCACCACTACCTGCGCCTCGGGCGAACAATATCTTGTCAGGGATAACCCCAAGTAAAAGGGTTTCAAAATTGCGTGCTGCTTCCATCGCTGATGCGTTCACCGAAACGACCCCATCTTTATCAAGAATTACTTCGTTTTCCAGCAACCTACCAATAATGTCTGAATCGAGAAGGTCATTAATCATGAAAACGTGTGCATCTTGATTTATTCCTAGGTGCTGCCACTTCGAGGGGCTCATTTGCTTTCTAGCCTTGAACGCCTCGAACTCTCTCTTTACTTCTTCAGAGTTACCCAATAGTTGATTGAGCCGGACAATGACAACTTCACCCAATTCGACGTATATATCAAGGATGCACTTTTGGGCCTTATTCGGAGCGCATTTCAAGCTTCGTTCGAAATTTTTGGTATGGCGGCGACGCTTCTTTTCGGAAAAATAGTCGCTGAGTTCAGTAATACCAAAAGCAATTGCAATGAGCGCCGCGATCCCTCCGAATAAGTAAAAGATTATTCTCGCAGCCTGAACAGTTGCATTCCCGGCAAGTGCTTTCGAAAAATATCCAGACTGCTCGTTAACGGGAGTAGCGGTAACAGTGGTCTTCTGTGCCCCGGCTATTTTCCCAATCGCCTCCAAGTGGGGACTGGCACTTTCGTCATGAACAGCAAGAATTTTCAAAACGAAGTAGTCGCTCTTGTCCAGAATTATGGGCGCAAAGACATATGTGTTTTCAGCAAGTCGAGACAACTGCACACCGCTCTGGAGATATTCATTGCTCGCCGCAACAATATCGACCTTAACAACCGTCGATCCCGCGATTTTAAACCCCGGAAGTGCGCTCTGATCGTATGAAACCTGCTTATTTATTCCCTCATTTCCAATATTCTGAATCTTTACAGTGATGAGCGACAGCATTTGATGTTGCTGCCGCACACTGTGCCCTTCAAAAAGAATATCAAGCGCAGTGACATTCTCTCGAACATTAAATACAGGGGATTGACTCAGAATCTCATATCCAAGGCGCGGTTGCCGATCATAAAGCTGACCGGCAATAAATCCGGCGACTGAGAGAAGGAGCGCCACCGTAAAAGATGACGCGAGTCGCTTATCGATATTTTGAAATCGGCCCAAGATATCCATTTTTCTTTATCGTCTAATCGATTTCTGCGATGGCCGCAAAAGCCCTACGACCAGCGCGTCGACAGAGATTGCAACTATCATAAGAAATTTAACCAGGGCTATCCATCCGCATGCTCCCCGGGAGTGCTAAAATAGACGCATGAAATTCCTGATCCTCGGCTCCGGCTTCCAGGGGCGCGCCTGCGCCTACGACATGCTCCGCAACCCCGCCGTCACGGAGGTCGCCCTCTGCGACATGTCCGAGGCCAACCTCGCCTCGGCGAAGAAGTTCCTGGCCAAGGTCTCCAACGGCCGCGCCAAGTTCAAGCGCCTCGACGCCGGGAATCCCGCCGCGGTCAAGAAGGCCCTTAAAGGATACAGCGCGCTCGTCTCCTGCGTGCCCTACTTTCTCAACCTCCCCCTCGCCAAGGCCGCCATCGCCGCGCGCGTGCACTACGTGGACCTGGGCGGCAACACCGACATCGTCAAGAAGGAGATCGCTCTTCACCCCCTCGCCGTGAAGGCCGGCGTGTCCATTCTGCCCGACAACGGCCTCGGACCCGGCATGATCTCGACGCTCGCCGTTCACGCCATGTCGATGCTCGACACGGTGGATGAGGTCCTCATCCGCGACGGCGGCCTGCCCCAAAAGCCGGTTCCGCCGATGAATTACATGCTGACCTTCTCCGAGCACGGCCTCATCAACGAGTACGTCGCTCCCGCGACGGCCCTGCGCAACGGCAAGCTCGTCTCGATCCCGGGTCTGTCCGAAGTCGAAATCATCGATCTCCCCGCCCCGCTCGGCCGCTGCGAGGCCGCGCACGCCGCCGGCGGGCTGTCCACTTTGGCCGAGACCTACGCCGGCAAGGTCAAGACGATGGACAACAAGCTCATCCGCTACCCCGGCCATTGCGCCGTGATCAACGCGATGACCGCGATGGGCTTCTTCGAGGATCAGACCCTCGAAGTCCGCAAGGGCGTGAAGGTCGCGCCCCGCGAGATCGCCGCCAAGCTGTTCCGCCGCCACTTCCACCGGCCCGGCGATCAGGACATGGTCGTGATCCAGAACACTGTGCGCGGCACCAAGGACGGACGCCCCGCGGAGATCGTGCACAACCTCCTCGACCTCGGCGACAAGGCCAACGGCATGACCGCCATGATGCGCACGACGGGCTTTCCCGCGTCCATCGTGGCCCAGATGGCCGCCGACGGCCGCGGCCGCATCAAGCCCGGCGCCTATCCCGTGGAGCTCGGCGTGCCGCCCGAGCCGTTCATCGACGAGGCCCGTAAGCGCGGGTTCAACCTGACCTGGAAGTTCCGCTGGCTCGACGTTCCCGCTAACGCGGAAGCCGCGGCAGTCTAAGCCCCGACAACGCCAGGATCGTGCCGCCCACGATCGTCCCCGTGACGGGGAAGGGCACGCCCGCGGCCAGCGCGCCGGCGAAGGCCTTCGCGTGCGCCAGGCGATCCGCGTCTCCCCGAATCTTCGTCTGCACCTTCCAGACGATCGCGTAGGTCACGGCGAAGGCGGCCGTGCACATTACGATCTCGGAGATGGGCCCGAGCTCCCACTCCAGGCCGAAGCAGACCCAATCGACGAGCAGGATCGCCGCGCCGCTGGCGGGGTGGAAAAAGGTGGGCTTCAACGGGGCGGGGGTTTCGCTCACGCGGAGGGAGTCCGGGACCTGGGGGTTTGGGCTTCGAGACGTTCCTTCTCATGGGCGAGCTGAAGAAGAGCTTGTCCGGCCGCGTCTCGCAGCTGCTCGTTCTGCTTCACCACGCGCTCGAGCGCGCGGGCCAAATTGTCCATCACCGCATTGACCGATTTCACCGAGCGCGCGACGTCGGGATCGAGGTCCTCGTCGAAATGAATGCCCCACCCGCCGTTGGCCAGCTTTTCAAGCGCCAACCGCGTCTCGAGCGTCTTGATGCGCTCGTCGCGCGTGCGCACGCGCGCGGCCATGACCGCGGTGAAAAAAGCCATCACGTGAAAGAAGGCGAAGCGCAGCAGGAGATTGGTCAGCGGCAGGTCGACGGCCACCTTGCCCTTGGACCACAGGCCGGCATAAAGCAGGCTCGCGACGGTGCCGATCAGGAAGCTGTGCCAGACCTTGGTCATGAGCGCCGACATGAACATAATGAGGAAGAACATCACGTAGAGCTCGTCGTCGAAGCCCTCGCTGAAGTACATGATGCAGGCGATCACGCCGATGTCCCACAAGAAGGCGGCGGACTGCGCCAGAGGCGAGTTCAGACGGG
>CALRXP010000159.1:0-6698 GCA_943372155.1 Candidatus Endomicrobiellum trichonymphae | reverse complement strand
CCTTTCTTGAGGCCGGCGGGAAGCCCCTTGGCGAAGCGCGTCCACAAACCCTGTTCGGAGCGAACCGGAACGGTGAGCGGGCCGACCGCCTTCACGACGGCCCGCCCATCGGAGACGGCCTGAGCGGAACGCTCGGAGCCGAGGACCTTCTCGTGCTCGGAGAGGTCGTGGTCGCCGCGCGTGTAATCGCGGGCGGGAGGCACGACGGCGGTCTCGGTCGCGCGGACTTCGAGCCCGCGGCGGACGATCAGAGGCAAGCGCGTGCCGGGCGTCCAGGCGCGGAGCTGGGAGGCGACGACGGCGACCGACGTCACGGCGCCGTCGAGGCGAAGCAAGTGATCATCGGCTTTGAGACCCGCGGCGTCGGCGCGCGAGCCGGGGCGAACCGAGGCGACCACGAGACCGTCATCCTGCGGGACCAGAGCGAGGCCGAGGCCGAACAGGGTGATGTCGTCGAGCGAATCGGAGGTCGAGACCGTCGCGGCGGCGGCCGGAGCGGGCTTGGCGGCGGCTTTCGCGGGAGCGGATTTCTTCGCGGCGGCGGCGCGACGCGCCGGCGAGGCCTTCTTCGCGGCGGAAGCGGGGAGGACGCAGGCGACGCTCAGGGCGACGGCGAAAATCCGTTTCATTTCGCGGCCTCCGCGCCCTTGCGCTTCGGTCTCTTCGCGGCCTGCTTCTTCGCCGGTGCGGCGGCCGGCGCGGCCTTCGGAACGGGCTTGGCCTCGGGAGCGGCGGCGGGCTCGGAGGCTGCTTTCTCGACGGCGGTGGCGGCTTCCAGGCGCCGGGCGCGCTCGGCGCGGACCTCGGCAACCGCGGACGCGAGATTCGTCTCCGCGGGCATGCGGCGGAGGGTGTCGGCCTCGACGGGAGAGGTCAGGGCCTTCGAGGCGGCTTCGGAGAGCGCGGCGGCGCGCTTGGACTCCGCGTTGAAGCAGTCGGCGTTGAGGGCGCCGAGGCGGGACGTCACCGGCCGAAGGATGTCGAGCCGGCGCGCGGGCGCGGTCTCGGCTTCGGCCTTGGTCAGGGACTTTCCGAGCTCCTCGCGCCAGGCGATCTTGCGGGTCAGCTCAGCGAAATCGGTTTTGGCTCGGGCCTCTTCTTCTGCGACCTTGCCGCAGCGCGCGCCCGGATCGGTGTCGAGGGAGGCGAGCGCCTCGGACCAGCGTGCGCGTGCGCCGTCGAGGTCGCAGGACTTACGCTTGGAACGGGCCTGGGAGGAGGCCGACATGAACCAGCTCTGATCGGCGGCGCGGCGCGTGATCGTGGCGCGCAGGGAGTGGAGCTCGGGAAGGTCTCGGTCGCAGCCCGGGGGGAGGCGGGCGACGAGCTTGAGCGCGTCGTCCACGCGGCCCGTCTCGTACTTGCAAAGCTGGGGCGCGGAGTCGGCGCGCGCGGCGGCGAGCGCCTCCTCGAGCTTCATCAAGGTGTCGGCGTCGGCCTTGGCGGCTTCCCGCGCCTTGCGCGAGCGGTCGGCGAGGCCCTTGTATTGCGGCTTGACCTTGGCCGGCTCGGAGACAAGCGTCTCCACGGCGAGATAGGCGGCCTCGGCGTCCTTAAGGCGGCAGGCCGCGCGCAGGCCGGCGGCTTCGGATTCCTTGAGCAAGGCCAGCTCGAAGTCGCGGGCCAGCGGAACCTCGACGCGCTCCGAGAGCTGTGGCGCGCCCGCGGCGGAGACGAAGGAGAGGATCGAGAAGGGCCGGGTCTCGGCGATCTTGAGCGTGCGGGCGTAGGGGTAGGGGCCGCCGTTGCGGCGCTTGTAGGAATGGGTCTCAACGGAGGGGAAGCCTCGCTCGGTCTCGACGGCCACGGTCTCCTCGATGTCGATCGAATCGCCTTCCTTGAGGCCGTCCACCCAGTAGGCGCCGGAGGCGGTCGCTTCGTCGCCGAGCTCGTGCTGGCCCAGGCGCGTCGGCTCCTGCAGATGCAGGCCCGCGGACTTCAAGCGGACGGCGCCGACGGACGGCGCGCGGCTGGCGGCGGCTTCGAGCGCGACGGACAAATTGGCGCGGGAGGAAAGGGCCTTGGCCGCGTTGCGCAAGTCCTCGAGCTCGTGCTTGACGGAGGCTTTGCCGAGGAGGTCTGCGGCCGCGGCGCGGGCTTTGGCGGCGGCCCAGCGACGGCGTTCGTTGGAGAGCGTGCGGCGCAGCTGGGCGCGAAGCTCCTCGGAGAGGGCACCGTGCGCGCTATCGTACGCGATGAGATTCTCGGGTGAGGAGGCGCCCCGGGCGGACGCCTCGGCGGCGATCAGGGCGGCTGCGTCCTTGTCGGGGCGCGGGCCGGCGAGCAGTTCGTCGAAAACGGGTTTGGCGAGCGCGCTTGGATTTTCGAGCGCGTCGGCGTGACGGCGCGCGATCAGGTCCTTGCCCCAGGCGGTGTCGTACAGATTCGGCTTCCCGGCGGGCCCGTTGACGGGGGCGCTGGCCTGGTGCAGGGCCCAGCGCTCTTCGTGCCCGGCCTGGAGGGCCGCGGCCAGGGCGTGGAGCGATGGAGTCATCAGTCCATCCGGCGGCAGAGCGCGGCAGGCCGAGAGGCCGAGGTCGGGGCCGGTCGGCTCCGGCTCATGGCCGAGAGCGTCGGCGGCGGCGGCGAGCGAGAGGCACGAGGACGCGGCGTTGGCCAGCGAGGCGAAGGCCTTCCAGTGCACGGCCGACAGGCGCCGAGCGCCGGGCTTGCCTTGGAGGGCGATGACGCCGCGCTCGGAGAGCGTCTCGACGCCGGGGGCTCCGAAGGACTCGAGCAGGAGGGAAAGCGCGGGGCCGGCGGAAGGAGGCGCGACGTCGGCGGCGGAAGCGGGAAGAACCAGAAGAGCCGCTAGGAGCGCCGACCCCGCCCTAAGGCGGGGGAGTGTCCCTTCCACACGTCGTGGAGAGGGATCTGACTTCATCAGAGGTGGTACTTAGAACAAGCCTGGCGCAGGTGATCGAGCGCCTTTGAGGTTTCGTCCGTCTGTTTTCCGGCCTCGAGCGAGGCGATGGCTTCGGCGATGTGGGCGCGATCTTCGCCGATCATCTTGCGCAGTTCGTCCTGCATAAGCTGGAACTCGCGGGCGAACTCCTGATGCGCGTCCGTGGTGCGGACTCGGACGGGGACGGCGAGATTGCCGTGGCGGATGCGGGCGATGCCGGCGGAGATGACGCGCAGGGGCCCGGCGAAGCGGTGAGACCAGAACAAAGTGACGAGGCCGCCGGCGAGCAAAGAGATCGCGGAGGCGAGCAGGAGCGGCGCGCGTAGAGCGCTCTTGATCCACTCGAGGGAATGGAATATCTGGCGCGAGGAGATCGACGATTCCTGGACGCCGCGGAACACGGAGAACGCGGTCAGGAGCAGGCTCGCGGAGATGAGCAGGACGACGAAGCCCACCATCTGAAGCTGGAGCGGGGCGTCCACCCAGTATTGCTGCCTCTTATAGGGAGGCTTCGCCGGGGGCGCCTTCTCTTGCTTCTCGTGACCGTGGCCTTTCTGCGTCATGGGGGGTTATCGTAACTTTTTACAGCGGGATATTGTCAATCAAACGGGTCTTTCCAAGATAGGCGGCGGCGAGCAGGCGGCCTTCGAAAACCGAGGCGTATTGGACCTTGAGGCCGGTTCCCGCCAGGGCATGACGGACGGCGGCTCCGATCGTTTCGGGGCGGGAATGAAGTCGACGGGCCTCCTTTCGGCCCGCTTCGAGGGCGGCGCGCAAGGCCGGGGCGGCGCGGCGCTCGGCGGGAGAGAGGTAAGCGTTGCGGCTCGACATCGCCAAGCCGTCTTTCTCTCGGATGATGGGCACACGAACAAGTTGAATGTCCATGTCGAGGTCGTGGATCATGGTTTCAAGAATCCGTACCTGCTGCCAATCCTTCTCGCCGAAGTAGGCTTTATCGGCCCGCACTTGGTTGAAGAGCTTGAGCACGACGGTGGCCACGCCGCGGAAATGCCCTGGGCGGTACTTGCCGCAGTAAAGATCCGATAGGCCTTCGACTTCGACGTGAGTGGTGAAGCCTTTCGGATACATCGCGGCTGCAGACGGCGCATACACGGCCGAAGCCCCCGCGGCGGCGACGAGCCTCCGGTCGGCGGGCAAAGCGCGGGGGTAGCGGCCGTAGTCCTCGTTCGGACCGAACTGGAGCGGGTTGACGAAAACGGACACGACGACGCGGTCGTTCTCTTTCGCGGCGCGGCGCACGAGCGCGGCGTGGCCCGCGTGGAGGGCGCCCATCGTGGGGACGAACCCGACGGAAAGCCCTTTCTTGCGCCAGCCCGCGACGAGGCGCGCGAGCGCGGCCTTGTTCCGGACGAGCGCTGCGCTCACAAATTCCTCGAGAAAAAGCCGGTGACGCGGGTGTCGTACTCCATGCCCGCCGCCTCGCGGCATTTCGCGTGCCAGGCCTCTGGGACCATCCAGAGCTGCTTGGGTTCGCGCGCGGCGGAGAAAACCTTTTTGACGTCCTCGGGCGTCATCAGGCGGTCGAACTCGCCGCCGATCACGAACAGCGGACGGGGGGAAATCTTCGGCGCGGACTCGACCGGGTTGAAGTTGTCGATTTCGGGGTCCTTCACCCGCGAGCGCAGGATGAACAAGGTCAGGGCGACCAGGGGATAATAAGGAACCTTCATGTTGTTCCAACCCCAGCGCTTGATCACCGTGCGGTAGTCGGAGAACGGGCTTTCGACGACCGCGCACTTGAGGTCCGGATGTTTGGGCAGGGACGCGACGGTGACCGCCGCGCCCATGGACAGCCCGAACACGCCGACGGACTTGGCGAACTCCGGCTTCTCCTTGCGCAGCCACTCCACGGCGGCGTCGAAGTCGATCGTCTCGAGGCCGCCGATCGTGGTGATCTCTCCCTCGCTCTCGCCGTGCGAGCGGAAGTCGAAGTACATGAGATTGAAGCCGCCGTTCTCGTTGAGGAAGTAGGTCTGTTTGAGCAACTCGCCCTTGTTGTCGCCCCAGCCGTGGCACATCACGATGGTGCGCATGTCCCCGGTGGTCGAGGGGATGAACCAGCCTTTCAGCTCGAGGCCGTCGCGCGTCTTGAAGGCGATTTTTTCGTAGCGCAGGCCGAACTGCTCGGGAAAAATCCACATCGGCGACATGGCCGGAGGATGCAGGATGATGCCCGCGCCCCAATAGCAGATGGCGTATGTGGCGGCGACGAGGAGGAGGACTGCGGCCAGCCAGATCATTTCTGGGAGGTGAACGAGTGCTCGGGGCCGGGAAAGGAGCCGTCCCGGACCTCGCGGCAGTAGTCGCCGATCGCTTTCAGCGACTGGGCGCGTATATCGGCGTACCGCTTCACGAACTTGGTGGGACCGGCTTCGGACAGGCCGAGCATGTCGTCGCTGACGAGGACCTGGCCGTCGCAGTGCGGGCCGGCGCCGATGCCGATCGTGGGGATCTGCAGGCGCTTGGTGATCTCTTTGGCGAGGTCGGCGGGCACGCACTCGAGCACCACCGCGCAGCAACCGGCGCCTTCCAAAATGCGGGCTTCGGTCAGGATTTTTTCCGCGGCCTCGGGGCTGCGGCCTTGGACCTTGTAGCCGCCGAGGCGGTTGACCGCCTGAGGCGTGAGGCCGAGGTGGCCGAAGACGGGAACGTTGATCTTAAGGAACTCTTTGATCGTTCCGGCGACCTCCATGCCGCCTTCGACCTTGACCGCGTGCGCGCCGCCCTCCTTTAAGAGTCGGCCGGCGTTGCGCACCGCTTCCTTAAGGTCTACTTCATAAGAAAGGTAGGGCATGTCGGCCACAAGCAAGGCGCGCGACAGGCCGCGTTTGACCGCCTTGGTGTGGTGGACCATCTCGTCGATGGTCACGGGCAAGGTGCTCTCGTAGCCGAGCTTGGTCATGCCCACGGAATCGCCGACGAGGACCACGTCCACGCCGGCCTCCTCGGCCAGGCGGGCGGTCGGGAAGTCGTAAGCGGTGAGCATGGTGATCTTGAGGCCCTTCCTCTTCATATCGAGGAGGGTCGAGATTGTCACGGCTTTTTTATCGGCCACGCCAGAGTTTAACAATTCGGGGGTCGGCCTTCATAGCGGCGAACCGGCGCCGCCAGGCGGGGTCGATGTCGCCGAGGGGGGCCGCGGCGAAGGGGCGCCCGTTCATCGCCGCGTGCGGGACCGTGAGCCAAGCCGTGCGCACGCGCTCCGTCCCGAGGGACACGAGGTCCACGTCGAGGACGCGCGCGCCCCAGCGGACCCCGGGGCGGCGGCCGGCGACGGCCTCCAGGCGCTTGGCCTCGATGAGGAGGCCGGTCGCGCTGCGCTCAGTGGCAAGCTCCACGGCCTGGTTCAGATAGGGTTCGTCGCTCGGCCCGACGGGCGCGGTTTCATACAGACGGGAAACCTTCGTCACCCGCGTTCCCTCGAGGCAGTTCAGGCCCGCGACGGCCCGGCGCAGGGCGGCGGCGCGATCGCCGAGGTTGGCGCCCAGCAGCAGCAGGGCCTTGCGCTTCACTTAGCCTTGCGCGCGTGGCGCTTGTCGGCGCGCCGGAGGGCTTCGACGATCCCGGCGAGAAGAATCAGCGCGACGGCGTTGCCGAGCTTGCCTTCGCCGGCGCCGAAGCCTCCTTCATAGACCATCGCCGTCCAAAGAAGCCAGAACAGCAAACCGACGGCGGCCTGCACCGCGACGAGCACCACGGCGAGGTGGATGGGGTCGAAGCGAGGAACGTCCGGGCCCTCTTCCTTGAAAAGCTCGACCCACGAAGTCCAGAG
>CALRXP010000158.1:0-6714 GCA_943372155.1 Candidatus Endomicrobiellum trichonymphae | reverse complement strand
AAGAGGGTGTTATTATATGATGTTCGCGATCACTCACTCTTAGGAAGAGGATACTCCCATGAACGCGAAATCCGAGACCATCGTCGTCGCCGGAGGCGCCCGCACCGCGATCGGTCACATCTCCCGCTCGCTGGCCGGCATCAAGCCCGAAGATCTCATGGTCGACGCGATCACCGCGACTCTCTCCCGCAGCAAACTCGCCAAGGACAAGGTCGACGGCGTGATCTTGGGCTGGGTCGGGCAGAGCTTCTCTGCCCCCAACATCGCGCGCGTGGCCGCCCTCAACGCCGGTCTGCCGCTGACCGTCCAGGCCGTCACGGTCCAGAACAACTGCGTGTCCTCGATCGAGTCGATCGCGGCCGCCTGCCGCATGATCATGGCCGGCGAAGGCGAAGTGTATATCGCGGGCGGCGTGGAAGTGATGTCGCGCATGCCCTACTCGATCGATGGCGCGCGCTCGGCCAAGCCGTTGCGCTCCCTGGCGGTCGTCAAAGAGAAGTGGGCCGATTTGCTGACCTCCCCCGACGTTCAGGTCGTGGATGCCATGGAGCAAGGCCTGACCGATCCCGTCAAACATATTAATATGGCGGTCACCGCGGAAGTCTGCGCCCAGATCTACGGCGTCGGCCGCCTCGAGCAGGATGAGTACGCGCGCGAGAGCTTCCGCCGCACGATCGCCGGCTGGAACGCGGGCTTCTTCGCCACGAGCGTCGTGCCGGTCGTGCGCAATGGCGCGACGGTCCTTGAGAAAGATGAGTATCCCTTCTTGCGCGAGGACCTCGTCGAGAAGCCCCAGATGTTCGCCAAGGCGCCCGCCGCGTTCGACAACTCGGCGTACACGATGAAGCAGTTCTACACGGATAACGCCGCCCATCTCGAAGGCAAGACTTACCAGGAAGGCACCAAAGGCACCGTGACTTTATTTAACTCGTGTGGACGTTCCGACGGCGCCGCCGCCGTGATCGTCACCACCGCCAAGAAGGCCAAGGAGCTCGGTCTCGAGATCCTCGCCGAGATCAAGGGCTGGGGCTTCGAGGGCAACAACCCCGCGCACATGGGCGTCTCGCCCGCCCTGGCCGCGCCGACCGCGCTCAAGCGCGCCGGCATCAAGTTCGAGGACCTCGACCAGATCGAGCTCCACGAGCCCTTCGCCGCGACCGTCCTGTCTATCTTCAAGCTCGGCAAGCAGAAGTTCGGCCACGACTGGGAAGCCAAGTACAAGTCCGGCGCTCTGAACCCTAACGGCGGCTCGCTCGCCGTCGGCCATCCGCTCGGCGCCACCGGCGCTCGCCTCATGCTCAACCTCGTGCACGCCCTCAAGAACAACCCGAAGGGCCGCACGGGCATGCTCGCGGCCTGCGCGGGCGGCGGCATGGGCGGGGCGATGGTCGTCGAGAAACTGAGCTAGCCGGGGCCGGCCTTCGGCCGGCCCTACTGACCGGCGGGTTTCTGACAGGAGGGCTTCAACTCCTGGAAGTACTGATTTCCCGCGCTGCCGCCCCCGCCGCGCTTTTCGGCGACCAGGGCCATCAGAGGATCCTGCTCCATTAAGAAGTAGCGCTTGAGCGGCGGCTTGCCCGGACGCTTCATCAACACGATGTTGAGCGAAAACTCGCACAGAAGCTGCTCTTCGGTGCAGTTCGCCTTCAGCTCGATATACTCCTCTTCCTCGGCGGCGATCTCCGTGTTGCCGATGATGTAGTTCATGATGCGGATCCCCTCGGGACCCTCATAGCGTTTGATCTGGCAGGCGGCCGGAAAACGGAACGGGCCCTTTTTCTTGCCCTTATGAATCTTCACGACGGCATCGATCTGCAGCTGTTTCGCGCGGGCCTTGTCGCGCAGCTTCACGGGCAGGGTCGTCGTGTCGATCTGCATGAAGCCCGACACCAAGGTCGGGTTCGCCTCATCGAGCGGCGTCTTCAGCATGTACTCGACCATCTTGAGCTTGGTCTCCTCGTCGGGGCCGTCGGCCGCGACAGCGGCAAGGGGACATGCGAGGCACAGAATTAGGGCCAGGAGCTTCATGCCCTATTAGTGTAACTTACGTTTCGCCTCTCCGCGAGGGTGTTCACCCTCGCGGGTGGTGTTTGGAGTGAGCGGCCTTAAGGGCCGAAGCGTCGAGGTGGGTGTAAATTTGGGTCGTGGCAAGATCGGCGTGCCCGAGCATCTCTTGAACCGAGCGCAGGTCCGCTCCCCCTTGGAGCAAATG
Source organism: Candidatus Endomicrobiellum trichonymphae (assembly GCA_943372155.1). Classification (GTDB taxonomy): domain Bacteria; phylum Elusimicrobiota; class Elusimicrobia; order UBA1565; family UBA9628; genus GWA2-66-18. The sequence goes on along the minus strand of CALRXP010000158.1, from coordinate 4,502 downwards.
GGTCGCGAACGTATGCCTCAACAAATGGGGATGCAGATGCTGCTTGATCCCGGCGCGCTTGCCGAGCTCCTGCAAGCGCCGCCAGAACTGAATTCTCGATAATTTCTTCCCCGTGCGACCGAGAAACAGCTCAGCCGACGGATTCTTGAACCGTTTTTCCCGTTCCGCGATATAAATTCTGACCGCCGTTAACGCTCTCGGATGCACCGGCACCATACGTTCTTTATTGCCTTTGCCGAGCACGCGCGCCCATCCGTCCTGAAGATTGACGGCCTCGGTCTTCATGGACACAAGCTCAGACACCCGCAAGCCTGAGGCGTAGAGAAGCTCAAGCATGGCCCGGTCACGCACGTCCTCGTAATCCGCCGTGTTGGGCGCCGCCAAAAGCTTGGATGCCTCTTCTTTCGTCAAAAACTTGGGTAACCTTGCGGGAATCCTCGGCGTGCGGAGGGTCTCCGCCGGGCTTTCCGGCAGATTTGACTCGAGCATCTCAAAGCCGAAGTAAGATTTGAGCGACTCGACCTTCCGGAACAACGAAGCGGGCTTGAGTCCCTTTTCCCTCTGAGACCACAGAAAGTCATCCAAATCCGTCCGGCTCGCCTTTGCCGGCTGGATCTTCTTTTCGCTCGCCCAAGCGTAAAACTGCGAAATATCGGACTTATAGCTCGACACCGTGCGCGGCGACAGCCCGCGCTCCAGGCTCAAGTAACGGGAATACTCTTCCAGACGCGCGGCGGCGTCCTTGTCGTTCACGCGCTTATTCTACTTCTTGACCACTGTTGATAATCACTGTTTCCTGGAAACAGTTCCCAAGAAAAAAGCCGCCGCCCCTTTCGGAGCGGCGGCCTTTTCACGTGCGTCTTAAGCTTTCGACTTCGCGGGCGTCTTCGCGGCCGGCTTGGCTTCGACCGGCTCGGTCTCCTCGGCGACGACCGCCTTGGAATCCACCGGAGCGACGAGATACTTCGCGCGCAGGGCCTTCTCGAGCTTCTCGGCGACGGCCGTGTGATGCTTGAGGTAAGCCTTCGCGTTCTCGCGTCCCTGACCGAGGCGCTCGCCGTCGTACAGGTACCAGGAGCCGGACTTCTCGAGGATCGCGGCTTCGACGCCGAGGTCCACCAGGCAGCCTTCGCGGGACACGCCGAAGCCGTGGATCATCTCGAACTCCGCCGTGCGGTAGGGCGGGGCGACCTTGTTCTTGACGACCTTGACCCGGGCGCGCGCGCCGACGACGACGTCGCCTTCCTTGATGTTCTCGATGCGGCGGATCTCGAGGCGCATCGTCGAGTAGAACTTCAGCGCCAGGCCGCCGGTCGTCGTCTCGGGGTTACCGAACATGACGCCGATCTTGTTGCGGATCTGGTTGATGAAGATGATCGTGGTCTTGCTCTGGGAGACGACCGCGGTGAGCTTGCGCAGGGCCTGGGACATCAGGCGGGCCTGCAGGCCCATGTGGCTGTCGCCCATCTCGCCTTCGATCTCGGCCTTCGGCACAAGGGCCGCGACGGAGTCGATGACGATGATGTCGATGGCCGAGGAGCGGACGAGCTTCTCGGTGATCTCAAGGGCTTCCTCGCCGCAGTTCGGCTGGGCGATCAGGAGACCGTCGATATCAACCCCGAGCGCCTTCGCGTACGCCGGGTCCATGGCGTGCTCCGCGTCGATGTAAGCGGCCGCGCCGCCCATCCGCTGGGACTGAGCGACGGCCATCAGCGCCAAAGTGGTCTTACCCGAGGACTCGGGTCCGTAGATCTCGATGATGCGGCCTTTCGGAAAGCCGCCGACGCCGAGAGCCAAGTCGAGGGACAGCACGCCGGTGGGAATCGCGTCGATCTTGATCTTGGCCGCGCGGTCGCCCAGCATCATCACCGCTTCCTTGCCGTACGCCTTTTCGATCTGAGCCATCGCGAGCTCGAGCGCCTTCGACTTACCCGTGTCTTTGTTATCCATTGAGTGATTTCTCCCTCCTCGAGACTCCCCGTCACTTTGGGGGCCCAAGGGAATTAGTATAGCAGAAGTCCTGTTCGAACACAAGTTCGATTTTTGTTCGAATACTGTTCGAACATGTTCGAGACCCTGCTATACCAGACGATTGACCCCCCCAAAAAGTTCCCTACACTATCCCCATGAATCGCGCTTTTCTCATCGGGGCCGCACTCTTGAGCGCCTGCGCGGGATCGCCCGTGAATTCGTCCTCCGCGCCGGCGCCCGGCGGGCCGGTCATCGAGGTGCGCGAGGCGTTCACGTGCCCCTTGCCCGCTAGCCGCGGCCTGATCACGATCACGCGTGATGGAAAGGCGGAGCGCGTCATCTTCGAGGGGCTCGAGTTCGAACTCGGCAAGACGAAGTCCACGCGCGAGCAGATGATGTTGTCGGGACCCGACGTCACGGAGCTTTTTCGTCTCGTGACGAATTCGGATTGGCGCACGATGCCGGAGACTCCGCAGGAATTCTCGCTCCATCCGCAGCCCGCTCAGCCGGACGCCTGCTCGGGCTCGCTGTACATCAAGACGGCCGAAGGCGGCAAGAGCCTGAGCTACACGTCCGATCGTAAACCGGCGAAGCTGGCGGCACTTATAAAGGGAGTGGACGACATCCTGGCGCGTGGATCATGGACGAAGGTCGTGTATGCGTGGGAGAACCAGCGTTAGGCGACTACTGCTGATAATCACGAACGGATGGTCTTCGACGGTTTCCGGGACGAGTGTTAATGCACTCTACGACATCAAACCGATTCTCGCGCAGGGGCGCGTCAGTCCGTCCGCTTCCAGAGATCCTTCTCGAGCACCTGAATCGACGTCCGCCACTCGACCACGCGCTCCCCGTCCTTGAGCCCCGGCACCTCGACGGGATACACCCGCATGACGGTATTCGCGTCCGACCACCAGAACTTATTCCCGCTGCGCTCCCCCTCGCCGTAGGTGAGCGACAGGTCCCGCGACAAATCCTCCGCCGTCTTCTCGCCGGAGCGCTTGGCGTTGTAGATGACCTGGATGTCGACGAGCTTCCCGCGCTTAAATCCCAGCATCAGCGCCTGCGCCCAGCTCGGAAACGTCTTCGCCGCGTCGCGCTCGACGCGGTAGCGCGTCACGCGCCCCCGCGGATCGACGTAGGAGGGCCAGTCGCGCGCCGGCCGGTAGATGGTCTGCACGATCTCAAGCGTGTCCCCGAGCGTCAGCTCGGCCAAATAGCGCTGAATGGGAGGAGGATCCTCGTAGCCGTCGTCGTCGGCCCGCACGGGCGCCGCGACACACGACACGAGCAACAGCGCCGGCAGAAGCCAGCGCCGCATCAGCGCGCCGCCCGCGCCTTCCGGCGGCCGTGCGCCTTCGCGTAGTACTGAGGACCCGCGTAGTGCTTGAAGGTCACCTTGGCGACCTTCGTGATGAAATCCTTCGCCGTCGAGTACGCCCGGTTCTGGCCCGTGAGCACGGTGATCGCGTAATCGCCGTTGGGCGTGAGGAAAACGGCCGAGTCATGGCACGCCTGACGAAGGAGACCGGTCTTGTGCGCGATCTCCCAGCCCGCGGGCATGCCCTTGGCGAGGCGCGAAGCGACCGCCTTCGGCTTTTTGAGGATGTCGAGCATGACTTCCGAGGAGACCTTGTCGACGGCCTGGCCCTGATAAATCTTGTCCATCAAGGAAGTCATCTCGCGCGCGGTCGTGTAGTTCTCATGCATGACGCGCCCGCCCTTGATGCTCATGCCTTCTTCGTAGATGCCGGTATACAGGAGGCCCATCCGCGGGAACTGCTGCTGCACGTAGCCGATGCCCAGGCGATCGAGCACCATGCGCGTGGCCGTGTTGTCGGACTCGTTGATCATGTGCACGAGCAACTCGCGCACCGTGAGCTTCGTCCCGTCCGGGCGCCACTTGAGAGACCCGGACCCGCCGACGCGATTGTGACGCCCGATCGTCATTTTCTCGTCGAGCGCCAGCTGGCCGTCGCGGATTTTGTAGAAGGCCGCGATCATGACCGGGACCTTGATGAGGGAGGCCGCCGGGAACAGATCGTCCGGATGATACATCCAGATTTTGCCGGACTTCAAATCCTTGAGATAGATCGACACGCGCCCGGGATACTTGGCCGCCATCTTGCCGAGCTCGTCGGTCATGGAGTCCCACTGCGCGTCGCGCGGATCGGGCGACATGGTCGGAGAGGCCGGAGCCGCGATCGTGGGCGAGGGCGCGGGAATTAAGGCGGTGACGGGGGCTTCCGGCGGAGGCGCGATGACCGGAGCCTGGACCGGAACCGTGGCGCCCAGGGACGCGGGCGCGGCGATCTCGGCGACTTCCTGGTCTTCCTCGGGGCGGCCGCTTTCCTCGTTCCAGTCGAGGCGGTAGCCGAGGCCGTAGGCCAGGCCGATGACCGCGAGGGCCGACACGAGCAACAGGTCGGTGCCCTGCGCGCGCAGGGCCTCCCACCGGATGCGTCTGTCGACGACGATTCTGCTCATAGCTTCATTTCCAGCATAACAGGTGAAGGGCGCTTCCGCCACTG
>CALRXP010000157.1:0-6736 GCA_943372155.1 Candidatus Endomicrobiellum trichonymphae | reverse complement strand
TTCATCCTTTATACGTCCGGCAGCACGGGCAAGCCGAAGGGCATCCTTCATACGACCGGCGGCTACATGGTCCAGACGGCTTGGACGACCAAGCACGTATTCGATTTGAAGGAGACCGACGTGTATTGGTGCACGGCCGACGTGGGCTGGGTCACCGGGCACTCCTATCTCGCCTACGGTCCGCTGCTCAACGGCGCGACCGCCTTGATGTACGAAGGCGCGCCGCTCACCCCGCAGCCCGATCGTTTCTGGTCTATGATCGCGCGCCATCGCGTGTCGGTGTTTTACACCGCCCCGACGGCGATTCGCACCTTCATGCGCCTGGGCGAGGAACACGCGAAAAAGCACGACCTCTCGTCTTTGCGCCTGCTCGGCACCGTCGGCGAGCCGATCAATCCCGAGGCCTGGCGGTGGTACCGCCGCGTGATCGGCGGCGACCGCTGCCCGATCGTGGACACGTGGTGGCAGACCGAGACGGGCTCGATCATGATTTCCCCCCTGCCCGGCGCCGTCGCGGCCAAGCCTGGTTCGGCGACGCTTCCCCTTCCCGGCGTGGACGCGGAGGTCGTGGACATGACGGGAAAACCGGTGCCTCCGGGCTCCGGCGGCTACCTCGTCATCCGCCGCCCGTGGCCCTCCATGCTGCGCGGCATCTGGGGCGATCCGGAACGCTATCGCCAGCAGTACTGGTCTCAGATTCCCGGAATGTATTTCACCGGCGACGGCGCGCGCAAGGACAAGGACGGCTACCTCTGGGTTCTGGGCCGGATCGACGACGTCCTCAACGTCTCCGGCCACCGCCTGTCCACCTCGGAAATCGAATCGGCGCTCGTCGGTCATCCTTTTGTCGCGGAATCCGCCGTCGTGGGCCGCCCGGATGAGCTGCACGGTCAGGCCGTGTGCGCCTTCGTCACCCTCAAGGGCGGCCGGCTGCCGAGCCCCGAGCTCAAGGAGATCCTGCGGGAGTTCGTGGCCAAGGCGATCGGCTCCATCGCGCGTCCCGCGGAGATCCGCTTCACCGACTCCCTTCCCAAGACGCGCTCCGGCAAGATCATGCGCCGACTCCTGCGCGAGATAGCGGCCGGCGGCGCGGTGAAGGGCGACGTGACCACGCTCGAGGACTTCGGCATTCTCGCCAAGCTCCAGCAGGACGAAGATTGACCGAGCGTCTGATCGTCGCCGCGGCGCTGACGGCGGGCCTGCTGGTCCTGCTCGAACGCCCGAAGGAATGGAAGGCGCCGTTTTTCATCCGCCTGGTGCTGACCGCGCTCCTGTCCTGGGGCGTCCTGGGCTGGAGCGAGAACGTCCGCCAATTCCCGGACGCCTTTCCCCTCGAGCTTCCCGCGTCGATGGCCCTGCGCCTTCAGCTGCTGACGGTGGTCCTGGGCATGGGCGCCTTCGCGGCGGCGTTCGGCCGCCGGGGCGTGTTCGCCGGCGCGGCGTTCGGCCTGATCTCCTCGGCGGTCGGCTGGTGCGCTTCCCGTTGGCCTCAGCTCGCGCGCGCGATCGAGCTGTGCGGCGGGGTTTTCCTCGGGCTGACCGCGTCCACCTTGTTGACGACCGCGCTGGCCGCGACGAACGCCGCGCTGGCCGCCGCCCTGACCCGCGACGACTGGCGGCCGTTGTCGCGGCGCCTCGTTCTCGGCCTCGTGGTCGTCTGGGGCGCCGCGACGTTCGGCACGGACGCCTTGCTCTCTCACGTCTACGGCTTCGGTCCGCGCACGCTCGCGCAGGCGGCGGGCGTGCCGAGCAACCGTTCGTCGCGCGAGCTCGACGTCGTCTGGCTGTACCCGACGCGCAACCGATCCTATCACGTGGACGGCCGGCGCATGTCGTCGGAGACGACGGACCTCGCGCCCGACAGCATCGACCGCATCGAGTCTTTCCTGGAGCGCTCGAAGTTTAAGGGCGTGTTCGCCGACGAGGCGCTCGAGGCGGTGCGCCTGGGCCGTCTTCAGTGGTGGGACGAGGAGCGCGCCCTCGACGCCCTCATGATTTCCGTCCCCGGCCGCGCTCATCCCGATTATCTGCGCGCCCTCGAGCTTCTGCGCGCGGGCCCGATCACCGCCGAGCGTTACGGCAAGCTCGAGCAGCTGTCCGCCGCGACGGGCCGCCGCGTCGAGGGCTTCGAGAAGGCCTCTGAGTCCCAGCGCATCTTCGAAGGCTTCTCCGCCGCCTACGCGCGCTTCGGCGACGAGCAGAAGGCGCGCGAATGGCTCGCTCGCCTCGACGGCCTCTGGGCGGTGAGCGACAAGCGCATCGAGGCGGGCTCGCTCGAGGATTTGCGCGAGGGCCGCGTCGAGGGAACCGCCTTGCTCGACGACCGAGGCGCGATCGGCCTGCGCGTGGGCCTGTTCCTGGTGTGGCGCAGCTCCGCCACGCAGCAAACCTACTACTGGCTCTCGGGCTCGCGCGTTCCCGACCAGGACGGCAAGTTTTACTTCGATTCGCTCGGCCCGGGCCGCTACGCCCTGGCCCTCCTCGGCCGTCCCGAGGATCTTCGCGGCTCCTACGCCGGCCTGCCCGGCTACTTCGAAGTCACCTACGAGCGCCCCGACGTCCTGCTCAACCCGATCCGCATCCGCCGCGAGCTCGAGCCTGCGACCGACTCCTTCAGTCCGGGCGGCGTCCCCGAAGGCCGCGTTCCGATCGTGCCCGAGCCCCCGCTCCGGCTCGGACGTTAGTTATAATCTCCGCGTGAGCGATACCTTGACCGCGGCCTCGACCCGTTCCGCCTTGGAGCGTCACGCGTACGGCGAACTGAAAGCGGCGCTGACCGCCGCGCCGGCGCGGCTGGGCAAGCTGTGGCCCGCGCTTTCTCCTCTCGAGCGGGCCGCCTGCTGGCTGCTGCTTCCGCCGAAATCCGTCGCCGCCGCGGTGAAGGCCTTGTCCTCTTCCGCCCGCTGGGAGGCGTACCAGACCTCCTCGGTGGATTGCCTGGCTCCTCTGCTCGAGGGCTCCGTCTCCCGCGATTTCTTCCGCTCTCCGACGCGCCGCGAAGCCGCCCTGCTCCGCGCGGGGCTCGCGAAATGATCGTCAACGCGGGCGGCGTCGTCCTCTCCCGGCGCGCCTTCGGCGAATACGACCGCCTGTGCTCCATCTTCACCGAGCAGTACGGCAAGGTCCCCGCGCGCTTCGTCGGCGTCAACCGCGCCAAGGGCAAAATGAAGGCGTTGAGCGAGCCCGGCGTCTGGGGCGAGTATCGCCTGCATCTCTCCTCGCGCTCCGAGTTCGCCAAGGCCGTCGGCGGCCGCCTGCTCTCGAGCTTCCCGGGCTTCCGTACGGACCTTTCGCTTACGATCGACGCGCTCGCCTGCCTCGAGATGCTCGACCGTCTCACGCCCGACCATCTTCCGAGCCCCGAAAAATACCGCCTCATCTGCGAGTTCCTCGCCGCCTTCGACACGCACGCGAGCGCCTGGCTCGTTCCGGCCTTCGGCCTGCGCCTCTCCGAGATGCTCGGCATTTCCCTGCGCGAGCGCGCGCCCGTCGCGGGCCGCGCCGTTTGGGCCGCGCTCCACGACACCGAGCCCGCCGAGCTCGCCGCTTTGCCGTTCGACGACCTCGCCGCCGACTCGACGCGCCGTTTGCTCGATGAGCATCTGGCCGCGCAGGCCGGCCGCCGCCTGCGCGCCTTCGAATTTCGCGACGATTGGAATAAGACCGTGCCCCAGGGAGTCCCCGCGTGATGACCTTTCAAGAGATCGTGCTCGAGCTGCAGGATTTTTGGTCGAAGCAAGGCTGCGCCGTCGTGCATCCTTACGACCTGGAAAAAGGCGCCGGCACCTTCAACCCCGCAACCTTCTTCGGCGCGCTGACCTCCGCGCCGGCGCGCTTCGCCTACATCGAACCCTGCCGCCGTCCCGCCGACGGCCGCTACGGCGAGAACCCCAACCGCCTGGGCAAGTACTATCAGTTCCAGGTCATCATGAAGCCCGTGCCCGCGGGCATCACGGACACCTATCAGAAATCTCTTAAAGCGATCGGCCTCGACCCGAAGAAGCACGACCTCCGCTGGATCGAGGACGACTGGGAGTCCCCCACCCTCGGCGCCTCCGGCGTGGGCTGGGAAGTTTGGCTCGACGGTATGGAGATCACGCAGTTCACCTACTTCCAGCAGATGGGGTCGATGCCTTTGTCGCCCGTTTCCGTCGAGCTGACCTACGGCCTCGAGCGCATCGCGATGTACCTTCAAAAAAAGGACTCGGTGTACGACCTCGATTACGGCGGCGGCCTCACCTACGGCGACATCCACAAGCCGCAGGAGCGCGAGCTGTCCCGCTACTCCTTCGAGACCGCCGACGTGGCGCTGCTCTCCCGCCATTTCAACGAATGGGAGGCCGAAGGCGCCCGCCTCGCGGGCTTCGGCGATCCGATCCCGGCTTACGACTGCGTGGTGCGCGCCTCGCACCTCTTCAACACGCTCGAGGCCCGCGGCGCGATCTCCGTGACCGAGCGCGCGCATTACATCGGCCGCATCCGCAGCCTGGCGCGCAAGGTCATGGAGCTCTACATCGAAAAAAATACGCCGAAAGAGCCGGCGGTGAGCAAGTAACATGGCCAAAAAAATAAAACTCAACGACTTCCTCCTCGATATCCACACCGAGCCTTTCCCCGCGCGCTTCGTCCCCCCCGCTCTGGGTCAGCTCCAGGTCAACGCGGCCAAGTGGCTCGAGGGCAAGCTCGACCACGGCGACATCGCCGTCTCGGGCACGCTCCGTCACCTCATCTTGACGGTCAAAGGCGTCGCCCCGAAAGGCAACGACAAGACCGAACGCTTTAAGGGTCCCAAGGTCGGCGCCCCCGCGCCCGCGCTCGAGGGCTTCGCCCGCAAGTACGGCCTCAATCCCAATCAGCTCATTCCCGAAGGCGGCATTCTCTACGCCGAGGTCCATTCGAAGGGCGAGCCCGCCGCCGCCGTGTTCCAGGCGATGATTCCCGAGCTCATGAAGTCGCTGCAGTTCCCGAAGTTCATGACCTGGGAGGAAACGGGCTTCAAGTTCGGCCGTCCGCTGCGCGCCATCACGGCGCTGCTCGGCGACAAGATCGTTCCGGTCAGCATCGCGGGCATCAAGTCCGGCCGCGGCGTCCACGGCCATCCCGTCCTGGCCAAGGCTCCCGCTATCCTCAAAGATCCCGCGAAGCATTCCTCGATCCTCCGTCAGGGGCTCGTGATCGCCGATCCGAAGGAGCGCCGCGAGTATCTCCTCAAAGCGCTGGCCCAAGCCACCAAGTCCACCGGCGGCATCACCGATCCCGACGAGGAGCTCATCGACGAGACCGTCTTCATGGTCGAGCATCCCGTGCCGGTGCTGGGCAAGCTGCGCGACGCGCACATGGTGCTTCCCGCCGAGCTCCTCAAGCTCGTCATGAAGAAGCAGCTCAAGTTCTTCCCTGTCGTCACGAAGACCGGCCTCCTCCATCCGTACTTCGTCGGCGTCCGCGACGGCCTCTCCTCCGGCAACGAGCTGGTGCGCGAAGGCTACCAGCGCGTGCTGGAGGCCCGTTTCAACGACGCGGCCTTCTTCGTCGGCCGCGACTCCTCCACCACGCTCGCGAGCAAGCTCCCCCAACTCGAGCGCGTCACCTACCAGAAAGCCCTCGGCTCGATGTCCCAGAAGGCCGCGCGCGTCGAAGAGCTCGCGGTCTGGATCGCCGCGCGCCTGCGCCAGATCTCTCCCGTGGACGAGCAGGCCGTCGCGCGCGCCGCGAAATTGGTCTACGCCGACCTCGTCACCGACGTCGTCAAGGAATTCCCCGAGCTTCAGGGACACATGGGCGGCGTCTACGCCCGAAAGGACGGCGAATCCGAGAAGGTCGCCCTCGCCGTCGAGCAGTTCTACTACCCGGTCGCGGCCAAGTCTCCCACGCCGGCCACCGCCGAGGCGGCCGTCGTTTCGCTCGCGGGCAAGCTCGACAGCCTCGCCGGCTGCTTCGCGGCGGGCATGATCCCCACCGGCTCGGCCGACCCGTACGCGCTGCGCCGCCAGGCGCTGGGCCTTATCCGCATCGTCCTCGAAAAACAGCTGCCGCTCGACCTCGACGAGGCGATCGCGCACGCGGTGTCCCTCCAGCCGGTCGCCGTGCCGGATCAGGCGAAGCTCTCCGCCCAGCTCTCCGACTTCGTTTGGGGCCGGGCTCAGTCCCTTTTCGAGGACATGAAGTACGCCGTCGACGAGGTCCGCTCCGTCCGCGTCGGCGCGCTCAAGAACTTCCCCAACGCGTTCCTCCGTCTCGCCGCGCTCCGCGCGGTGCGCCGCGATCCGGCCTTCGACGCGCTCGCGGCCGCTTTCAAGCGCGCCTCGAACATCCTCAAGCAGGTGAAAATCGAAGACGGCGTCGCCCTCGAGCGCGGCTCCCTGCGCGACCAGGCCGATTTCGACCTCTACGACGCGCTGGTCACGGCCGAAGGCGCGGCCAACGACCGCATCGTCCGCGGCGATTTCGAGGGCGGCCTGAAGACCCTCGTCTCGGTGAAGCCCCATCTCGATCAGTTCTTCGAGAAGGTCATGGTCATGGTCGAGGACGAATCCCTCAAGAAGCAGCGCCTCGCGTTGCTCGGCAAGCTCGTCCGCGCCTTCCGCCTCGTCGCAGACCTCTCCGAGATTCAGGCCTCCGCGTCGTGAGATACGGGCTGGCGCTCGTCCTTCTTCTCGGCGCCTGCAAGAGCGCGCCTCTCACCCAGATGCGCGTGATCATCGAGCCGCCGGCCTACGCGGCGACCATGTCTTCCAAG
>CALRXP010000156.1:0-6771 GCA_943372155.1 Candidatus Endomicrobiellum trichonymphae | reverse complement strand
GCGGACAGGGACGGGCAGCGAGTCAAAGCCGAGCACCCGCGCGATAAACGCGGACGCGACGATCCCCGTGCCGCAGGCCAGCGTTTCGGCTTCGACGCCGCGTTCGTAGGTTCGAATCAGGAGCTCGTTCTTGCGCATCTCGACAAAGTTGACATTCGCTCCGGCTTTCCCGAAGCGCTTGTGAAAACGCAGTTCTCGGCCAAGTCCGTCGACATCAACCTTCTCGATATGAGGCACGAAGACGACGGCATGCGGAACGCCCGTATCGACGAAGTGAACCAGCATGGAGCCGATCTTGATGCCGAGTTTGAGTTTCTTCGGCGCCGGCATCTGCACTTCCGCCCGCCCCGAGCCCGTCAGCCGCGCCGACAAGGTTCCCCGATTCGTTTTGACGCTAAAATGTTTTCCCTTCAACCAGCCTTGGGCCGCGGCCCAAACGACGCCGCTGCGTGAGCCGTTCCCGCAGAACGCCGAGGATCCGTCCGCGTTCCAGTAATCAAGCCGCGTTGCGCCGTTCCGGCGCGACATGATTAATAGCCCGTCAGCGCCGATACCGAAATGCCGGTCGCACAGCGCCTTCGCCAGCGCCGCGCCCGACCGCCCCTTGGGCAACCCGTTCAGCAGCACGAAGTCGTTCCCCGCGCCGGAGAGCTTCCAAAACTTGATCTTCATTTGGCCGCCGCCATCGTCTTGTCCCGCAAGGCCCGCGCCGCGCGAGCCGTGAAATCGATTCGCGCCGGGGCGGTCAGGGGCGCCAGCTCGAGCGCCGCTTTGGCCGTCTGCCCTCGGGCGAGCTGGACCCTCGACCGAACCCACAGGGCGGACGCGTCGCCGGGAGATTCCTTCAGAACGAGATCGGCCTCGGCGAGCGCTTCGGCGGGGCGCTCGGCTTCGATGAGCCACAGCGCCTTGGCGCGGCGGGCCCCGATGCCGGCGCCGAGCGCCAGCGCCTGGTCGAGCGCGGCCACGGCCCCCATCAGGTCTCCCTGCGTGCGGCGCGCGAAGGCGGTCAGGACGAAGCCCTCGGGATTGTTCGGGTCCAAGGCGATCGCCCGGGCGATCGCGAGCTCGGCCGTCGTCCAGTCGCGCTGCGCCAGCAAGGTCTCGGCGTAGGAGCGCCACACGTCGGCGCGCCCGTCCAGGGTCTCGAGCGCGGTTTCGTAGTGCGAGGCGGAACGTTCGAGAAAGCCGAGGCGACGGTCGATCTCGGCCAGGCCCAGCTGGGCGCCGAAGTGCTTGGGCTCGTAGACGATCGCCTTGAGATAGAGGACGCGGGCCTGCTCGTCGAGGCCGGTGCTGTGAAGCAGATCGCCCTGGCGCGTGAGCAGGTCCACGTTCTTGGGGAACAGCTTCACGCCGAGCTGGTACACGCCCAGGGCCTCGTCCACGCGTCCGAGTAATTTCAGGCTGTCGCCCTTGAGGACGTAGGCTTGCCGCAGGTCGGTGCCGCGCAAAGTCTGGATGAAATCGGCGTTCAGGGCGGTCAGAACCTCGGCGTACTTGTGCGCGTCGGCCAGCTCCTGCACGGGGCGGATCTTCTTGTCGGAGGCCTCGCCCCACAGGCGCCAGGCGCGGGCCGGGCCCGCGGCGAGCAGGAGCAGGGCGACGAGGGCGGTGGTCCTCATTTCTTGGCGCCCCAGCCGTCGGCGAGCTTGGGAATGGAGCTCATGATCAGGCTCTCTTCCGCGGCCTGCAGGCGCGCCGAGGCGGTGATCGTGCCTTTGTCCATGGCCTCGCCCACGCGGTGATCCTCGAACATGCCGATGTCGCCCACCGGCGGCTCGATCAGGAAGTCCGCCTGCTTGCGTTGCTGACGCGAGAGATAAGATCCTCGAATGTCGATGACCTGCATGAGGCTCTCGAGGACGTTCTCCGGGCGCGCGGTCGTGAAGTCGGTCTCGGTGACGCTGGCCAAGATCCACTCGGCGCCGAGCAGGCGGGCGGCGTCGACGGGGATGTAGTCCACGACTCCGCCGTCGACGAGGAAGCGGTGGCGATACTCAAGCGGTCTGAAAATGCCGGGCAGGTTCATGCTCGCGCGCACCGCGCTGGCGACGTCGCCGTCGCGGAAGATGATCGCCTCGCCGGTGTAGACGTCCATCGAGACGCAGGCGAAGGGCTTGAGCGTCTGGTCGAAACGGATCGAGCCCAGGCCCTGGCGCAGCATGATCTCGGTTTTCTCGGAGGAGAGCAGCTTGTCGAAGAGCAACATCGAGATCAGGTGCGTCTTCGACAGGTCGTTGCCGCTGTCGACCTTGATCGTGGCCGCGAAGTCGTGAATTTTCTTGACCGGCATGCCCGATGCGTACATCGAGCCCATCACCGCGCCCATCGACGTGCCCGCGACGACGTCGATCGGGAAGCCCGCGTCCTCAAGCGCCTGAATGACGCCGACGTGGGCCACGCCGCGCAAGGAGCCCGCGGAGAGCACGAGCCCGACCTTGGGGCGGCGACCGACGGGAGCCTGGCGCACCTCGCGCCAAAGATGATCGCGCAACAGCGCTTCGGAGGAGAGATCGGCGGCGGCGAACGAAGGCGTGGCGAGCGCGAGCGCCGCCAGCACCGTCAGCAGCTTCATTGCGGAAGCTCCCGGCCCACGGCGCGCTCGAAGCGCGCGCGGGCCAGGATGTGCTCCGTGACGGCGGAGAGATAGGAAAGGCGAAGCTCGAGCACCCCGTCGCGGGCGCGCAGGCGCGAGAGCGCCGCGCCGGACTTGCCGACGGCGTCGTCGTAGAGCGCCTGGACCTTCTTCCACTGGCTCTCGCGGCGCGGCCACTCCTCCTGCCACCAGCCCAACGTCTCGGCGGCCTGACGCACCTCGAGACGCACGCGGTCCTGCAGCTCCGCGCGCGCCAGCTCGCCTTGGCGCTGCTCGGCGCGCTTCTGCTTGAGCTGGCTCCAGAAGTCGTAGGAGAACGGGATCTTGATGCCGAGGGAGACGTCCCAGTTGTTGTTCTTGAGGGGGAAGCGCTGGGCGGTCAGCTCGTAGTCGCCGGCGAGATACACGGTCGGGTTGCGGCGGCCGATGGCGAGGTTCACGCCGATGGCGTCCATCTGCACGCGGTAGGTCTGGGACTGCAGCTCGGGACGAAGCTCCATGGCCCAGATGACGGCCTTCTCCACCTCGGCCTTCGCCGGACGGGTCTCGAGATTTCCGACCACGCGGAAGGGGGTGTCGAGCTCAAGGCTCAAGGTGTTGAGGAACTGCAGGCGCGCGACGTCGAGAGCGTGGCGCGCCTCGGCGGCGCGCGAGCGGGCCAGGCCGAGCGCCGATTCGGCCTCGACGCGCTCCCAGGGCCCGAACCCGCCTTCGGAGGCCACGGACTCCGTGTTCTTGAGGTGCTGCTCGAAGACGTTGAACCGCTCCTGCGCGAGCAGCAGGCGGTAGAAGGACTCTTTCGCGCGCAAGGTCACGTCCATTTTGACCGAGTCGCGGTTGGAGAGGGCCTGCTTCTGGGCGGCGAGGGCCAGGCGCAAGGTGTTCATCGTGCGCTGGCCTTCGTACAGCGGCATGTTGAAGTAGGCGCGGCCGGAGTAGATGTTCTCGCTCGACGCGCCCGGGAACAGGAGCAGGTTGCGGAACTCCGGCGACAGCGAGAACGGGTAGCGCGCGTCGAACTTGGTGGCGCTGGCCTGCAGGCCGATCTCGGGCAGGAAGCGCAGGCGCGCCTCGGTGACGCGCGCGTCGGCGATGAGCACGTCCTGCTCGGCGCTTTGGAGCTTCGGGTCGTTGCGCAGCAGGCGCATGGTCTCCTCGAGCGTGTAGGCCCGCTCGACGGAGAGCGGACGCGCCGCGTCCTGCGCCCGGGCCGACGACAGCCCTGCGAAAGTCAGGAGGAGAACGGCGGCGAGGAGTCGGGGCAGATTACACCTTGAACGACTTGGTCAGATGGTCGAGCTCGACCTTGAGGGCTTTCAGGTCGTCGCGCGAGCTCCCCGCATCGGCGGGCAGGCGCTTGGCGATCTCCTCGACGCGCTCGGACAGACGCTGGGCGAGGTTGCGGTCCTTCTGGAGCAGAGCCTGGAGCGAGGCGGCCATGGCGTTGAACTCTTCCTGCAGCTCCATGAGCTCGTCGCCGGTGCGCAGGGAGACGCGGTGCGTCAGATCTCCCGTGGACAGCGACTGGCAGGACTTCTCGAAGCGATAGATCGGCCCCGCGAAGCGATGCGAGACGTAGAGCGAGATGAGCAGCATCAGCCCCAGGTACAGCGCGATCTTGACGAGCAGCACCGTGTTGAACTGGCCGACCTGGCCGCTCGTCGACGGGCACTCCATCAGCATCACGCGCATCAGGGAATAGTACACGTCGCCGCCGACGATCATGGAGGCGACGAGCACGCTCAAAAACACCATCCCGATGTACTTCAGCTGCAGCGAGCGCTTGACGAGGACCGTCTTACGCTGGAACCGCGCTTCTTCGTCGGCCATTGGTCTCCGTTCGCGTCAGAGCAGGTCGTCCGAGAATTTAAGCCACTCGGGCGTCACGATCTTGAGCTTGGCGGTGGCGGCTTCGAGGCTGACGGCGACGACCGTGTCGCCCTTCAAGGCCACCATGTTGCCGAACTTCCCTTCGTGAACGAGGTCCGCGGCCTTCACTCCGACGCGCGTGCCTAAGATCCGGTCGAACATCGTGGGCGCGCCGCCGCGCTGCATGTGGCCGATGACGGCGGTGCGAGTCTCGATTTTCGTCTCGGTCTCGATGATCTTGGCGAGGCGCTCGGCGACGCCGCGGTCCTTGAGGATCATGTGCCCGAACTCGTCGAGCTGCTCCTCTTTCTTCTCGCCGGGGATGTCGACGGCCTCGGAGGCCACGACGATCGCGACCTTACGGGCGGCGTGGGCGGCCTTCACCTTGGCGCACATGTCCTTGATATCCACCGGACGCTCCGGTAGACATAAATAGTCGGCGCCGCCGCCGATGGCGGTGTAGAGGGCGACCCAGCCGGCGTGGCGGCCCATGACTTCCAGAACCATGATGCGGCGGTGCGAGCGGCCGGTGTCGCGCAGGCGCTCGACGGCTTCCATCGCGAGCGTCGCCGCGGTGTCGAAGCCGAAGGTGAAGTCGGTCGCGTCCAAGTCGTTGTCCATCGTCTTGGGCACGCCGATGACGTTGAGCTTGTGCTCTTTGTAGAGCTTGTTGGCCACGCCGAGGGTGTCCTCGCCGCCGAGGGCGACGAGCGCGTGGAGATCGAGCTTCTTGAAGCTGTTGAGCACGCCCTGCACGCCGCCTTCTTTCTTGTAGGGGTTCGTGCGTGAGGTGCCGAGGATGGTGCCGCCCTTGCCGATGATTTCCTGCACGTCGGCGGGGCCGACCGGCACGGCCGTGCCGTTGATCATGCCCTTCCAGCCTTCCTGAATGCCGAGGCACTCGTAGCCGAGCTTGTGGGCCTTGAGCACGACGCCGCGGATGGCGGGGTTGAGGCCGGGGCAGTCGCCGCCGCCGGTGAGAATCGCGATTTTCTTAGCCATGGTCGGTGTCTCGATTAAAAGTTGCTGGAGTACTTGAGCTGCACGATGCGCTCCGGTCCGCGGGGCGCGCCGTCGCCGTAGAAGCCGCCCGCGCCGATGGCGCGCACGGCGAAGTCCACGTTGAAATTCGGGGTCAGGTAGGCGCGCAGGCCCATGTTGAGGCGCGAGTCGCTCCAGTTGTTGATGTTGTCCCACTCGAGGAGGATCACGGCCTTGTCGCGGATGTTGATCGACAGCGGCAGGGAGCCGTAGATGCCGTTCGTGTCGAAGTCGGAGACGTTGATGGACGGATGCAGCTCGAGGCCGGGCACGCCGAGCTCCTTCGTCGCGGCGAAGTAGAAGCCGCGCTGGCGCTGATTGAAGCGGCGGTCGCCGGCGTTGTAGCGGTAGCCCTGCCCGTCAAAGCCGACCGCGAAAGAGGGCATCTCGTTGTCGCCCTCGTAGAAGCGCCACTTGACCTGCGCCGTGGGAGCGCGCATGCGCACGTGCTTCTCGTCGCCGATCAGGCCGTCCACCGCGGCGGAGGCGCCGAGGTTGATGCCGGGATACACGCCGAAGCTGAGATACTGCAGGATGCCGCCCTTGGAGTAGAAGCGGGAGCGCGCGGAATAGCCGTAGTTGTCGAGCACGGCGGTCGTGGGCGCGTCGATGACCTCGGTGGCGGGCTGGAAGCCGCCGTCGCGCGCGCTGTGAGAGGCGCGTTCCGCGCGGGCGCCTTTGGGCTTGATCTTCACGGCCGACGAGGTGGCGTCTTCGGCGCGCAGAGTCGACGTGCCGAGGATGAGCAGGGCGGCGAGAAGCGAAAGGCTGATTTTCATTAGTAAATCCTGGTTATAAGGGCTTCGCGAGGACGGCGGCGATGCGCTCGTGGAGTTTGGCCATCTCGAACGGCTTCTGGAGGACTTCGGTGGCGCCGCTCATGAGGGCGATGCCCTTTTCTTTGACCGTGTCGCGGCTGGTCATGATCATGATGCGCGGCGCCTTGGCGCCGAGCTTGTTGGTGAGCTCGTAGGCGACGTGATAGCCGTCGATGTAGGGCATCATCACGTCGAGCAGGACGAGGTCGAGCTGCTCATTGAGGGCGGACTGGAGCGCTTCCTTGCCGTTCGTGGCCGAGAGCACCTCATAACCTTGGTAGGTGAGGTCCATTTTGAGCAAATCGAGCAAATCCGGATCGTCGTCGGCGACGAGGATGCGCTTCTTCGTGTCGGCCATTCCCTCTCCTTATATAAACAGCGAGGGAATTCTAACCCATTTGTCCTTTATGCGACAAGCGAAATTGGGGTCAGACCTCCCGTTTG
>CALRXP010000155.1:0-6808 GCA_943372155.1 Candidatus Endomicrobiellum trichonymphae | reverse complement strand
ACCAGCTCGGCCGCGCCTTGCTCGTCGAAGGCAAGCCCGCCGAGGCGCTGTCCGCCCTGCGCGAGGCCGTCGCCGGCTCGGGCGCGGGCTCGTCGCGCCGCCGCCCGTACGAAGCGGCGGAAGTCGCTGCGGCCGCTTTGATGCAGGCCGCGAAGTCCGGCGCCGCGGCGCCCGGGGAGACTTTCATGAAGGAAGCGAAGAAGACCGCCGCCAAGACCGGAAAGGGCTGCCTGTGGCTGTTCGGCGTCGGCATCGAGCGCCCGTACGAGATCACGCTCAACACGATGATGGCGCTCAAGCGCTGCGACGCGGTCTACACCCAGGCCGACACGCGCGAGGTGAGAGAGCTGCTCGAGGCGCTGTTTCCCGGCGTGCGCTCCATCGCCGAGAACGGCGGCGGCAAGAAAAGCCCGCAGGACGCGACGTGGACCGCCGTACGCGCCGAGCTCGACAAAGGCTCGCAGACCGGCTACGTCACCTACGGACACCCCATGCTCTTCGGCGAAGGCAATATGATGGCCAAGCGTTGCAAGGAAGCGGGCTATCCCTACCGCGTGATGACCGCGCCGTCCTCTATCGACGGGATCCTCACCATGCTGCAGGACGATCTCGACCTCTGCGAGAAGGGATTCTCCGTCCAAAACGCCCGCAGCCTCACCGAGCCCGGCGCCGCCTTCGAGACCCATAAAGGATCGATCATCCTCGGCGTGAACCGCTTGTTCGAGGAGAACTCCTTCTCGACGTTTTGCGACCGCCTAGAGAAGGCGTTCCCGAAGGATCACCCGGTGTTCGGCCTCAAGTGCGCCGACGGCTATCGCGAAGAGACGCGCCTTGCGATGACCGCGGGCGATTTCCGCCGCAAGGAACGCGAGCTCGACTGGGCCCTGTCGTTGTTCATCCCCCAAATCAACTCCGGCTCGGCCCCCAAGCCCGCCGCGAAACGGAAAAAAGGCTGATGCCCGTCCAAGACCACTTCGGCGGCGACAGCTATGCCGTCGCCTTCAAGAAAATCGACCCCCTGCTCGACAGCGAGCCGACGGTCACCTACCGCAAGCTGCGCGACATGATGCTCAAGGCGCAATTCCGCCGCACCGAGAGCGAGAAGCTCCCGTCGCCGTGGAAGGAGTTCTGCCTGTCCTCGCTCGAGTGGGCGGCGGGCAACGACCTCGAGGCGATCCGCTTGCTCGACCGCGGCAGCAAGGCCGGCCCGCGCTACTTCTGGATGCGCTATTACATCGCCGAGATCCTGCTCCGGCGCCTCGACCTCTACGACCTGGCACGCAACGAGATCCAGGCCGTCGTGATCAAATGCCCCTGGCTGTGGGAGGCGCGCTGCCTCTGGACGGAGAACCTGATGGCCGTCGGCCATCCCGACCCGCTCAAAGCCGTGCGCAACGTGACCGTCCCGGAATCCTCCCACGCCTCCTTCCTGGCCTGGCGCGGCGCGCTCGAGATGTGGTGGGGCGAGTACGCGCTCGCCGTCAAAGACCTCGACATCTCCGCCGGCATGGACAACCCCGACGCTCTCTGCTGGCGCGGCGGGGCGCTGTGCCGCCTGGGCAAGCTGAAGGAATCAAAGCGCGACCTCGACCGCCTGCTGACCATCGATCCGGTGGACCCTGAAGGGCTGGTGTGGCGCGGCGAGGTCAACCGCCTCCTCGGCCGCGTGCCGGAGGCCCTTAAGGATCTGGCCGACGTGATCGCCATCAGCGGCGACAAGCCGTGGGCGCACGTCAACCGCGCCATGATCGAGCTCGATCGCGGCGACGTGGACGCCGCTTACAAGGATTTCGCGCGCCTCTATCTCGACCACCAGGAGCTCGCGGCCTTGGGCAAGTCCCCCTTCACCGCCAAGAAGATGAAGGAGCTGCTTCAGGCGACGTTCAACGCCGGACGCGGCTGCCGTCGCTCCGATCCGCACTTGAACATCGGCTGGATACGGGCCGCCGGCGCGCCCGTCCCGCCCAAGCCCGTCGCCGGCTCGCGCCTGCGCTACTGGCTGCGCTCCCTCAAGGTGGCGATGCCGCCGGAGTCGCCGGATCCCCGTGCCGTCACCGAGGCCCAGGTGCTCGCGGTCATGGGCGCTTGATTCGGGCGTCCGCCGCCCTCGCGGCGTTGCTCGTCGGCGTCTCCGCCGGCGCCGCCTCCTTCGACTTTTCCGTGGACCCGCGCTTCGAGCTCCTCGGCGTCGTCCGCCTGCTGGCGGGGAAGGCCGGGCCGGCGAAAAGCGACTACCGGGACCGCGTGGCGACGCGCTTCGCTCCGTTCCGAGAGCATCCCGCCGTCCAGCTCTACCGGGAATTGGCCGCACGGGAGGAGGGTCTGGCGACCTTGCCGATCTACTACACGAACCCGCCGGAGCTTTCCCTTAAGGAGGACGACGCCGACATCCATTACGTCAACGGCCCGGGCGAAGCCGAGGAAACGCAGCGTTTCCTGCACGAGCTCCGGGATTTCGCGCGCGTCTCCGATTTTTCCGGTTTTTTCCGGGACAACGCGGCCGACTACGCGGCGCTCGAGAACGCCGAGCGCGCCTCCTCGCGCGGCGTGGATCCCGTCGCCGCCATCGAGGCCTATCTCGGGCTAAGACTCAGCGCGCGCTCCCATTACGTCCTATCCCCGCTCTCCGCCGCGACCCGAGCCTTCATTTCCCCCTATCCCCTGCCTCCCGCGAACGCCGGGGCCCGGAGCTTCGAGGTTTATTCCGTTTCCCCGGACCTCGTCGCCAAGGGCTTCTCGAACGTGCTGTGGCATGAACCGTTGTTCGTCTTCATCGATCCGGCGTTCTACTACTTCGAGAAGCTCAACATCCCCGACCTGCCCGCGTTCTACGGCCGGGACGTCGCCGCCTGCCGAGCGACGAGCCCCGACTGCGTGAAGCACTTCGCCGTTGCCGCGATCCTCGAGCATATCGACCGCCGGGCCGGCGTGCCGCCGACGCCCGACGCGGACCGGCACCCCGCCTCGGCCCTCGAGCGCCGCTACGTCGCGGCACTGTCTTCCCGTCTCGACGAATACGACGCGCACCGCGACCGTTATCCGACTTGGTGGGACTTTCTCCCGCGCTGGTTCTCGGTGTTTCAGGAACTCGCCCCCGTCCGCGAGCCCCGAAAACTCACGATCCCCACGGACCCCAAGATCCGCGCGGCCGCCGACTTCTTCGATCCGCCCACGATCGCGGCTCTGCTCCGGGCGGCCTCGCGATGAAAACGCTGCTTCTCCTGTTGCTCGCGACCGGGCCCGCGGCCGCCGCGCCGATCGAATTCGTTGTCGATCCGAAGATCGAAGCGCTTTCCGTCGTCCTGATGCTGAGCGCGCCCCCTTCCAACCGCCGCGACGTTTACGCGGTGGCGGCCCGCCAGGCCTTCTCCCCCTTCGCCGCCCACCCTGCGGTCGCGCGCGTCGCCGAAAAACGCCGCGGCGGCGCGTCGTTCGCCGAACTGGCGAAGCTCCCCCTCGACGATTTCGAGAAGGACTCCGGGTTTGCCGAGTTCTTCGCCGCCCACGCCCGCGACTACGCCTCCTTCGCGGGGACCGCGCGCCGGGAGGCTCTTCATTCCGTCAGCCCTGAGGACGCGCTGTCGTATATGGGCGCTCCCGCCGGAAGCGCGCGTTTCATCCTCGCTCCGCTCGCGCCCGAGGACGACCGGACGCTTTTCCTGCGCGCCGGCGTGCCCACGGGAGACGGAGTGCGCTTCCGTTTCGACGAATTCGGAGGGTCCGTGGCCTATGAGCTGTGCCGAGCGGCGGCGGACTGGTTCCGCGCCCCGGCCGGCCTCCTGCCCGATCACGTCGCTGCCGCGGTCCTGCTACGTGTCGTTCGTCGCGATCTCGGCGAGCGGGTCTATCTGTCGGCGCTCAACCGACGCGCGACGGAGCGTCTGCCGAGACTCGCGGCGCTGAGCGAGCGCCTGAAGGAATACGAGGCTGACCGGAAGCGCTACCCGACCTTGCGCGCCTTCTCCTCTCGCCTCGACGCCTTGGCCCCGCTGCGCCAGGAGCAAGCCGTCCACGCCTTGGCCGGCGGCGACCGCGACGGCGCCCGCGCGTTGCTCGACGAGGCCGCGGCATTGAGCCCCGACGCCGAGACGCGCCGGCGCATGGCCACGCTCTATCAGAAGCTCGTGGACGACGCGCCCGCCCCGGCCCGTCGCGATCTCGAGCGAACAGAGGCTCTCCTCAGCGGCCTCCTCGCCGAGTCCCCCCGCGATCCCGCCTTGCTCACCGAACGCGCCGCCCTCCTCGCGCGCGCCGGAAAGAACTCCGCCGCCGTGCGCGACCTGACCGAGGCCGGGCGCTATGCTCCGGACGCCTCGACGCGCCGCCGCATGGCTTTGGTCCGCCAGGAGCTCAAGGACTACGCCGGGGCCGTCGCCATGCTCTCTCTCCTGGCCAAGGAAGGCGCCCCGGACGCGTCCTTACTCTCCGATCTCGGGCTCTGCGAACATCTGTCAGGCAAGCCCGAAGCGGCGATCAGCGACCTGCGCGCCGCCCTCGTCCTCGACAAGGGCTACCTTCCGGCCGCCCTCACCTTGGGCTCGATTTACGGCTCGCTCGGTCGCAGCGCGGACGAGAGAGCCGTCTACGACGCCGTCCCCGCCACGGGCGGCGACCCCGAGTTGCGCAAGCTCCTGGATCGCGCGCGCAGCGAGGCGCGACAGCCGGCGTTCGACATCGCCGTGGATCCCCGCTTCGAGCTGATCGGCGTTCTGCGGCTATTGGCCGGAAGCGACCGCAAAAGCCCCGGCACCGAAGCCTACCGGGAACGGGCGCGGCGGCGTTTCGCGCCGTACCGGGACCACGCCGCGGTCAAAACGTTGCGTTCTCTTCTAGCGCGCGGCTCTCGCGCGGAGGCCCTCGCCACGTTGCCGATCTACTATTCGCCGCCCCCGGAACTCGCGCTGCGCGCGAAGGAATCCGACGTTCCCTATTGGGACGGGCCCGGCGAGAAAAATGAACGGGAGCGCTTTCTTGACGATCTGCGCGGTTTCGCCCGCGATACGGCATTTATGGATTTTTTTCGGGAAAACCAGGATTACTATAGAACCGTCGAAGCGCAGACGCGAGCACTCTTCGGAACCTTGGACCCGGTGTCCGCGCTCGAACGCTATACGGGGCTCGACCTTCAGGCCCGGGCTCATTATGTTCTCCCGCTGCTCTACGCGGATGACCACAACTACATTGTCCCCTACCCCCTGCCGCCTCACGCGCTGGGGGCCGAGACCTTCGACGTTTACACCATGGCGCCCAACCTCCGGACGAAGGACTATTACGACGGCGTCTGGAACGAGCTGCCGTTTTTGTTCACCGACCCCGCCTTCCATTATTTCGACGCCCGTCTGGCTCCGGACCCGACGGCCTTCTATGGAACGGACATCGCCCGATGCCGGCTCACGGCGCCGGACTGCGCCAAAGCGGCGGTGAACGCGGCGCTCGTCTACCGTCTCCTCGCGTTAAACGTTCCTTCCGTGCTGAGCCCCGGCCGCACCGCAGAGCGCTTGAATTCCCCGCTGGTCCGGGCTCTTGCCGAGCGGCTCGGGGAGTACGAAGGCCGCCGAGACCTCTACCCCAATCTCTGGGATTTTTTCCCCCGCCTGGCGGACGTTTTCCGGCAACGGGCGTTCCCGCACGCGCCGTCGGTCGAAGCCGGATCCGATTGGCCCAAAGTACGAAAAAGCTCTGATTTTTTCGGTCCGAAGCTGAATCTTGACACTCCGGGCCATAAGCAGTAACGTCAATAAATGACGAAGCCCACGCCCAAGCGCGCCTCGTCGGGAACGGCCGCCCTAAACGAGGGTCTGGCTTTGTTCAACGCCCGCCGCTACGCCGAGGCCGGCGCCCGCTTCGAGGCCGCGCTCAAGGCCGACCCGGATTCCTCCCAAGCGGCGTCCGCGCTCGCGCATTCTCTGCAATTTTCGGGCCAGCCCGAGCGAGCCCTGACCACCATCACCGCCCTCACCGCTCGCAAGCCGAAGGACGGCCGGGCGCAGGTCGCGCTCGCCGACATCCTCAGCATCCAGGGCCGGCTCACGGAGTCCGTCGCCGCCTTCGAAAACGCCCTGACCTTGATTCCCGAAGAGGCCGCCGTTCTGCTGAATCTGGCCCGGGTCTATCTCCGGCTGCGCGAGCCTGTCCGGGCCGAAGAGGTTCTGCGCCGCGCCGTGGCGCTCAAGGCCGGCCCCGAGGCCGCGCTGCTTTTAGGCGAAATTCTCAAAGACAAAGGCGACGCCGCCGGAGCCGAGCCCCTGCTTCGTCGCGCCGCCGCCGACGAACCTTCCGGCCTCAACCGGTTCCGCGCCCACGTGAAACTCGGACAATTCAAAGAAGCGTTTCAGGAAGCCGAGGACCTGCTGGCGGCCGACGGCTCGCAGGAATGCATCGATTCCTTCTTCATCTCGCCCGAGCAACGGGAGCTGATCCCCACCCTCGAGGCGCTCAAGGCGTTCTCGGCCAAGAACCCGAAGAATCCCTGGCCGTACTACTTCCGCACGACCTTGCTCAGCAACATGGGCCGCGGCGAGGAGGCGATGGTCGAGACCGAGAAGCTCAAGGGCATGCCCAAGCGCCACGACTGGATGCGGCACAAGCTGGGGGAGCTGCTCCTCACCAACCGGCGCGACTACGTCGGCGCCCAGCGCGAGTACGCCGCCGCGCTCAAATGCGCCCCCGGCTTCTGGAAGGCCCGCGCCGCGCTCGCCGAGATCGCGCTGTGCCGCGGCGACGCCAAGCTCGCGGAGAAGATCACCGATGAGCTCATCGCCGCCCTGCCCGAGCGCTCCAAGCCCTGGGGCGCGACGACCCGCGGGCG
>CALRXP010000154.1:0-6810 GCA_943372155.1 Candidatus Endomicrobiellum trichonymphae | reverse complement strand
TGAACGCCCGGACCTGGCGCCTCGTTCTTCCCGCCGTGCTCGGCGGTCTCCTCCTCGGAGTCTGGATCGGCGCGCGCTGCGAACGCGCGGCCTCCCGGCGCCTGCGGCGCGAAGGCCCGAGCCCGGAAAAGGTTCTCCGGATGTTCCGGCGCGAGCTGAAGCTGCGGGACGATCAGGTCGAGCCCATCCGCATGATCCTCGAGGCCAAGCGCCCGGAGTTCCAGGCCGCGCGCCGCGACGCGGAGGCCCGTAACGCCGCCCTCCGCGCCGAGATCGACAAGGACATCTCCGCCCTTCTCGACGACGCCCAGAAGTCCAAGCAGGCCGAGCTTCATGCGCGCTGGGAAAAGCGCCTGAAGGAGCAGGGTCCCCCCGATGGTCCGCGCTAGCCTTGCCGGGCTCCTTTTGCTGCTAGCGGGAGCCGCCCGCGCGCTCGAGCCCGGCGCCCTGACGTGGGAAGACAGCGTCGCGGAAGCGTCCCGCGCCAATCCCACCTTGTCCTCCTCCCGCCTCAGCGTCGACGCCAGCCGCGCCTCCTATTATTCGTCGTTCAACGGGTTCCTGCCGACCTTGTCTCTCTCGAACGGCGTGTCCGAATCGAACTCGTCGCGCCAGCCTTCGTATTCGGCCAGCGCATCGGCCTCCATGACGTTGTTCAGCGCGGGCCAGGCGGCCTCCATTCGCTCCGCCTCGGCGTCCCTGAACTCCGCGGAGGCCTCCTTGCGCTCGGCGTCGGCGGCGTTGCGCTCCACGCTCCGGCAGAGCTATTCCGCCTTGCTCTTCGCGCAGATCTCGCTCGAGACCGCGCGGGGCATTCTTCTGTTTCGCCGTCATGACGCTGAGCTCGTGACCTTGCGCTACGACTCGGGCCGCGAGTCCAAGGGCAACATGCTGCGCGCCAAGGCCCAGGGCCTGCAGGCCGAGCTCGCGGTCGTCTCCGCCGAGCGCGACCTTCGCACCGCTCAGCGCGACATGGCCCGCCAGCTCGGCCGCGAGGGCTTTGAGGCCTTCGTCGCCACCGGCGCCTTCGCCTCCGCCCCCCCGCCGGAGCGGCCCGCCGACTTCCGGGAGCTTCTCCCTTTGCGCACCGACGTCGCGATCGCCGAAGCGGCCGTACGCTCTTCGAAAGCGTCCATGGACTCCGCGAATTCGGTATTCTGGCCGACCTTGTCCGCCAGCTACAGCCGCAGCCGTTCGGGCCCAACCGAATTCCCTAATCGGACCAATGGCTGGAGCGCCGGCGCGAGCCTGAGCTACGCGTTGTTCGGCGGCGGGCCGACCGCCGCCTACTACAACACCAAGTCGTCGCGTCTGGGCTACGAACGCACGCAGTCCGATCTCCAGGCCGCGCGCCAGACCGCGCTCTCCGATCTTGAGAACGCCTGGTCCAACTTCGCCGACGCCGCGGATCAGGTCCGGGTTCAGGACGCCTTGCTCGAGGCCGCCCGGCAACGCAATGACGAGGCCGATGTCCGATACGCCTCGGGCCTCGTGAGCTTCGATATTTGGGAAGGAATCGTGTCCGACCGCGTCACCGCCGAGAGATCGGCGCTCGCGGCGCGACGATCCGCGATGGACGCGGAAACCGCCTGGCACCGCGCCCTCGGTCGGGCGCTCGGAGAATGAGATGAAGCGCGTCATCATCGGAGTGATCGTAGCGGCCGCAGTCGGCGGCGCGATCTGGAAGTTCTACCCGTCCTCGGGCAAGCGCGGCCGCAACGGCGGCGGACGCGTCGTCGCCGCGACCGTCGGCCCCATCGAGCAGACCATCGACGCGACCGGCTCGGTCGCGCCGAAGAATCGCGTCGAGATCAAGCCGCCCGTTGGCGGCCGCGTCGAGAAGCTTCTCGTCGACGAGGGTGATAAGGTCACCCAAAGCCAGCTCGTCGCTTGGATCAGCTCCACCGACCGCAACGCGATCCTCGACGCCGCCCGCGCCCAGGGCCCCGAGCAGCTCAAGAAGTGGGAGGACGCTTATAAGCCCACGGCCGTGTTCGCCTCCCTCCCCGGCGAAGTCATCCTGCGCAACGTCGTCGTCGGGCAGGCCGTGGACGCAGGCACCGTGCTCTTTGCGGTGGCCGACACCTTGATCGTTTACGCCCAGGTCGACGAGTCCGACATCGGCAAGATCAAGATCGGTCAGGCCGCCCGCATCCGCCTCGACTCCTACCCCGACCGGCCCATCGAGGGCAAGGTGTTCGACATCCTCTTCGAGGGCAAGAACAACTCGAACGTGATCACCTACGGCGTGAAGGTGGCGCCGGCCAAGGTTCCGGATTTCTTCCGCTCTCAGATGACGGCCAACGTGAGCTTTCTCGCCAAGCGCAAGGAATCCGCCGTTCTCGTGCCCGCCGGCGCGGTCAAGGACGGCCCGAACGGCACGCGCGTGGTGACCTTGCCCCCCGCCGAGAAGGGCGCCAAGCCCGAATCTCGCGAGGTCAAGGTCGGCATCGAAACCGACGAGCAGGTCGAGATCGTCGAGGGCTTGGCTGAGGGCGACAAGGTCTTTTTGGCGCAAGGCACGTATGTCGCGCAGAAGGCTCCGGAGTCGAGCCCGCTGTCCTCCTTGCCCGGCCGCATGGGGCGCGGCGGCGGTCAGCAGGGCGCGGCGCCCAAGCCCAAGAAGCCGGCGGCGGCCTCGGCCGGCGGGAAGCCGTAAAGGCCGCCATATGGCACCGCTCATCGAACTGCGCGGCGTCAAGAAAACCTATATCGTCGGCGGCGGCACGCTCGACGTGCTCAAAGGCATCGACCTGCGCATCGACGCGGGCGAGTTCGTCGCCATCATGGGTCCTTCCGGCTCGGGCAAGTCCACGCTCACCCAGATCCTGGGCCTTCTCGACCGCCCCACCGGCGGCACCTATAAGTTCCTCGGCCTCGACGTTTCCGCTCTGACGGACGACGAAGGCGCCGCGCTGCGCTCCCGCACGATCGGCTTCGTGTTCCAGATGTTCAACCTTTTGGCGCGCACCAGCGCGCTCGACAACGTGGGTCTGCCGATGCTCTACACCGGGGATCCCGGCCGAGCCGAGCGCGCGACCGAGGTCCTCAAGGAGATCGGTCTGGGCGACCGTCTCGACCACGCGCCCAACCAGCTCTCCGGCGGCCAGCAGCAGCGCGTGGCGATCGCCCGCGCTTTGGTCAATAAGCCGCGTCTGATCTTCGCCGACGAGCCGACCGGCAACCTGGCCTCGGACCAGGCCGAGGAGATCCTCGGCCGGCTCGTGAAGATGAACGACTCCGGCATCACCGTGGTGATGGTTACCCACGAGCCCGACATCGCGGCCTACGCCAAGCGCATCATCAAGATCAAGGACGGCCGGATCGTCTCCGACGAAAAAAATCCGCATCCGCGCGCAGAGCACGGCTCGGGCGCGGGGCAGACCTTGCGGACCGAAGAGCTGGTGTCGGTTCCCCCTCCCCGCGAGCTGACGGCTGAGGAGCTGGCCGAGCACGTGCGTTCCGCTCTCGGCGCGATCCGGGCCAACAAGCTGCGCAGCGCGCTGTCGATGCTGGGCATCCTTATCGGCGTCACCGCGGTCATCGCCATGCTCGCCATCGGCAAAGGCGCGCAGAAGTCGGTCGAGACCCAGCTGTCCAGCCTCGGCTCGAACCTCGTGATGCTCTTCCCGCAGGCGCCGCGCGGCGGGGGCGGCGCGCGCGGCGCGACGGGGTCCTTCAGCCGCCTGGCCATGGACGACGTGTCGGCGATTCGCCGGGCGCATCCGGGCATCGTCCGCGCCGCCGGTGAAGTCGGCGGCAACGTGCAGGTGGTCTACGGCGACAAGAACACCAATACGAGCCTCACCGGCGCCGAGCCCGATTACGCGGACATGCGCAATGCCGCCGCCTACTACGGCCGTTTCTTTACCTCCGCCGAGAACGACGAGATGGCTCGCGTGGCGCTGCTCGGGCCCACGGTGGTGACGGCCCTCTTCGGCGAGTCCGACCCGGTGGGGCGTTTCATCAACGTCGAGCACATCAAGTTCAAGGTCATCGGCGTGCTTCCGCGCAAAGGCTCGGGCGGCTTCCAGGATCAGGACGACAAGATCGTCATCCCTCTCAAGACGGCGATGAAAAAAGTGCTCGGTCGCACCTTCCTCGGCACCGTGTCCATCGAGACCTCCGGCCCGGAACAGACCGACGCCGTGATCGAGGCGGTGCGCGTGCTGATGCGTAAGCGCCACCGCCTGCCGGACTACAAAGAGGACGATTTCACGCTACGGAACATGGCGGAGATCCAGGCGGCGCTGACGGGAACCTCGAAGATTTTCTCCCTCCTGCTCGGCATCGTGGCGACGATCTCGCGCGTCGTCGGCGGAATCGGCATCATGAACATCATGCTCGTCTCCGTCAGCGAGCGCACGCGGGAGATCGGCCTGCGCAAGGCCATCGGCGCCACCCGCCGCGCGGTGCTCATCCAATTCCTGATCGAAGCGGTGGCCATGTCCACCTGCGGCGGCCTCATCGGCATCGCGCTCGGGATGTCCATCGCCTTCGGCATGTCCTATTTCGCGGGCTGGGCGGCGGTCGTGACGCCGCAATCGGTCCTTCTCGCCTTCGTGTTTTCGGCGGGTACGGGCATCGTATTCGGGTTCTGGCCGGCGCGCAAGGCGTCTTTACTCTCGCCCATCGAAGCGCTACGCTACGAGTAGCATGGCCCACACGATCCTGATCGTCGACGACGACGCCGACATCCGCGCGACGTTCGCCGGGCTCTACGGGGGCGAATACCGCGTGCTGGCGGCCGCCAACGGCCGCGAGGGCCTCGACCTGCTCGCCCGCGAGTCCCCCCGCCTGCTGATCCTCGACATCTCGATGCCGGGCATGACCGGGCTCGAGGTCCTGGCGGCCGCCAAGGTCCTGCGCCCGGCGCTGTCCGTCTTCATGCTGACGAGCGAACAGGACGTCGAGACGGCCCGGCGCGCGCTCGAGCTCGGCGCGAAGCAGTTCGTGACCAAGCCTTTCGACATCGAATATCTCCGCGCCGAAATCGCCAACGAGTTGGGCGTCGAGCTCAGGGACGAGTCGGGCGCGCCCTGGACGCATAAGCCGTGACGGCTGCGACGGTCGCGGCCGTGTACCCGAGCGCGTAAAGCAACGAAGCTCCCTTCGCCGAGATCCAGACCGGGAAGAGCCGGGCCGTCAACCACAGCTTGAGGTTGCCCGCCGTCCCGTCGGGCAGGATCATCGGCACCGACTCTTGAATGCCGTAGAAAAAACCGGCGGCGAGATAGACGGCCAGCGCGCGCCGCCCGACCGCCTCGAAGGGACCGGCCCAGGCGGCCTTTCGTCCCTCGACCGCCCGCAGGCACGCAGAGAGCGTCGCGAGGGCCAGGCCGGCCGTGAACAAGGAATAAGAGCTCGTCCAGATGTGTTTGTTGAACGGCAGCACGAGGCTCCAGCCCGCGCCGATCACGGCGAGACTCGCGCCCCATACGGCGAGCGACCGCGCGGCCGACGCCCCTTGGGCGACGAGGCGGCGTCCCGCGATCAGTCCGATCAAGGACGTCGCCAGCGCGGACATCGTCGCGAGCAGGCCTTCCGGATCGCCCCAGCGGTCCTTCATGAGGTGCCCCGCGAACAATCGTCGGTCGAGCCAATAGGACAGGTTCCCTTCGGGCGTCAGCACGCCCGCGCCGTGCCCGGGGACCGGAACGTACATCAGCAGGCCCCAATAGACGAGCACCAGCAGCGCCGCGGCCCAGGGCTCGGAGCGGGGCCGTTTATAAAATAAGAACGCCTCGACTCCGAGGTAGCAAAGGGCGATCCGCTGGAGCACGCCGGGAAACCTCACGCCGGCCGTGCCGCGATAGATGAATTCATTCTCGAGCAGCCCGAACCCGATCAGCATCGCCGCGCGTATCAGGACCTTCTGAAGAGGCGCCTGGGAAAAGGCCGCGGAGACGCCCATGATCACCAGGAAGAAGGGAAAGATCAGGTCGGTCGGGGTCCAGCCGTGCCAGACCGCGTGGCGAAACGGGGAGTAGATCTCGTCGCTGCCCGGCGAATTAACCAGCACCATCGCCGCGACGACGAGGCCCCGGAACACGTCGAGGGCGCGAAGACGCTTCATTCCCCAGTATAGCCCCAGTATGCCCCGGACTCAAGAGCGCGAACGTAACGCGCGTATCTTCGTATGATTGAGGCATGATCGCGGCCGCCTCCGTTCTCCTGCTGGCAATCCCCCTCGCCGCCGCCGAGGCTCCCCCCGCCCGCATGACCGAGCGGGAGCGCGCGATTCATGTCCTGGACCGCCTTGCGTACGGACCGCGTCCGGGTGAGGTGGATAAGGTCCTCGGCATGGGCGTCGACGCCTGGATCGCGGCCCAGCTCCGCCCGGAGACGATAGGCGACTCGGCGGTCGAATCGCCGCTGCGCAAATACCCCTCTCTCGAGATGTCCGCGGCGAAGCTGTACAACGAGTACCCTGATAAGAAATCCCGGCTCGCGGGAATGTTCGGCTCGGGCCGTAAGCCGCAAAAGGTCGCTTCTGAGTTGGCCGCCGCCAAGGTCGTGCGCGCCACTTTGAGCGAGCGCCAGCTCCAGGAGGTCATGACCGATTTCTGGTTCAACCACTTCAACGTGGCGGCGCAGAAGAACCAGCTCCGCTGGCTCGTCTCGCCCTATGAGCGCGAGACGATCCGTCCGCGCGTCCTCGGAAAATTCCGCGACCTCCTGGGAGCCGTCGCCCACAGCCCGGGCATGCTCGTCTACCTCGACAACTTTCAGAGCACCATCGATGCCCGCTACGCTCCTGCCGGGGCGCAGGAGGATATCGCCGAGATGGAGGAGAAGATGGCGGCCGGC
>CALRXP010000153.1:0-6827 GCA_943372155.1 Candidatus Endomicrobiellum trichonymphae | reverse complement strand
GGGCGACGAGGCCGGCGCGCTGAAGGATTTCGAAGAGGCCGTCCGCGCCGACGCGCAGGACTACGCTCCTTATTACAACCGCGGCGAGGTGCACTGGCGCGCCGGCCGCCGCGAGCAGGCGCTCTCCGACTACCGCAACGCGATGACCTCGACCAAGCTCGAGCCGGAAGCGGCCATCGCCATGGGCGACCGCTACGCCTCGCTCCAGCTCTGGAAGGATGCCGTCGCCGCGTACGGCCGCGCGCGCGATCTCGGCGCCGCCGGCCCCGCCCTGCTGCGCCGCGCCCGGATCTACGAGGCCGACAAGGACCAGAAGCGCGCCCTCGCCGATCTCGATGAGGCCGTCAAGCTCGACCCGGAAAACGCCGCGATCCTCGCCGCGCGCGGGACCTTGCTCTCCCGCATGAACCAGGACGGAGCCGCGATCGCGGACCTCAACCGCGCCGTGCGCATGTCGCCCGCCGATCCGGAGATCCTCGTCGCCCGCGCGAGCTTCTACGCCCACGTGGAGAAGCCGACCCTGTCGCTCGAGGACTACACGAAGGCCATCGACGCCGATTCGAAGTTCGCCGAGGCCTACAACGGCCGCGGCGCGCTGTACGCCAACGCCCTGAAAGAGCCCGAAAAGGCGATGCGCGACGTGATGAAGGCGGTCGAGCTCCGGCCCAAGGAGCCCGGCCACCACTTCAACCTCGGCTCGCTGCGCCTGCGCAACCGCCTCTACTTCAAGGCGATCGAATCCTTCGACACCGCGCTCGCCCTCAAGGGGCCGGCGGCCCGCATACTTGAACGCCGCGCCGACGCCAAATTCCAGCTCGGCGATCACAGCGGCGCGATGCGCGACATCGAGGCCGCGCTCGAGAAGGACCCGCGCAACGCGTCCATCTATGACACGCTCGGAAACATCCGCCTGCGCGCCCGAGACTACGAGCAGGCCGTGCGCGATCTGAGCCAGGCCCTTCAGCTCGACGACCGCCTCGCCTCGGCGTACCAGCACCGCGGCCTCGCCTACGGCTCGCTCAATCAGCTGAAGGCCGCCCAATCCGATTTCAAACGCGCTCTCGAGCTCGAGCCGCGCTCCAAGGACACCTGGACTTATCTCTGCCAAGCCCGCCGGCTCGCCAAGGATCCCCGGGACGCCCTGCGGGCCTGCGAGCGCGCCATCGAGCTCGACAGCCAGCACGGGCCCGCCTATCTCCAGCGCGCGCTCGCCAAGTTCTCCATGAAGCAGTACGCCCGCGCGATCGAGGACATCGACACCGCCTGGGCGCTCGGCACGCGCCGCGCCGAGGGCCTCATCGCTAAATCCATCTCTCACGCGGCGGCGCGGCAGTACAAAGAAGCCCACCGCACCTATCTTCAGGCCGTCGGCATGGACGCGTACGTCCGAAGCCCCTACATCGGCTTCGCCGCCGGGCACCCGGAGGGGGACGACTTCCTGTCCGCCATCGTCGATCTCGACGGAGCGATGCAGAAGGACCTCGGCGATCCTTACGTGTTCATCCTGCGGGCCGACTCCTTGCACAACTCGGAGCAATTCGACAAGGCCGTCCTCGAGTACACGAAGGCGATGGAGATCGACGGCTCGGTCGCCGACGCCTACGTGGGACGCGGCGTCGCGCTCACCGCGCAGGACGCCCTCGAGGCCGCCCAGCAGGACTTCGTCCGCGCCCTCGAGCTCGACCCCAACGACGCGAACGCGCGCGTGAAGCTCGCGATCGTGCTCACGATGCGCCGCAACTACAAGCCCGCGATCGGCGAGCTGGGCAAGGCGCTCCAGGTCGATCCGAAGAATTCCGAGGCCTACCTCCGCGCCGCCAACGTGCATTACTTCCTGAAGGAATATCCGAAGGCGCTCGAGAACTACTCGCTCGCCGTGAAGGCCGATCCGCTCGATCCCAACGCGCTCAACGGCCTCGGCCTGGGCTACTTCGCGCTCAAGCGACAGGACGAGGCCCTCGAGGCCTTCTCCCGCGCCATCGCCGTGAATCCGCTCGTGGACCGCTATTATCGCAACCGCGCCTCCGTGTGGACCGCCTCCCAGAAGTTCGGCAACGCCGCGGGCGACTTCAAGACCGCGAGCATGGTCAATACCGATCCCACCGTCATCGACGAGTATAAGCGCCTTATTGAAGAATCCGAGACGCGCTCCGCCAAAGGCAAGTCCTCCTAGCGGAATTTAGTAGAATTCCCGCCGTGAAAGAGATCCCCGAGCTGTTCGGGAAAGGGCGCCCGCTCTTTTCGTTCGAATTCTTCCTGCCCAAGGCGCCGGAGGACCTCGACAAGTTCATCGCCGACGTGAAGGCGCTGAAGGCCCTCAATCCCGATTACATCTCGCTCACCTACGGCGCCGGCGGCTCGGCTCGCGCCCGCACCATCGAGGCCGTCGGGCGCCTGCAGGCTGAAACCGGAATCACGACGGCCTGCCACCTCACCGGCATCGCCCACACGCGCGCGGAGATCACGGAGATCCTCGCCCGCCTCGACGCGCTGGGCATCCGGCATCTCGTCGCGTTGCGCGGGGACGCGCCCAAGGACCAGCCCGTGCTCCCGCCCGGCCAGCGCGATTTCGGCTACGCCGAAGATCTGGTGCGTTTCATTAAGAATCGCGGGGGCTTCCGCATGGCCGTCGCCGCCTACCCCGAGACCCACGCCGAGGCGCTGTCGCCCGAAGACGACGTGAAGCGTTTCGCGGCGAAGGCCGCGGCCGGCGGCGACTGGGGGCTCACCCAGCTGTTCTTCGACAACGCGAGCTACTTTGCCTTCGTCAAAAAGGCCCGCGCCGAGGGCTCGACCGTGCCGATCGTGCCGGGCATCATGCCGGTCACGAGCTACACCCAGCTCGCGCGCTTCAAGACGATGTTCTCCGCGCGCATCCCCGCGGAGCTCGAGGCTCGCGTGACCGCCGTCCAGCACGACCCCGAGGCCGTCATCGCCGAAGGAGTCGAATGGGCCGCGCGCCAGTGCCGCGAGCTGCTCGACGGCGGAGCCCCGGGCATCCACTTCTACACCCTCAACCGGTCCCGCTCCACGACCGAAATCCTCACGCGGCTTCGCCGCCAATGACGGGGCGCCTCCTCGCGGGTGCGGTGATCGCGGCTTTCGCGCTGGCCGGGACCGCCTCGGCTTACCCTTCGCCCGAGCCGCCGCCGGAACTCTCCAGCGCCACGATCACGGATATCCGAGTGGAACGCGTCAACGTCTTCGACCCGACGGTTCCCGGCGAAGACTGGTGGCCCTTCCGGATCGCGAACAAGATTCACTATCCAACGCGCGAGACGGTCATCCGGCGCGAGCTGCTGTTCGCGCCCGGCGACGTTTGGGAGCCCTTGAAGGTCATCCAGTCTGAACGAAACCTGCGCACCAACGGCGCGTTCCGCCGCATCGACATCCTCCCGGTGAAGCGTCCGGACGGCAACGTGGACGCGGTCGTGCGTAGCCAGGACAGCTGGACGACCAACCCTCGCTTTTCGGCCGGCACCGAAGGCGGCGAGAGCTTCTTCGGCCTCGGCGTCGAAGAGGGCAACATCCTCGGCTACGGAAAAAGCGTCGCGTTCGATTATGGCCGAACCGGAAACAAGACCGCGAGCTCGCTGAGCTACGGTGATCCGCGATTCCTCGGCACCCGCCTGGGGCTCAACGGCGCCTACTCCCGCGGCTCGACGGGAGACTCCGGCTCCGCGTCGCTGACCCGTCCGTTCTACTCTCTCGACGCCAACGGCGCCTCGGCCACGGCCTGGAGCCGCACCGTCGGGGAGAAGTACATCTACCGCGAAGCGTCCGAGTTCTCCCGGTTTCGCCAGCGACGCCGCACCGCCGAGGCCTCGGCCGGCCGCCGTCTGCCTTGGGACCGGGTCTTCGTGCAGCGCGTCGAGGCCGGCTGGTACGCCGACCGCGTGCAGTACGAGCCGCTGCCCGAGACCGCCGCGAACACGCTTCCGCCCGACCGCGAGCTCAGCGGTCCGACTTTCGGGTACACCTGGGTTCAGCCGAATTACATCAAGGAAACCTACATCGACCGCATGGAGCGCGTCGAGGACTTCAACCTCGGCAACGAGCTCTCCGTCCGCGCCGGCTGGATGGGGGCGAAGACCGGCTCGGACCGGGACCGCACGATCTACAACGCCTCGAACCAGCAGGGCGTGCGTTTCGCGCCGGGACGCTTCGCCGTCGCGCGCGTCGGCCTGACGGGCCGCTCCGTGAACGGCCGCTGGGAAAACGGCCTGGTGTCCGCGGGCCTCAACTTCTTCTGGAAGACGAACTGGCGGGGGGACCACACCTTGGTCGGCCACGCCGAGGGCGCCTTCGGGCGGAACCTCGACAAGGACAGCAACATCAATCTCGGAGGCGCCACCGGCCTGCGCGGCTACAAGAACAACAGCTTCACCGGCGGCAAGGTCGTGCTCCTGAATTTCGAGGACCGTTTCTTTTTCCAGGGGGAGTGGTTCCATTTGGTGCGCCTGGGCGCGGCGGTGTTCGTCGACAGCGGCATCGTCGGAGACGAGGGCGCCAACCTCGCTTTGCGCAACATCAAGTCCGACATCGGCGCCGGCCTGCGCGCGGCGTCGACGCGCTCGCGCAGCGGCGGCGTGGCCCGCATCGACCTGGCCTACGCGCTCAACCGCGGATCCGGCGGCGGGTCGCGCTGGGTCGTGTCGATCAAGGGGGGGCAGGCCTTCAGCTTCTTCAACAGCGCCTCCGCCGGCGTGGACTCCAGCCCGCCGTCCCGGTTGAATTAAGCTGGTTTTTGCTACGATAGCCCCTCATATGAGGAATAGCCTTCTCCTCGCGGCCGTTTGCCTCGCCGGCGCCGGCTGCGCCTCCATCGACCGCTACGCCCTGCGCACGACGGCCTATATGCTCGAGCGCGGTCGCACCGCCGCCCTCGACGAGCCCGACTACCAGCTCGGCCGCGACGCCGTGGCCTCCCAGCTCAAGCTCATCGAGACTTTGCTCGTGTCCGAACCGGAGAACTTATCCCTGCGGCGCCTGGCCGCCGAGGGCTTCGGCGGCTACGCCTTCCTGTTCGTCGAGGACGCCGAGCCGCAGCGCGCCAAGGGCCTGTACATCCGCGGCCGCGATCACGCTTTGGCGGCGCTGGCGCAGAAGTCCGTCTTCATCGGGCTCAAGGACAAGAACGCCGACGACCTCGAGAAGGCGCTCAAGTGGGCGAAGAAGGAAGACGTCCCCGACCTGTTCTGGGCCGCGTTCGGCTGGGGCGGGATGATCAACCTCTCCAAGGACGACGCCTCCGCCTTGGCCGACCTCCCCAAGGTTTATCTGCTGATGCACCGCGTTTGGGAGCTCGAACCGGCGTATCACTTCGGCGGCGCGGATCTCTTCTTCGGCGTCTACCACGCGTCGCGTCCGCCCATTCTCGGCGGCAATCCCGCTCAGGCCAAGACACATTTCGAATGGGCTCACCGCATCACCAAGGGCCAGTACCTGATGACGCACGTCCTCAACGCGCGCTGGTACGCCGTGGCCGTGCAGGACCGGGAGCTGTTCAAGCAGCTGCTGACCAAGGTGATCGAGTCGCCCTCGGGCCAGCTGCCCGCGGCGCGCCTCACCGACGAAGCGGCCAAGAAGAAGGCCGCGATGTACATGGAGAAAATCGATGATTTCTTTTAACCACGCCGCGCTGGCGCTCCTGCTGGCGGCCTCCCCGGCCGCCGCGCAGACGACCGTGATCAAGCTCGCGACGCTGGCTCCCGAAGGCTCCACCTGGATGAAGGTCCTGGGCGAGTTGTCCAAGGACCTCGAGGCCAAGTCGGGCGGCAAGCTCAAGTTCAAGTTCTACGCCGGCGGCGTTTCCGGCGACGAGAAGGACGTGGTCAAGAAGATCCGCATCGGCCAGCTCCACGGCGCGGGCTTCACCGGCGTGGGCCTCGGCGAGGTCGCGCCCGAGTCGCGCCTGCTCGACGCCCCGTGGCTGTTCCGCTCGCGCGCGGAGCTCGAGGCCGTGCGCGGCAAATTCGCCAAAGAGCTCAACGCCGCCGTCGAGAAGGGCGGCTTCGTCCTGCTCGGCTGGACCGACCTGGGCTCCGTCTACATCTTCAGCAAGAACCCCATCGCCTCGCCCGAGGACATGAAGAAGGAGAAGATGTGGGTGTGGGAGGGCGACCCCATCGCCCAGGCGGCCTACAAGGCGCTCGCCGTCAACCCCGTGCCGCTCTCCGTCGTGGACGTCATGCAGTCCCTGCAGACCGGGATGATCAACGGCGTGTACGGCCCGCCCCTGGGCGTCGTCGCCCTGCAATGGCACACCAAGCTCAAGCACATCTATCCCGTGCCGATCGCCGAATCCACGGGCGCGGTCCTCGTCTCCAAGAAGTTCTTCGACAGCCTGCCCGAGGATCAGCGCAAGCTGCTGCTCGACGTTTCCGCCAAGCACCTCGCGCACCTCAACGAGCTCACCAACGCCGAGAACGACAAGGCGCTCGAGGCGCTCAAGAAGCAGGGCCTCGACCTGGCGGCCGATCCGGGCCAGGCCGTGCGCCGCAAGTACGAGGAGCTGGGCGTCGGCGCCCGCAAGGAGCTGTCCGGCAAACTGTTCTCCGCCGAGCTCGTCGGAAAATTCGAGAAGGAGCTCGCCGCCCTCCGTGCGCGATCAGCTAAGAAGAGCTGAGGCGCGTATCGTTGCCGTTGAGGGCGCCATTCTCGTGGCGTTGCTCGCGGTCATGGTGACCTTGGCGTTCGCCCAGGTCGTCCTCCGCCATTTCGGCCTCGGCCTGCTGTGGGGGGAAACGGTTCTCAAGCATTTGGTGCTGTGGACCGGATTCCTCGGCGCCGCCCTCGCCGCGGTGTTTGAAAAACATTTCGCCTGG
>CALRXP010000152.1:0-6845 GCA_943372155.1 Candidatus Endomicrobiellum trichonymphae | reverse complement strand
GACGGCGGTGTACGCGTCGGCCAGCGAGGCGGAGCGCGCCGACAGCGAGCGACGCAAAGTGGGGGAGCCGACCGCGCCGGCGGAGGAGGCGAGCAGGAGCGCCGCGACGGCGAGGGGGAGCTTCCTCATCGGATCAGGACGATCTTGCTCTTCTGCGCGATCTTGGGTCCGTTGACGGCGACGAAGTACAGGCCGCTCGGCATGGTGGCGCCGGCGGCGTTCTTCCCGTCCCAGGTCAAGGTGAAGGCGCCCGCGGCGTGCTCGTCGTCGAACAAGGTCCGCACGGGCCGGCCGTCCGAGTCGTACACGCGGGCGTTGACGCGGCCGTTGGTGAAGATGGTGACGTCGATGGTCGTCGGCGTGCCGTTGCGCGGGCGCAGCAGGTTTCCCGTCAGGACGACCACGCCCGGAGCGAAGTCGATGAGCAGGGCGTTTGACACGGTGGTCGGCACGCCGTCGGCGTTGGTCACGGTCAGGTCCCAGTTGCCGAGCGCCTGATTTTGCGTGGCGAACGTCGCCGTGATGTGCTGGTCGTCGGTGCGGGTGAGGCTCGTGCCGGCCAAGGTGACCGCGCCGAGCGAGATCGACATCGTCGGGGTGAGCGAGAATATCTCGCCGGAGGCCGTGAGCGCGATCGAGCCGGCGCTTTGAAAGACCGTGTTCGGCGAGAGCGACACCGGCGCGGGCGCGCCGGTCAGCGCGGAGTGGATGTCTCCGGTCGAGTTGAAGGCCTCGTAGTACGAGTAGTAAAGCCGCCAGCGGAAGGAGTCGGTCGAGCGCACGGGCACCGGGAAGGACAGGGCGCCGGTGACGACGGGCGTGGAGAGCCGCACGCCGGATTCGGCGGTGAACGAGGTTCCGAGCGTGTTGTCCGATAGGGCGCTCAGGATGACCGTCGCGCTCGAGCCCGCGCTCGGCGGCTGGGAGTAGAACAGGCGGACCTTGCCGTCGGTGAGCTTGGCGACGCCGGATTCATAGGCAGTCGTCGAGAGCACCACCGTGGACGCGCCCCAGGTGGCGCCCTGGTCGGTCGAGCGCGCCGTGAAGATCTGCCGGTCCGGGAGGTTGTCGCCGCCGTTGAAATCGCGCGTGTAGTACATCCGCCAATCGCCGGAGTTGAGGACGACGAGGCGCGGCACGCCGACGTAGGTCGCGCCGCCGTCGACCGCGACCCCGGCTTCGTTGGCCCAGGCCAGCCCGTCGGCCGACGTCGCGCTGTGGATGCGGAACGCGCCGGTCGTCGAGACGATGGAGTAGAGCATGCGGAAGCCGCCGCCGGTGAGCGCCATCACGCCGCAGCCGGTGATCGAGCTGGCGGAGACCGAGGGCACGGTGTTGGTGTCCACGCGCACGCCCGTCTCCTTCGTCCACGCCACGCCGTCCACCGAGGTGGCGGACAGGATCGCGGTGCCGGAGCTGGCGTGCGGCGCGTCGCTCGACACGGCGGGGAGGTAAAACATCCGCAGCGGGGCATAGGTCGCCTCGCCGGTGAAGGCCTGCGGGGTCGCCGAGGAAATGCTGATGCCGCCTTCTTTGTTGAACACCGGAATCGCGCGAGCGGGAGCGGCGAGCGTCCACAGCAAGGCGAAGGCGCCCGCGGCGCGGCCGAGGGTCCGTACGGCTTTCTTAAGGAGAGCGAGCTTCTCGGTGCGCTCGAGGGATTTGATTCGGGCTTCCTCGATCAGCGCGGCGGAGCGGGTCAGGCCTTTCTTATGATAGACGAGGCTCACGGGACGCCGGCTGCGGGTGTAGGCGGCGCCCTTGCCGGAGTTGTGCGCGGAGATCCGGGCGATCACGTCCTTGGCGATTCCGGTGTAGAGGCTCTCGTCGGCACAGCGCACCAGGTACACGGACCATTCCTTTGGCGTCTTCACGGGCTCAATCGTAGCAGTCCTAGGGACCATCGTCTAGACGGCAGCGTGTAGGCCTTAGGGCCTATTCGGTGGTGGGCCCTGTGGCTCAGGTGGACCTATGAAAAAGGGCCTATCCTCGCGGTGTGAAGATCATCGGAGGCGTCCTTGCCCTCCTGTTGGCCGCCGGTTCGCCGGCGCGGGCCGGTCTTCCCGACGCGGCGTGGTCTTCGGGCCTGGCTGTGCCGATTCCCGCGCTCCCGATCCTGCCGCCGCCTCCGGGCCTTCCCGTCTTCGCGGCCCTGCCGCCGGTGCCGGCGGTCGTGTTCAAGGGCCTGTCGATCAAGGGCGTGCAGTTCAGCCGGACCGACCGTATCCCGGTCGCGCTCGCCGCCGCGATCGATAAAACCGAACGGACCTTGCTGC
This sequence comes from Candidatus Endomicrobiellum trichonymphae, assembly GCA_943372155.1. Lineage (GTDB taxonomy): Bacteria > Elusimicrobiota > Elusimicrobia > UBA1565 > UBA9628 > GWA2-66-18. Next base: position 4,569 of record CALRXP010000152.1, on the reverse strand, counting down.
TCTCGATCTACGACCTGCGCCTGCCCGACGTCGCCGCCGCGATCGTCCGCGCCAAGGGCCGCGGCGTGGACGTGCGCGTCGTCTACGACGACAGCCACGCCAAGACGCCGTCGGCGGAGTACCAGAGCCTGCTCGACGCCGGCGTGCCCCTGCGGATTTTGAAGGGCGGCGGCTCGTTCGGCATCATGCACAACAAGTTCGCCGTCTTCGACGGCCAGCTGCTCGAGACCGGCTCCTTCAACTGGACCGTCGCCGCCGATGAGAAGAACTTCGAGAACGCCATCTTCCGCTCCGACGCCGCCCTGATCGAGGGCTTCACCCGATACTGGAACTGGACGTGGTCGCTCGCGCATGAGCCCGCGAAGGCCGAGGCGACGGCGGGCCCCGTCGGCGCCGGCCTCGGCGCGCCGCCCGCCGACCCCCTGCGCCCCGTCGCCTTCGCCGGAGGAAATTATCCGCGTTACGCCTTCTCTCCGGAAGGCGGCGTCGAGGATCTGCTCGTGGACGCGATCGGCCGCTCCCGCCGCACCATCGACGTCGCGATCTTCAGCCTGTACTCCCAGCGCGTGGCCGACGCCCTGATCGCCGCTAAGGCGCGCGGCGTGGCCGTGCGCGTCGCGGCCGACGGTTCCCAGTCGCGCCGCTCCCAGCCGGTGCGGACGCTCGTCGAAGCGGGCGTAGACCTGCGCGTCAGCGCCGGCCGCGGCGGGCTCGGCGTGCTTCATCATAAGTACGCGGTCTTCGACGGCGCCTTGCTCATGACCGGCTCCTACAACTTCTCCCAGAACGCCGAGCTCTACAACTTCGAGAACGATCTGTTCACGACCGCGCTCGGCGAGGTGGCGGCCTACGGCGGCGAGTTCGCCGTCGTCTGGGCCCAAGCCCACGCGCCCGCCGCCGGCGAAATTGCCGCCCCCAAAAGCCTATAATCGCGGGATGGACTACCGCGTTTTCGCCACGACCTTCGTCACGTTGTTCCTCGCCGAAATGGGAGACAAAACCCAGCTCGCCGCGGTGAATCTCTCCGCCTCGACCAAGCAGCCGCTGTCGGTGTTTCTCGGCGGCACCGCCGCGTTGGCCGCAGTCACGGGCCTGGGCGTGCTGTTCGGCGAAGGCATCGTGCGCCTCGTCCCCGAGATCTATATCCGCCGAGGCGCGGCCGCCATGTTCGTCGTCATCGGCGTCGTCATGTGGTTCAAGCACGACTGAGATGAACGTCGCCCGGGAGTGGAGCGCGTTCGCGGGAAGCCTGTTCATTCTCATGGGCACGTCTTTGGCCGCGGCCGCGCGTCGTAACGCCGAGGACGCCTTGTCCTGGCACCGGCAATGGAGCGCCGCGACGGGCCAGCCCGAGGCCGTGGGTGATGAGGAGAAGCGCCGCGCGCGCCTTATCCGCGTGTACCGCTTCGGCGGCCTCTTCTTCGCCGGAATGGGCGTCGGGCTTCTCGTGTCCGGCGTGACGGGTCATGGGCCCTTCGCGGCGCGTCCGATCGGCCGCGAGGCGTTGTTCGGCGGACTGTTTTTCACCGCCTGCGGCGCCTTGTTGGGCGTCAACGCCTGGCTTCGCCACGGCCGGCGCGGTCCGCGCTTCCTCGACGGCGAACTTCTCGACTTCGAGGCGCCGCCGCCTCTGGGCGAACGCGTCGCCGACATCAGCTCCAAATTGATGATCGTCCTCTTTCTCGGCTTCGGGCTCCGCCTGCTGGCGGGCCTGGCGAGGGGCTTCTGAAGTCCGACCGGATCGCCGGCATCCTTCACCGCGCGCTCGACAAGGAGCGGCGCCGCAACGCCCGCTGGCTGTGCGCGATACGGCTGTCGAGCGTCGGTGCCGTGTTCGCCATCGCCCTGTGGCTCGGTCTCGCCCGCGGCATGAGCGACTGGCGTGCGACCGTTCCGCCGTTCGCCGTCTACTTCGCGTTGAGCGCCGCGCTGGCGCTGGTCGCGTGGAAGCGACCTGCCCTGCACCGTTTGGCCGGCCTCGGCCTCGCCTTCGTGGACGTGCCGATGGCTTTCTGGATTCAGTACGCCTCCATTCCGGTTTCGCCGTCGGCCGCGGGCACGGCCAGCTTCGCGCTCGGCCTCTACTGCGCCTATACCATGCTCGCCGCTCTGGCCCTCGACCGCGGCCTCACGCTGACGGTCGCGGGAGTGGGTGCCGCGCTCGAGCTCGTCCTCATGAGCCGCGCGGGCGTGGGCGGCGGCGCGCAGGCCGCCGCGCTGGTCGTGCTCGCCGGCGCGGGCGCGGCGGCGTGGCATCTCGTCGCCCGGGTGAAGCTGCTGATCGCCACCGTTTCGCACGAGGGCCTGAAGCTCGAAAAGCTCGGCCGCTACTTCAACGCGTCGGTCATGGAGCAGCTCAAGAGCGGCGATCAGGGCGGCGCCGCCAAGGCCTGCGAGGTGACGGTCCTTTTCTCCGACATCCGCGATTTCACCGCGCTGTCGGAAACCTTGGCGCCCGAGCAGGTCGTCGCCATGCTCAACGAGTACCACGAGCGCATGGTCGAGACGATCTTCAAGCACAGCGGCACCCTCGACAAGTTCATCGGCGACGGCATCATGGCCTACTTCGGCGCGCCCTTGCCCGACGAGGCGCATCCGAGGCAGGCCGTCGCCTGCGCGCTCGAGATGCGCGAGGAGCTCAAGGCGATCAACGAGGCCCGCTCCAAGCGCGGCGAGCCCGTCCTGCGCATCGGCGTCGGCCTGCACACCGGCTCCGTCGTGGTCGGCGACATCGGCTCCCCGACGCGCCGCCTCGAGTTCACGGCCATCGGCGACGCGGTCAACCTGGCGTCGCGCATCGAGTCGCTCACCAAGGTTCACGGCGCCGTGATCCTCGTCTCCAAGGCCACGCGCGACCTCGTCGGTGACGCTTACTCCTGGACCGAGGCGGAGCCGGTCACGGTCAAAGGTAAGTCCGAGCCAGTTCGCACTTTCATCCCGTCGTGATCGCCTCGCTCATATAGGCCGGGGTGGGGAGTCGATCTTCGCCGGGGACGTTCGGGATTGACCCTCACTCCGGGGTCCGTCCGCAACGCGTGACGACCGCCTGTTGCGGCGGACCCTAGGCCACCGGCGAAGATCGACTCCCCGCCCCGATAATACGAGCGAGGGCGTCGCTACGCGGCCTCCATCTCGCTACGCGGCCTCCATAATCGCTACGCGGCTTCCATATCGCTACGCGGACTTTAGGAGTGAGGAGGGCGGGCGGCGGATTCATGTCCGACGGGACGTAGGGTCGCCGCGATGTTTGCGCCGTTGATCGCGGTCGACCCCCGAGCGAGGGTCAATCCCGAGCGGTCCCGGAGGATATGAATCCGCCGCCCGCCCGTCTCGCGCAGTCTACGCGTCGTAGATGGCGGACGCGAAAGACACGATGCCGCCCGCGGGATCGGGCGCCTGTCCGTATGAAAGGAGGCGACCGGGTTTGGTCGCGCCGATTTCCTTCATCAGGCGTAGGCCGGTGTAGAGGGCGGAGAGCCCGCAGACCTTGCGCCAATGCTCATCGGCGACGACAGACTTGTAGAAGCCGTCGGCGTCGAGGGCCATCGCGTCGATGAGGGATTTCCGGTCTTCGGTCTCGATTTTCTTCTCGAGCGCGGGCGTGACGTCGAGGTCGTCGCCGAAGCGGCGGCCGACGTGGGCGAGATCGATGCCGTTGAGGATCATCACCGTTTTGCCCTTGGCGATCTCGGCTCGCAGGACCATGCCGAGATCCTTGAGGGCCTTCTCGATCGTGGGCACCGAGGACGGCGCTTTCTCAGGGGAGAAGCGCTCGAAGCTCGACACGAGAATGGGAATCCATTTCGGCGCCCTCTCGCCCCACAGGTGCTTGAGCCAGACGGCTTGGAATTCGAGGGAGTGTTCGTTCTTGTGCACCCACTCGTCGACGCGCGGCTCGTACCATACGCGCGAGGAGAGCTTTTGATACAGCTCGTCGTCCACTTCCATCGGGCCGAAGGGGGTCTCGTAGCTCTTGTGGGTGAAGACCCAGGGGGAATCGGGGGAGACATGCGCGACGCCGAGGGCGATGACGATGTCCGGCGGCTTGCGCTCCGAGAGCGCCTGGTACGCCCAGGCGTAGGCGGGGCCGCCGCGGGTGAAGTCGATATGCGGGGCGATAAGGCCGAGGGGAGCGGGCTTGGAGGGGCCTTCGGCGTTTTCCTTGCCCGGGCCTTTGTCGGCCGTGAAGAACTTTTTGAGGTGCTCGCCGAGCTGACCGGGCTCGGCCGGATAAGAGGGGCCCGCGAACACGGCGGGGCGTTTGGGATTGCCGCGGAAAAGCTCGGCGGCCTTGGTGCGCTTGGCGGCGACCGCGGGCGTCTCCAGGTAGCCGGCGTCGTCGAGGGCTTGGACGAGATCGAGGATGACGGGAACCTCGATGTCGGCGCCGGAATTGGCCTTGAACTCTTCTTTAAGACGCGCGGCGTTGCGCTTGCCGTCGAGGAGCGAGATCAGGAGCATGCCGCCGCCGGACAAAGCGAGAGGCTTGTCGGTCAGCTCTTCGAGATCGCGGAGGACGAAGACGGGCTTGCCGTCCTCCTCGGCCGGCACCGCTTCCAGCCTGGCGCG
>CALRXP010000151.1:0-6870 GCA_943372155.1 Candidatus Endomicrobiellum trichonymphae | reverse complement strand
GCCCGCACTTTCAACGGCGCCTGGATCGGCGACGAGTGGCGCTTCTTCTTCGGCGTGATGGGCGGCACCTACATGGTCCCGGCCCGCCGCACCATGGTCTCCGAGACAATGATGGACGCCTTCGAGCCCGTTCTCAAAGGTCCCTTCGGCATCGAGGACCACGAGCGCTCGATCCCCGCCTCCGAGTTCGGCTCGGTCGTGGCGATGGGTCCGGACGCCGCGCTCGCGGCGTTCCCCGGCGCGGCGCGCGTGAGCCTGCTCAAGCAGGACGGGACGTACGTGTACTCCTTGCAGGACTCCCGCTCGGAGCTCGCGACGATGAATTCCCTCACCGGAGTGATCGTCAAGTCGAAGGAGCGCTCCGAGAACGCGGAATCGAACGTGACGGCCTTCCTCCTCTGGCTCGGCGGCGTGTCCCTGGTGGCCGCGATCTATGGCGCGTTCTACTGGGCGATGGCGCACGCTCCCGCCGCGGTCCCGACCGGGATCCCCGAGGGCTGGCACGGACCGATCCCGAGCATCGACGACGTGTTCCGCGGCATGGGCGGCATGCTCGGTATGGCCGGCATCATCACCGCAGGCATCCTCGGAGGCGCGCCCAAGCGCGGCAAGAAGCCGAAGGTCACCGACGAAGAGGTCCGCTCTGCCGCGGCCGGCGCAATCTCCTACAAGGGCCGCCCGTGGTCGCAGACCGAGTACAACATGGGCTACTACAACGGGCTCGAGAGTCTGAAGACCCGGGGCGCCACGAAGGCCCAGATCGCGCTGTTCGAGAAGCTCTGCGCAGATGCGCCGATCAAGGGCGGCAGCTTTAACCCCTGGTCCGGGGACTGAGTTGACGGCGCTCAAGCGCCTGAGCCCGGCGTCGTGCTAGAATAGCCGGGACATGGCCCAGTCTTACCTGTCGTGGGGGGCGTTCCTCCTTTATGCCGCGGCCTGCGGGACGGCCGTCGCTTACCTGTCGAACAAGAGCGAGCGCGCGCGCACGACCATGCTCTCCTTGCTCGGCACGGGCCTGGTCCTGCATCTGCTGGCCTTCGCCGCGCGGCTCGCGGCGTTCTGGGCCTTCCCGGAGAACCGATGGTTCCTGCCGGTGAATAATTTCTTCGGGGCGCTCTCCTACATGTCGCTGGCGCTGGCGACGGCGTTCTTTTTCATCGAGGCGCGCAAGAAGCTCGGCATCCTGGGCGCGTTCATCTTGCCCTTCGTCGCCTCGAGCCTGGGTCTGGCCGTGATCAAGGCCGACGTCTCGGTCGGCCCGCTCGCGCCGGAGCTGCGCAGCTACTGGCTGAACTTTCATCCGATGATCCTGATGACGGCCTACGCCGCGTTCGCCAACGCGTTCGGGGTGTGCCTGGCGTTGCTGATCCAGGAGCGCCAGATTAAGTCGCGCAAACCCTCCGAGCTGTGCTACCGCCTGCCTTCCCTCGACGAGCTCGACTCGCTCAACGGCCGCATCGTCGCCGCCACGTTGCCGGTGCTGATCCTCGGGCTGGCGATGGGCGCGCGGTGGGCGCACGTGGAGTGGGGGCGCGCCTGGTCGTGGGATCCGAAGGAAACGATGGCGCTCATCACGGCCTTGTTCTACGGCGAATTCCTGTGGCTGCGCTACGTCTCGGGCCAGCGCGGGCGCACGCCCGTGTACGTCTCCATGGTCGGATTCGTCTGCATGCTCGCCACCTTCTTCGGCGCCGAAATGTCCTCCGGCCGCCACGGCTTCCTGGGGGGGAAATGAAGCTCGTTTCCCTGAGCTGGAGCCACCGCGCCCGCGTCGCCGCCGCGCGCGAGGCCTTGGCCTCGGTGCCGGTCGAGCGCGTGCTGGCCGAGCTTAAGGCCAAGGGCATCAGCGAGGCCGCGGCGCTGTCGACCTGCAATCGCTTCGAACTGTACGTCGCCGAGCGCGCAGGGCTTGAGCTCGCCGCAGGCAAGCTTCTCGAGACGCTGGAGGAGCTGGCCGGCGCGTCGTTGGGCGAACACGCCGAAATCCGTGAAGGCGCCGCCGCCGTCACCCATTTGTTCTCTGTGGCGTCCGGCCTCGATTCTCTTGTCGTGGGCGAGACCGAGATCCTGGGTCAGGTGAAGACCGGCTACGAAGCCGCGAAGAGCGCCGGCATGACGGGCAAGAGGCTCAACGTGCTATTTCAGCGCGCGCTGTACGTGGGCAAGAAGGTCCGGACTGAGACCGCGCTCGCCGAGGGTTCCTACTCGGTCCCTTCGGTCGCCGTCCAGCTCGCCGAGACCATCTTCGGCCGCCTCGACGGCAAATCGGCCCTGATCCTCGGCGCGGGCGCCATGGCCGAGATCTCCGCCAAGCACCTCGTCGCGCGCGGCGTCAGCAAGCTCGTCGTGGCCAACCGCACGTGGGAGCGCGCCTACGCGCTGGCCGCTCGCTATCAAGGCGAGGCTGTCCGCTGGGACGAGTTCCCGGCCCAGCTCGAGCGCGCCGACGTGGTGATCTCCTCGACCGGCGCGCCCACGGCGGTGCTCACCCGCCAGATCGTCGAAGCCGCCGTGCGCCGCCGCGGCGGACGCTCGCTGTTCATGATCGACATCGCCATGCCGCGCGACATCGAGGAGTCGGTGCACGAGATCGACGGCGTCTATCTCTATCGTCTTGAGGACCTCGAGGCGATCGTCGCCAAGAACATGGCCTCCCGCGCCGAGTCCGTCGCCGCCGCCCGGCGCGTGGTGGAAGCGAAGGCCGAGGAGTTCGACGCCTGGGCGAGATCGCTTTCCTCGGGCCGAGAGATCAGCCTTAAGCATTCGGAGAACGAGCGATGAAGGCGCTTCTGCTTCTGCTGCTGGCCTCGTCGGCTCAGGCCGCACCCGCGCCGTACGGCATTCTCCTGCTCGCGCACGGCGGCGACGCGTCTTGGAACACGGAGGTCTCGAAGCTCCGCGAGCGCGTCGACCGCAAAGTCCCGACCGAGACCGCGATCGGCATGGCCGACCTGCAGTCTTTGCAGGCCGCCGTGGATCGCTTGGAGAAGCGAGGCGTCGCGCGGATCGTCGCGGTGCCGCTGTTCATCCAGACGCAGTCCGAGGTGCTCGATCAGACGCGCTACGCGCTCGGTCTCGCCGATAAGCCCTCCGAGGTGCTCAAGAACGCGTACGCGCGCATGGCCGCAGCCCACGCGCACCACGGAGCCGCCGCTCACGGACACTCGATGGTGTTTTCGACCGAGCGCGTGAAGGCGCGCGAACCGATCGTGATGGCCCGAGCGCTCGACGACGACGAGCTCGTCGGCCGCATTCTCGGCGAGAGGGCCGTCGCGTTGAAGCGCTCCGTCGAGCGCGCGCGCCTGATCCTCGTCGCGCACGGCCCTGTCGACGACGCGGCGGTTCCCGTCTGGGAAGGCTCGCTGAAATCGTTGTGCGCGAGGGCCTCGCGGGGGGGGTTCGTCGACTGCGCGTTCGCCTTGCTCCGCGACGACGCCGTCCCGGAGGTCAGGGCCGCGGCCGTGTTCCGCCTGCGCGCGTTGGTTTTAGAGGCGGACAAGCTCCGCGCCCGCGCCGTGGTCGTGCCGCTGCTGCTCGCCCGCGGGGGGATCGAGAAAAAAATTCCGAAGGACCTGGACGGACTCGAGTACTCGTGGGACGGGAAGACCTTGATGCCTCATGACGGGTTCGACGCCTGGGTCCTGGCGCGGGCGGCGAACGAGGCGAAGAAACCGTAATTTGACAGTCCGCGCGGTAATTGTTATTTTGTGACGCTTGGTGCCGTCTTTCGCCGAAACTAATATAGGTAATAACCGATAAACATGAGCGAAACCACTCCGAATCCGGCCCCGACTCCCGCCCCTGAACCCGCCAAGGCTCCCGTAGCCGCGGCGCCTAAACCCGTCGCGAAGGACATGTCGCGCGGAGACTTCCTGTGGGCCGGCTGGAGCATGCTCGCCGCCTTCTTCGCGGCTTCCGCCGCCGCGGGCGCGCGCTTCATGTTCCCGAACGTGATTTATGAGCCCTCGCAGAAGTTCAACGCGGGCGCGGCCGCCGGCTACGATCTCGGCGTCTCCACCAAGTGGCTCAACGAGCAGCGCGTGTGGATCGTGCGCACGCCGTCGGGCTTCTACGCGATGTGGGCGCGCTGCACCCATCTCGGCTGTACGCCGAACTGGTGGGGCGACCAGAACCGCTTCAAGTGCCCGTGCCACGGCTCGAACTACACCTTGGGCGGCGACGTCATCGCCGGCCCCGCGCCGATGCCGCTGTGGCGCGCGAAGGTGGAACTCGCCGCGACCGGCGACCTGATCGTCGACAAGGCCGTGCTTGAGAACAAGCCCGGCAAGCGCGAACTCGCGCCCTATTTCGCGGACTACGCGCCCAAGGCCTAATAAAATCATGCCCACACTCGACATCGAGAAGATCAAGAAAGAGGTCGTCGACTCCCAGCTCTGGCGCTCCGTGTTCCGCGGCGGCGTCTGGAAGGACACGCCCCGCGACCGCGCCGGCCACATCATCGGCAACGTCTGGCTGCACCTTCACCCCGTCAAGGTCCGCCCCCGCGCGCTGAAGTGGGCTTACACGTGGGGCATGGGCGGCATCTCCTTCGCGCTCTACCTGCTGCTGACGCTCACCGGCGTGGCGCTGATGTTCTACTACCGTCCGACGATCGGCTTGGCCTATCGCGACATCAAGGACCTTGAGTTCGCGGTCACGCTCGGCATGTTCCTGCGCAACGCCCACCGCTGGGCCGCGCAGGCGATGGTCGTCGCCGTCATCGCGCACATGGTGCGCGTGTTCCTGACCGGCGCGTACAAGAAGCCTCGCGAGTTCAACTGGGCCATCGGCGTCCTCCTACTGACGCTGACCCTGTTCCTCTCGTTCACCGGCTATCTTCTCCCGTGGGACCAGCTCGCGATCTGGGCCGTCACCGTCGGCACGAACATGGCCGGCGCCACGCCCGTGCTCGGCAACGAGGGTCCGCTCGGCTCCCTCGTCGGGATGCGCATCAACAACGACGTGCGCTTCACCTTGCTCGGCGGCACGATGGTCGGCGAGAACACGCTCCTGCGCTTCTACGTCATGCACTGCGTGGCCGTGCCGCTCGTCGTCGGAATCCTTCTGATCTTGCACTTCTGGCGCATCCGCAAGGACTCCTTCTCGGCCGCCCCGTACGAGGCGAACGAGGAGAAGATGGACGTGTGGCCGCACCTCGTCAAACGCGAGTACATCGGCGCGGCGGGCACGACCCTCTTCATCATGATCTGGTCCATCCTTCAGAACGCCCCGCTCGAGGCGATCGCCAACCCGAACGTCACGACCAACCCGTCGAAGGCCCCGTGGTACTTCGTCGGCCTGCAGGAACTGCTGGTGTACTTCGATCCGTGGATCGCCGGCGTCGTCATGCCCGGCCTGATCATCGTCGGCCTGATCGCGATTCCCTACATCGACACGAACCCTAAGGGCATCGGCTACTACGCCTGGAAGGAGCGCAAGTTCGCCAACACGCTCTTCATGCTCGGCGTCTTCATGTGGTTCGCCTTGATCTTCATCGGATACGCCTGCCGCGGACCGAACTACGCGTGGTACTGGCCGTGGGAGTCCTGGTACGGCCTGAAGGCCGCGGCGCCCGCGACGTGGTCCGTGTTCGGACCTAAGGGCGTGGGTGCCTATTCGATGCTGCTCGGCATTCCGCTGCTCGGCGCCGTCACCGGCGCGTGGCTGCTCCTGCCGAAGCTGATCCAGAAGGAGCTCGACGGCGTCAAGACGATGGGGGCCTTCTTAGGCCTTCTCGGAGTCTTCGCGTTGGGCGGCATGGTCATGCATAAGATGGACGCCGTCCAGGCGCTGTATCTGCTGGTCCTGGTCGGAGCCTCCTTCTATTACGGCTTCGTCATGCCCCAGAAATACATCCGGACCCTCGACTGGCCGCGCTACTTGGTCACGATGGTCCTGGTCATCAGCACGATGAGCGTTCTCCTCAAGATGTGCGCTCGTCTCGCCTTCAATATCAAGTACGTGCTGACGATTCCCGCGATCAGCATGAACATCTGACATGAGCTACCGAAAAGCATTCATCGTCTCGAACGCCCTGATGCTGGCGGCCTTCGTTTGGGCCTTCGCCAAGGACTTCAACGCTCCGTGGCGCCCGTATCAGGCGAACTACTACAAGATGTCCGCCGAGGCCCTCGAGAAGAAGGCCGCGGCCGAGAAGGACGCGACGAAGTCCGCCGCCCTCAAGGCGGAGGCGCGCAAAATGCGCCACTCGCCGATGGAGATCAAGCAGATCATCGCCGGCGAGCTCGGGCGCTTCGATCGCTGCGTGACCTGCCACGTCGGCATGGACGAGTACACGAACCCGACCCTCAAGAACGACTTCAAGGAGAACCCTTACAAGTCGCATCCGAAGGTGGATGAGGCGCTCGTCAAGGCGCACCCGTTCACCAAGTTCGGCTGCACGTCCTGTCACTCCGGCCAGGGCCTCGCGACGACCGTCGAGGGCGCCCACGGCTGGATCAAGCATTGGGAGAAGCCCATGCTCAAGGGCGTCACCATTCAGGGCGCCTGCGTGAAGTGCCACGGCAACTTCGAGACCTTGAAGGGCGCGGAAGTCGCGGCCCAGGGCAAGAAGCTGTTCAACCAGCACGGCTGCCAGGGCTGCCACGCGATCAACGGCTGGGGCGGCGTCATCTCGGTGGACTTGGGCGACATCGCCGACAAGCCTTTCGAGCGCATCGCCGGCTACAACTTCAAGCGCGTCAAGATCGACGGCAAGGAGCTGCCCGACGAGCACCACAACAGCCACTGGAACATCCAGAACTGGATCCGCGGCCACTTGGTCAACGACCCGGCTGAGGTCACGCCCAACGATCCTTTCGCGCACCTCAACAAGGAGCCGATCCCGCCGTCGGGCATGCCCGACTTCAC
>CALRXP010000150.1:0-6909 GCA_943372155.1 Candidatus Endomicrobiellum trichonymphae | reverse complement strand
ACTGCTCGGCGCGCGCCTGACGTCGGTGCCCGGCTCGTCGGCTTGGTTTCACGGCGGCGTCGTCGCCTACGACAACTCGGTCAAGACCAAATTGCTCGGCGTCAGCCCGCGCCTGCTCAAAACGCGCGGAGCCGTGTCGGAGGAATGCGCGCTCGACATGGCGCGCGGCGTCCGCGCCGCCCTCAAGACCGGCGTCGGCGTGGCCATCACCGGCGTCGCGGGACCCGGAGGCGGCACGAAGGACAAGCCCGTGGGCCGCGTGCACGTCGCCGTCGCCGGCCCGGGGCCGCGCGCCGTCACCCGCCGTCTCGACATCAACGGCCCGCGCGAGTCCGTCCGCTCCCGCGCGGCGACCGCAGCACTTCTCCTACTAAAGGAGGCCCTCGATGCCCGCCGCTAAAGCCGGCTCCGCGCTGAGCCCCGCCGAGCTGCTCCGCACCGTCGTCTCCAACGCTCCGATCGTCGTCTTCGCGCTGGACGCCGAGGGCGTGTTCACCTTGTCCGAGGGCCTCGGCCTCGAGGTGCTAGGCCGCAAGCCCGGCGAGGCCGTGGGGCAGTCGGTCTTCGAGCTCTACGCCGCGTTTCCCGCCGTAATAGACGCCTGCCGCCGGGCGCTGAAAGGGGAGACCCTGACCGCGATCGTCCCGGTCGGCGCCCTGACCTTCGAGACGCGGTACACGCCTCAGCTCGACTGGGGCGGCAAGGTCACCGGCGTCATCGGCGTGGCCACCGACGTCACCGCGTCCTACAGCCACGCCCTGGCCAAGGACGAATTCCTCTCCGTGATCTCCCACGAGCTGCGCTCGCCGCTGTCGAGCGCCTCCGGCTGGGCGTGGATGCTGAAGGAGGGGGAGCTCAACCCGGAGGAGACCCGCAAGGCCCTCGAGGTCGTGCACCGCAACCTCGACGAGCTCAAGCGCCTCATCGGCGAGCTCCGCGACGCCTCGCGCGCCGCCACCGGACGCCTGGCCCTGACGATGAAGTCCTGCGACATCGGCGCGGCTGTGCGTGAAGCCTCCCGCTCGCTCGCCGCCGCCGCGCGGGCGAAGGATCAGCGCCTGGAGGTCGCCGCGCGCGGGTTAACCGCGGTCGCCGACAAATCCCGGGTCCGACAGATCGCCTGGATCCTTCTCTCCAACGCCATCAAGTATTCGCCCAAAGGCGCCGCGCTCTTCATCCGCCTGGAGCGCGTAGGCAACGAGGCCGTGCTCACCGTCGCCGACGCGGGCCCGGGCCTGCCGACCTCACTTCGCGCCTCGGTCTTCGACCTCGCGCGCCTGCCCGCCGCCGACCTGCCTCCCCGCGGCCGCGGCCTGGGCTTGGGCCTCGCCATCGCCCGGCGCCTGACCGAGCTCCACGGCGGCAGCATCGACTTCGCCGACGCGGAGAGGGAGGGGACCGTCTTCACGGTCCGCCTGCCCTTAGCCCCTATAAAGGTCAAAAAACGGCGAGCTTGACGATTCCGTCGGGGTTTCGTAGAATAACTTCATCATGATAACGAAAGAGAATAAAATCGAGATGTTCAAGAAGCATGGCAAGGGCGAGAAGGATTCCGGCTCCACGTCGGTTCAGATCGCCTTGATCACTGAGCGCATCAAGCAGCTCTCCGGTCACCTCAAGGGCTCCAAGAAGGACTACGCCTCCCAGCGCGGTCTTCTGATGCTCGTCGGCCAGCGCCGTCGCCTTCTCGCGTACCTCAAGAAGAACGACCTGACGGGCTACAACACGATCCTGAAGCAGTTGGATCTGAGGAAATAACCCATGTCCTTCAACCAGAAGATTAGCCTACAGGAAACTGTGGGCGGTAAGACTATTACTTTGCAGACCGGCACCTTGGCCAAGCAGGCCGGCGGCGCCGTCACCGTGCACCTCGACGGCACCATCGTGTTCACGGCCTCCACGGTCCAGAAGAACCCGAAGGACGTCATGTTCGTCCCGCTGACCTCCGACTATCGCGAGCGCGCCTACGCCACCGGCCGCGTCCCCGGCGGCTTCTTCAAGCGCGAGATGCGCCCCCGAGACAAGGAGACCTTGACCTCCCGCCTCATCGACCGCCCGATCCGCCCGCTGTTCCCTGAAGGCTGGAACTTCGAGACCTCGGTGCAGTCGATCGTCGTCAGCTGCGACATGCAGAACGACCCCGACGTTCTCGGCATCACCGGCGCGTCCGCGTCGCTCATGCTCTCCGACGCTCCGTGGAACGGCCCCGTCGGCGGCCTGCGCATCTGCCGCGTCAACGGCGAATTCGTGATCTTCCCGACGTGGGAGCAGCGCGCCCTCGCCGACCTCGAGCTCGTTGTCGCCGGCAAGAAGGACGCCCTCCTGATGGTCGAAGGCTCGGCCCAGGAAGTCTCCGAAGAAGTGTTCGCCGAGGCCCTCGATCTCGCCCAGAAGGAGATCAACAAGCTCTGCGAGCTGCAGCTCAAGCTCGTCGCGCAGTCCGAAGCCTCGGGCCGCAAGATCGTCAAGAAGTACCCGAAGGCCCTCGAGATTCCGGCCGCCGTCACCGCGTTGGTCAAGCAGAAGTGCCAGGACGGCATCAAGAACGCCCTGCGCGCCAAGCTCGACAAGCACGGCCTCGACGCGAAGGTCGACGAGCTCAAGGACGCCGTCAAGAAGGAGCTCGACGAGAAGAAAGCGGATCCCGCTTACCTCGACGGCGCCAAGTGGGTCGGCAAGATCATCGAGGACATTCTCTACACCGAGTCGCGCGCTCTCACGCTCGACGCGAAGCAGCGCCCGGACGGCCGCGGCTTCGAAGAGATCCGCCCCATCGAAATCATGATGAAGCCCTTCGAGCGCCTCCACGGCTCGGTGGTCTTCCAGCGCGGTCAGACGCAGGCGTTCTGCAACACCACGCTCGGCACGCCCGGCGACATGCAGATCATGGACGTCATCGAAGGGGAATATAAGGAGCGCTTCATGCTCCATTACAACTTCCCGTCCTTCTCCGTCGGCGAAGTCCGCCCCGAGCGCGGACCCGGCCGCCGCGAGATCGGTCACGGCGCCCTCGCGCGCCGCGCCCTCGCCGCCCTGCTTCCCCCGGTCGACGAGTTCCCGTACACGCTCCGCGTCGTCAGCGAGATCTGGGAGTCTAACGGCTCCTCGTCCATGGCCTCCGTCTGCGGCGGCTCCTTGTCCCTGTTCGACGCCGGCGTGCCGATGAAGGCCTCCTGCGCCGGCATCGCGATGGGTCTCGTCCTCGAGGGCGGCAAGTACGCCGTCCTCACCGACATCGCCGGCATCGAAGACCACAACGGCGACATGGACTTCAAGGTCGCCGGTTCCCGCAACGGAATCACCGGCTTCCAGATGGACATGAAGATCGAGGGCCTTTCCATCTCGATCATGAAGGAAGCGCTGGCCCAGGCCAAGCGCGGCCGCCTGTTCATCCTCGACAAGATGGACGCGATCCTCCCCGAGCCCCGCAAGGAGCTCCCCGAGTTCGCGCCCCGCTTGTACCGCATCAAGATCCCCTCGGACAAGATCGGAGCCCTCATCGGCCCCGGCGGCAAGAACATCCGCCGCATCCAGGAGACCTACGGCGTCAACATCGACGTCGAGGACGACGGTTCCGTGTTCGTCGCGGGCACCGACCCGATCGGCTGCGACCAGGCCAAGGCCGAAGTCGAAGCCCTCACCCTCGAGGCCGAGGTGGGCAAGATCTACAAGGGACACGTCGTCTCCATCAAGGAGTTCGGCGCGTTCGTCGAGATTTTCCCGGGCAAGGAAGGCCTGCTCCACATCTCCCAGATCGACGTGAAGCGCATCGCGAAGGTCGAGGAAGTCTTGAAGGTCGGCGACGAAGTCGAGGTCAAGTGCCTCGAAGTCGACGGCGACGGCAAGATCCGCCTCTCCCGCAAGGCCGTCCTGTCTCCCGGATCCGAGAACGACTCTCCCGGCCCTCGCCGCGATGGTCCTCCTCGTGAGCCCGCGGGTCGGGGTGGTGATCGCGGCGGCCGCGGCGGCGATCGCGGTGGACGCCGGTAGAGGTCATTTACTAACTTAAAGCATGGCTAAGAAGACGACGGCGGTCTCGAACGGGGACGGAGCGGAAGGTCCGCTCAAGACTCTTAAGTCCGTCTACGACTTCATGATCCAGAACGGTCTCGACTCCGTCGAGATCGTCGAGGACGGCGCGACGGTCAAGCTCGTGCGCCGCAAGGCCAACGTTCAACAGGTGGCGGTGCCGGTGCCGGTCGCGGCGGGGGGCTCATATCAAGCTCCCGTCGCGACTGCCCAGCCCGCGGCCGCGCCTAGCGGCGCGGCGTATCAGCACTCTCCCGCAGCCCCCGTGCCGACTGGCACGGCCGTCAAGTCGCCGATGATGGGAATTTTCTACCGCGCCCCGTCGCCGTCGAGCCCGCCGTTCTGCAAAGAGGGCGAGCAGGTCAAGGCCGGCCACGTCATCTGCATGATCGAGGCCATGAAGGTCTTCAACGAGATCAAGGCCGAGTACCCCTGCACGATCGTGAAGTACCTCGTCGAGAACGGTAAGCCGGTCAAGTCCGGCCAAGACATCATCATCGTCGCCCGCTAACAACGCAACAAATCGGGGTCAGACCCCAGTTGTTGCATAACTCCAGGAGACCTCCATGTCCACCGTTGAAACCGCCAATCTCCGCCTGGGTGACATCGCTCCCGACTTCACCGCCGATTCCTCCCAGGGCAAGATCGAGTTTCACAAATGGCTGGGCGACTCCTGGGGCGTGTTCTTCTCGCACCCCAAGGACTTCACCCCGGTCTGCACCACCGAGCTCGGCGAGGCCGCCAAGCGCTCTCCCGATTTCAAGAAGCGCGGCGTGAAGGTGCTGGCGCTCTCCGTGGACTCCTCCGAGTCCCACAACAAGTGGAAGTCCGACATCGAGGAGACGCAGTCCTGCACCGTCGACTACCCGATCGTCGGCGACGAGTCGAAGGCCGTCGCCAACGCCTACGGCATGATCCACCCCAAGGCGCTCGATTCTTTCACGGTGCGCACGGTCTTCATCATCGACCCGAACAAGAAGATCCGCCTGACCATGACCTACCCCGCCTCGACCGGCCGGAATTTCGATGAAATTCTCCGGGTCATCGACGCCCTGCAGCTCGCCGACAAGTACAAGGTCGCCACGCCGGTGAACTGGAAGGACGGCCAGGACGTCATCATCCCGCCCGCCATCCAGGACCCCGAGGTCCTCAAGCGCGACTATCCGAAGGGCTTCAAGGTCATCAAGCCCTACCTGCGCACCACGCCCCAGCCCAATAAGTAAAGAGAAGCGCGAAAACCCCGGCGCCTAACGGCGCCGGGGTTTTTCTTTTTAGGGGGGAGAATTCAACGGATTTACGAGCCTGACACCAAAACGAGGACACCACTGGATAATGCGGAAAAAACCGCTATAATTCATGCCTCACGACGTCGAGGCACCAGGGGGCTTTCCTTTAATGGCGACGAACCGCTACCGCTCGGCCGCGAAGGCGACGAAGGGAACGAAGCGCAAGGACATCTTGCCGTCCGCGATCCGCTGGGTCGCGTTCTTCCTCGGCGCCGTTTATCTCGGCTGGGCCCTCGCGTTCCCGCAGTACTCGGGCGTGATCGGTCAGGGGCTCTCGGAGTTCCTGTTCAAGCGCTTCGGCGCCGCCGCCTACCTGCTCCCCGTGTTTTTGTTCAACGGCCTGCTGCAGCACGTCCTGCGCGGCAAGTCGTCGGGCTGGATGGTCACGTCCATCGCGTCCTTCTGCGGCCTGCTCGCGGGCACGTCGCTCGCCGCGCAGATCGGCGGCTGGATGGGAATCGAGACGACGCTCGCCGGCGGCACGTGGGGCGGCGCGCTCGGCGGCTGGCTCACGTCGGGCATGGGCGCGGTCGGCGCTTTCCTGCTGGGCCTCGGCGCGTTTTTGTTCGCCCTGCAGGTGTGCTTTGAAATCCGCTGGGCCGCCGTCGCCCAGACCATGGCGAAGCTTCTGCACGAGGATTATCAGGAGTGGACCAAGGCCCGCGCGGAGATGAAGGCGTTGAAGGCCAAGGCGCCCGCGCAGAGCGACGCGGTCAAGACGAAGTCGAAGGACGCGAAGGCCGCCGACCTGCCCAAGGCCAAGCCCGAGCCCGAGTCCATTCCGCTGCCGAAGGCGGTGGACACGCGCGAGATCAAGCCGCTGGCCAACGCCGCGCCCAAGCTCGTCGAGAACAAGGATTCGAAGGTGAAGCCCGTCGAGGGCGAGCGCATCGCGCCCGCCGCGCCGACCGCCGCCTACAAGGACTACAAGCTCCCGAGCCTTGAGTTGCTCAACCTGCCGTCGGACGCGCGCAAGCGCGGCAAGCCGACCGAGGAGGAGATCGCCTCGGCCGTCGCGGATCTCGAGCGCACGCTCAAGAGCTTCGACATCGACGCGCGCGTCACCGGCTACTCGCCGGGGCCCGTCATCACGCGCTACGAGGTCTCGCCCGCGCCCGGCGTGAAGGTAAGCTCGATCGTGGCGCTCGAGAACGACATCGCCCTCGCGATGCGCGCCAAGGGCATCCGCATCATCGCCCCGATTCCCGGCAAGGCCGCCGTCGGCATCGAGATCCCGAACCCGCGCCAGGCCGCCGTCGTCCTGCGCGAGATTCTCCAGTCGGAAGCCATTCCGACGTCGGCGCCGCTGCTCTCGTTCGGCCTCGGCCTCTCGGCCTCGGGCGAGCCCGTGGCCGCCGACATCGCGAAGATGCCGCACGTACTCGTCGCCGGCGCGACGGGCTCGGGCAAGTCCGTGCTCATTCACTCGATGGTCATGTCGATCCTCTTCCGGGCGCGCCCCGACGAGGTCAAGTTCGTCATGATCGACCCCAAGCGCACCGAGCTGACCTTCTACGAAGGCATCCCGCATCTCTTCGACCCGATGGTCGAGCCGGCGCGCGTGTCCGTCATCACCAATCCCAAGGACGCGGCG
>CALRXP010000149.1:0-6934 GCA_943372155.1 Candidatus Endomicrobiellum trichonymphae | reverse complement strand
ATTGCCGAGAGGAACAAGACTCGCCAGGCGCGCCAGCAAGACGTAAAGCGGGTACCCGGTCGGATGAGCGACGCCGAGCGTCGCGGCGGCCGCGCTCATCTCGCCGGTGTCACGCCACGGCGCCAACACGGGAGGCAGCTTCGCGACATACAGCGCCAGTACGCCGAAAAAAACGGCGACGCTCATCGTTTGGCCGTCGCCAGCGCCCGGGCTTTCGCGGCCCAGGCCGCGGCCTGCGCGTCGGGTGGCTCGGCTGCGGCGGCGGAGGAAAAGGCGTCGGCGGCGTCGGCCCAGCGCTTGTCGGCCCACAGCCGCGCGCCGAGCGCCGACCAGGAGCGCGCCGAGCGCGGCTCGCGCCGGATCGCCTCGCGAAAGGCCGCCTCAGCGTCGGCGCCGCGGCCCGCGCGCTCGAGCGCGACGCCGAGGTTGGTCACGGCCTCGGCCTTGGCCGGCTCGAGCTCGGCCGAGGCGGCGTAGGAGGCGATCGCCGCGGGCCAGTCCTTGCGCTCCATCGCGCGGAATCCGCTCACGCCGAGCGCGAAGGCCGCCGTCGGCACGGTCCACAGCGCGTCGGGTCCGACCGCCACGGCTTCCCGCATCCACGCCGCTCCGGTCTCCGCGTCGCCGCGCGCCAAGGCCTCGACGCCGCGCTGATAGGGGATGAAGGCGGCCAACGCGCGGTCGCGGTAGCGGCGAGCCGCCGCGTCGCGGCTCCAGCGCACGGCCATGGTCTCGCGCAGGGCCGCGCCGTCGCTCCAGGCGGCCTTGGGTGCCAGCGGGCGCCGCAGGAGGCCGGCGGGAGCCAGGACGACGCCAGGCAGGACGTTGTCGTTTAAGGTCGAGTACCACAGACGTCCGGAGGCGAACCAGCGGTTCTCGACCTCGCGACGGCGGGCCTCCTTTTGCTCCTTGGTCAGAGATCGGAAGTCGGGCCCGTAGCCGCCGGGAAAAACCACGCCGCCGCGATCGCGCAGCTCCACATCGGGACGCAGGCCGGACGCGTACGTCAGGAACGCCAAGGAATAAAACGTGTCGTCGCCGCCGTCCATAACGAGGACCGCGTCGCGCGGCACGGTGCGCAGGATCGTTCGGCCGTAATCGTGCGCCAGGAAATCGTCCCGGCGGCTCGCGGCCAATGCGTCGGGGACCATGGACACCCCGGCGATGATCGCGGCGTAGGCGGTGAACGCGGGCACGCGCGCGCCGAGCAAGGACAGGCCCGCCGCGACGAAGGGCACGACGCCCATGAGGGGAAGAAGGTAGAAGCGTTCAAGCGCCCCGCTCGTCTGCGCGTCGAAGCCCGGTCGACCGAGGAACAGGAACGCCGGACCCGCGACGAACAGCCAGGCGGCAGCGACGCCGGGTCGGAGCTTAAGGCCCGAGCGGCTCCAGCCGGCGGCGCCCACCACGGCCAGCACCGACCCGCCCGGACCGAAGGCGGCGACCGCGGCGCGCACGAAGCGCCCGAGCTGGGCCGCGAGCTCCACGGGACCGAAGACGCGCGCGCCCTCGACGGTCAACGCGAAGGTCCCGTAGTCGCGGCGCAGCAGCAGACGCCAGAACGCGGCCGGCGTCGTCGCGTGATCCCAGTTCACGGGCGGCCCGGCGAACGCACGAAGGGGAATCGCGAGGTGAAGCGAGAAGCCGAGCGCGGTACCGAGGCCCGCCCAGGCGAGCGCCGCGGGCCAGCGTCCCTTCTTGTCGAGGCCCGCGATCAACAGGGCCGGCAGAACGAGCACGAGGGTCTGGTGCGCGCCCAGCCCAAGGCCGAAGATCAGGCCGAGCGCGGCGGCGGGTCCGGGCATGAGCAGGCGTTCGCCCGCGGCGGCCACAAGCCACAGAAGCCCCGCGCCGGACAACGCGAGCGGGGCGAAGGCTTCCGCCACGGCGCTTTGCTCGCGCCAAAGCGGCGAGAGGCCGAGCAGGACCACGGCGCCCAACCGCGCGCCGCGCGAGGCGCCCCAGCGCTTGAGCGCGTCGCACAGCAAGGCCAAGGCGGCGGCGGCGCAGACGGCCGAGAGCAGGTTCGCGCGGTAGGCCCAGTTGCCGGGCAGAAGCGTGCCCAGCGCCTTGGCGAGCACGGTCCACGTCGCGTAGCCGGGCGCGTGCGGCACGCCCCATGTCGCGGCGGCGGCGGCGAACTCGCCCGCGTCGCCGGTGGTCACCGAGGGCGCGGCTTGGTAGATCCCGAGCGCGGAGAAGATCGAGAAAAGGGCGACGGCCTCACGCATAGCCGGAGCGCCTCCTCAGGGCCCACTCAAGGAAGAACAAAACGCCCGCGATCAGAAGCCACACAGGCGACGCGAACGGGCGCAGGCGCCGGACCGACTCCTCGCGCGCGCTCGGCGCGGGAAGTGCAGCGAGCAGCTCCTCAGGCCGGACGGTCGCCAGGTCCACGAACTTGCCGCCGCCCGCGGCCGCGGCCTTGGTCAGCCAGCCGCGGTCCATGGGCTCCTCCTGCGCAGGCTCCCACGCAAAGCGAACCTCGTCCTCGCCCCATGGGCGCCCGCGCACTCGCGCCGAGGCGCGGACCTTCTGCGAGCCGGGCGTGAGGCCGGTCAACTCGACGGCGTAGGCGCCGGGCTCGGTCTCGCGCGCGGCGACCTCGCGGGCGCGGCCGTCGGGGCCGGTCCAGGTCACCGACACGCGCGTGTCCGCCGCCGACGCGGGGCCGAAGCCCTCGTCGAAGACGCGCAAGGACAGCCGCGCCGGCTCGCGCGGCGGCACGCGGTCGGGAAGCGGCGCGAACTTCACCTTCGAAAGATCGAGGCTGCCGGTCAGGTACTGCACCGCCCGCGTCCAGAACCGCGCGTAGAAACCGGCGGCGCTCGGGTCCGCGGCCGCGCCGAGCTTCCAGCGCCACGAGGAGTCCGTCGAGATCAGCATGACCTTGCCGCGTCCGTAGGAGCGCACCGCCGCCACGGGCAGGGGCGAGCCGTCTTCGGTCTTCTCCGTCGGGTGATAGGCGAGGACGGTCGAGCCGCCCCGCACCGCGGCGAAGCGCCCCCAGCCGTCGAGCGGGGGCAAGGACGCCCAGGCCTTCTTCGACGTCTCCGGCGTTTCATACAGATTCACCAAAGGGTGTTCCGGCGGGCCGGCCTTGGGGGAGAACAGCCCGGGCACGAAGTCCGGCGCGCGCGCCGACAGCACGACGGGCAGGACTTCTTCGAGCGGCGAGTTCTTATAGCCGCCGGAGGAGAACGCGTTGTCGCCGCCCTTCACGAGCAAGGCCCCGCCGCCGGCCACGAAGCGCTTGAGGCCGTCGAGGTACTGCGGCGGCAGGCGGAAGCGCGCGGCGGAGAAGTTCTCGAGGATAAACAGGTCGAACTGCGGCAAGGCGCGGCCGAAGATCTCGTCCACCGGAAAGGGGATGAGCGACAGCTCGCGGTCTGGCGCGGGGGAGGGATTCTCCGGGTTGCGCAGGATCACGAACGAGACGAGCTCGTGGTTCGGGTCCGCTTTGAGGAACTCGCGCAACGCGGAGTACTCCGGGCTCGGGCGGCCCGCCAGGTACATGATGCGGTACTTCTGGCGCACGGTCTCGACGCGGAACTCGCGCGCGCGCTCGCGTCCGCCGCCGGAGGCGACAAGGCGCAGGCGCGCGGTGCCGAGCGCGTCGGCGGGGGCCGACAACGTTACGGGAAAGGTCTCGAGATCGGCGTTGATGCGCTTCTTCACGCGGCCCGTCTCGCGCCAGCCGCCGGGTGCGCTCTCGTCCGCGCGGGACAAGGTCACGAGCGCGTCGCGGCCCGCGAGGCCGGTGGCCTCCACGCTGGCTTCCACGGGAATCTGACCGTGGAGGAAGGCGAAGTCGGGCGCCTTGAGATCGAGAAAGGCGGCGCCGGTTTCGCGCTTCGACGGGCCCGCGCCGAGAAGATCCACGGGGGCGCCGAGACCCGCGAGCATACGACCGAGATCGCCGCCGCCCTCGGCGACGCCGTCGGTGACGAGCCAGACGCGGGCCGGCGGGCCTTCGGCGGGCAGAGCGTCGGGGAGGCTTTGCTCGGGGCGGAAGGCGGTGCCCTCCGCGACGGCGGAGGAGAGTTTGTCGAGGCCGCCCAGAGGACGAGCCCGATCGGAGACGAGGGTGACGCTCGCGTCGGCGCGGGATTCGATGGCGGAGCGGTTCTTGAGGAGCCAGGCTTGGGCCTGGCCGAGGCGCGTGCCGCCGACGGGGGCTTTGCCTTTCATGGTTTGGCCGGCGTCGAGGAGGATCAGCAGGCGGGGTTTGGACGTCAGGCCCTCTCGTGTGAGAACGGCGGGGCGGAGGAAGGCGAGGACGAGGGCGAGGGCGCCGAGACCTCGGAGAACGAGCAGGGGGCGGCGGGCGGGGGAACGGGTTGCGTGAATGATGAAAGAAGAAACGGCGAGGAGCGCCGCGAGGTAAGACCAGAGACCGGAGGAGCTTTCGAGGGACCAGCTCATGGAGCGGCCTTCAGCTTATCGAGGATAGTGGCTTGGTGGACGGCATCAGCCTTGTATGAACCCGTCAATGAGTACATGACCACGTTGAGGGTCATGCGGCGGGCGAGCTCGCGTTGGGCTTCGCCGCCAGGGACGCAGGAACGCAACGGCTTCCCGAGAGCGTCTTTCGCCCAGGCGCCGAGAACGTCGTCACGGGTGTAGAGAACGGCGACGCGGCCGGCCCAGTCGACGCCCTCAGCAGCTCCTTGAACGTGCACGCGGCCGGCGGGGCCGCGCAGGAGGAAGAACGTCCGGTAGAGGACGTGATCGGCGGGTAACGGCTTGAGATCTGAATCCGGAAGGATCAGGGGCAGTTCGCGACGGACCCAGCGGTCGAAGGAGCCGGGGGGGCCGCCGCCGGAGTCTTCAATCCACAGGAAGCCTCCGCCGGAGATGTATTGGCGTAAACGGCGGAGTTCATCGTCGCGGAGCTCGGGCGGGGCGGAGGCGCCGGCGAGATATAAGAACGGCGATGAGAATAATGCGGGGTCTTTAAGGGAAATGGCGCGGCGTTGAGGGGAGGAGCGGACGCTGGTGACTTCCGCAAGCCAGGCGGAGATGTAGTCGGGGGCGTCGGGGTAGGGGTCCCAGTTTTCTCCCAACTGCAATTGAGTCCAGATAAAACGATCGCCTTGTTGGGCGGGTGACGCGACGGGTAACAACGCGAGAAGAAGCGCTGTTCCAACCGCCGCCTTCGCCGCGGCTTTAGGGGCGGCGAGCGTGGTGAGGGTTAACGGCAACGACAAAAACATTTCGAGTAACAACATCAGCACGGCCACGGCCAGAAACCATGCAGATAAGTCGTGACCGTAAACGGCGTCGAGAAATTCGGTGTCGAGATTTTCAACGCTCGAGGAACGCCAGGGAGGGGAACTCGATGGGAGCAAGTCGCTCTCTCCACGTGAAAAATCCAAATTCACAGCGAAGGAGAGTTCACGAGCGCCGTCTTCGAAGGTATAAAGACCTGGAGCTCCTGCCTCCGGCAGGACGGCTTTACGGTTGGAGACCTCGAGGGTGGTGCGGCGACCATCGGGGGAACGGACAACGACCTTGTCCGGCGCGGCCTCGCCGACGGACCACGACCGCGTGATCGGCTCGCCGACCTTAGCACGTCGCGACGCATCGTTCGCGGATGCGGCGACACTCAAAGCTAAGCAGGAACGGGCCCAAGGGATGAACAACGGCTTTAATCCCAAATTCGACCAGCTCGAATCCAGCGGGGCGGCCCAAACGACGGCCCGGCCGCGGCCGACGTTGCCGGCGACAAGGATTGGAGCTTCCGCCGCGTCCTTCGCCCATATCTCGGAACCGGCGGCGGTTTCTAACGAAAAACGGCGATTGAGAGAGACGCGCGACAAATCGAGTTCATTCCATCCGGATGTCGCTTCGCCCTCACGAGAAATCTTGATTCCGTTTGACGCGACATCCTGAGGCGAGCCGAATCGTGCGGGTAACCAAGGATAGGCGGCCAGATCGGCGACGATGGCGCGCGATCCAGGCAGGAACCATACGCCTCCGTCGCGCGCGGCAAAAGCCTCTAAACCGGCGGAGAGGCCTGGAGCGGGACGGGCGGCGTCGGCGACCAAGACCGTACCGTACTTCCCTAGGTCCGCCTCGTTCCAGCGGGCGGACTCCAAGAAATCGGCGTCGCGTCCGGCTAATGTTTCGCGGCTTCCGCCGAACAGCTCCCGCAAGAACCACCCCGCCTTGCCGGCGCGGAAGAACGAGGGGTCGGAGTACAGAACCAAAACCCGCGGTGAAGGCTTATGCGCTACGGAATAATACGCCTCATCATCAACCGCTAATGCGTCGGCCCGGACCGCGACGCGCCCCGCCCAGGACGGAGACGCCGGAGTCTCCGGTTCGGGCAGGGCCAGAACGGCACGGATTTCGCCGCCTGCGGCGGCGGTTGCCGAAGTCGATCCGGCGCGGCGTTCACCGACCCATAAATCAATCGGCGTGGATACGCCGGCCCCGGACGCGGCGAGTTTAACTTCCAATTTCGGCGTGCGTGCCGTCGAATCCGTCGCGGGCCCGACTGACGACAGCCAACCGTTGTTTAATGCCGGAAATCTCAACCCCAACACCGCAGCGCCTTCCGCCGGCGCGGGCGCGGCGCCGGAGCGCAGGCCGTGCTCGGCACCGTCGCCCAGCACGACGACGGCGCGTTTGCGGCCGCGCGGGGATTCTTCCAGGAATTTTCGCGCGGCGGAAAGCGCTCCGGCGTCGTCGGTGCCGCGCCAGCCGGGCTTGGCGGCGGCCAAGGCGGCGTCGGCGGCGCGGGCGTCGCCCCAGGCCAAGGGGGACTTCAGCTTCTCATCGAACGCGCCCACGGCCACGCGGTCGCCGGGGGCCAGCCTCTTGAGCAGCTTGCGGCCCGCCTCGCGCGCGGCGTCAAAGCGCACCTGCACGCCGTCGCGCGCGCGCAGCGAGTACGACGTGTCGAGCAAGAGCACCAGGTCCAGGCCTT
>CALRXP010000148.1:0-6954 GCA_943372155.1 Candidatus Endomicrobiellum trichonymphae | reverse complement strand
CCCGGCGTCAAGGTGGTGGCGAGGCCGGAGTCGCCGGGATTGATCCAGTAGGTGTGCCAGTGCGGCTCATGGATCAGCTTGAGCACGGCCCCTTCGGCCGTGGCGTAGAGCGTGGCCTTCACGTGCCCGGCGGTTTTTGCCGAGGCGGTCGAGCCAAGCAACGCGAAGAGCGCGAGCGCGCGCATTAAAACCACCATTGAGCGGTCAGCACCGTTTGGTTGGGCTGGCGTCCGTACTCGCCGAGCGCGTCCCCTCCGAAGCGGCGCCAGGCGGCGGTGAGCCACAGGTCGGGAAGCACGTTCCACGCGAGGCTCGGGTAGGCCAAGGTGGAGCCGTCGTCGGCGTTGACGATCGCGGCGCACTCGAGCTTCACGAGGGTGTGCAGATCTTTCGATACGGTCGCGCCGAAGTAGTTCTGCGCGACGCCGGGCTCGCGGCCCGCGCGCAAGGAGGCGAAGTCGTAGCGCCGGGGATCGGTCTCGCCGGAGCCGGAGTGATAATACTCGGCGACGACGGCGGTGTCGCCGAGCGTCGTGAATGTGTAGTCGTAGCCGAGGCCCGCCTTCCAGTAGCGGGCGCGGTACTCGGGCCGGAAGAAGGCGACCTCGCCGTGAAAAGTGCCGTCAAGAAGCGTGCCCGCGAAGTCGCCTCCGGCCATAACCGCGGCGGTCGAGCCCGTGACCTTGCCGCCGACGAGAGAGGCGTCCCAGCCGTTCCAGTTGGCGCGGCCGCGCGCGAGGAGGTTGTGGTCGATCCAGGTGTCGTTGGGCGCCCAGACGAGCTCGGCCTGGCCGAGGGTGCCCACGCCGGCGCGGGCGTACAGCGCGTCCACGCCGCGGCGTTCATCGCGCTCGACGGTTGAAGGATCGTACGGATTGAGGACGTCGGTGGGATTCCACAGCTTGCCCGTGCCCCAGGCGACGCGCTGGCGGCCGGCGCGGATCACCCCCCGCTCCCCCTCCACCCCGATCCAGGCGCGGTAGGCGCCGATGCCGAAGCCGTTGGTGGCGCCGGTCGAGACGGTGTGCTCCATGTCGAGCCAGGGCTTGGGCGGGGCGTAGCCGAACAAGCGGAAATCCGTGGTGTGGAAGAAAGATCCGGCGGCGACCTGGGCGTCGAGATCGGCGTGGGCCTTGAAAATGTCCTTCTCGGCGTCGAGCGAGGCGCGCGCGCGGAAGGTGTTGAGGTTGTAGGCGCGACCGTCCAAGGCGGAATGGGAGTACTGCCAGAAGTCCTTGAGGTAGCCCCCGGCCTTCACGCCGGCGGAGGCCGGCGCGGCCAGAATGAGAAGTAGGCTAGCGAGCGCGAGTTTCATCGCTCTTGAGCTCGCCGTCCTGCAGCTGGACGACGCGGCGGGCGCGCTCGAGGACGGCGTGATCGTGGCTCGAGAAGAGGAAGGTGACGCCGTGTTCCTTGTTGAGGCCTTCCATGAGGTCGAGAAGCTGCGCGCCGGTCTTGGAGTCGAGGTTGGCGGTGGGCTCATCGGCCAGCACGAGGTCGGGGCGGTGAACGATGGCGCGCGCGACAGCCACGCGCTGCTGCTGGCCGCCGGAGAGCAGGTCGGGCCGGCGGTGGGTGTAATGCTCGAGGCCGACAAGCTTGAGCGCCTCGAGGGCGAGCTTGCGGCGCTCGGCGGGTGCCACGCCCTGGAGCACGAGCGGATACTCGACGTTCTCCGCGGCGGTGAGCACGGGGATGAGGTTGTAGGACTGGAAGACGAAGCCGAGGGCGCGCAGGCGGAAATCCGACAGCGAGTCCACGTCGAGGCCGGAGACGACGCGGCCCTCGTAGCTGACCGTCCCCTTGGTGGGCTGGTCGAGCGTGCCGATGAGATTGAGCAAGGTGGACTGGCCGGAGCCGGACGGGCCGGCGAGCGCGGTGAACTCGCCGCGCGCGATCTTCAGGTCCACGCCGCACAGCGCGGCGACCTTGGAGCCGGCGGCGTAGACCTTCTCGACGCCGCGCGTTTCGACCAGCGGATGAAGGTTCGCGGGCTTAGACATGGCGCAAGGCCTCCGACGGCTTGAGGCGTCCGGCGCGCAGGGCCGGAGGCAAGGTCGCGAGCAAGGTGACGACGAAAACCGTGGCGCAGGCGAAGGCGTGCATGCCCCAGGAGGGCCGCAGGTAGATGACGGACGGGAAGGGCAGGAAGTATTTGAAGGCGTCGCCCACCGGAAGGAACAGGCCGTGGTGGCCGAAGTGCGCGATCAGCAGCGAGCCGACGGTGAGACCGAACGTCGTGCCGACGAGGCCGAGCAAAGCGGATTCCATGATCAGAAGCTTGACGATCCAGCGCGGCCGCGCGCCGATGGCCATGAGCACGCCGAACTCGCGCACGCGCTCGAAGAGGCTCATGAGCTGTGTATTGAGGATCCCGAGAGCCACGATGATGAACACGATGACGAGCACGACCGTCAGAAGGCCGTCCTGGAAGGCCTGGATGCCGATGATCTCCTTGTCGATCTTCTTCCAGGACATCGCGCCGATGTTGCCGGGGCCGAGCTGGGCGTCCAGGTCGGAGGCGACCGCATCGGCGTCGTCGATGTTTCGGACCTTGGCCGCGAGCTCGTTGGCCTGGCCGGGGCGGCCCAGGAGCTCCTGCATCGCCGACAGCGGCACCCACACCATCTGGCCGTCGAAAGACTCCGAGCCGGTCTCGTGGATGCCGACGAGGCGGAAGGCCTCCGCGCCCATCGAGCCGTCGGCGGCCTGGGCCATGAGCACGACCTTCTCGCCCAAGCGCACATCGAGCCGGCCGGCGATCTTCTTGCCCATGACGATGCCTTTCGTCCCGGGCTCGAGATAGTGGCCCTCCTTCATATAGCCGGCCATGTCGGTGATCTTGCTTTCCTTGTCGGGCTCGACGGCGCAAATGAGCGCGCCCAAAGACATGGTCGGTGAGGAGACGAGGCCGGTCATGTGGATGCGCCGGCCCCAGACGAGGACGCGAGGATCGGCCGCCATGAGCTTGGCCGCGGGCTCGGGATTCGTCATGAACTTGTCCGGGAACTTCGGCTCGTCGATGTCGCGGCGCTCGATGCGCACGTGGCCGGTGAAGGAGCCGGTCGCCTTCTCGATGAGCTGGGACTGAAGAGAGCGGATCATGCTCTGGCCGAACATGATCGCGGCCAGGCCGAAGCCCATCGCCGCGACGTTGATCGTGCTCCGTCTGCGGTTGCGCCAAACGTTGCGCCAGGCGAGCTGGAGCACTACTGGTTCCCCTTCTGCAGGCGCTGGTAGCTGAAGAAGGCGTCTGTCAGCGGTACGTCGAACTCGAGCTCGGAGTACTGCAGATAGGTGCGCTGGCCTTTCTTCTTGGCGGGCACGCACTCCAGGCGCGCGGGGACGCGGCGGCCGCTCATGATCTTCACGTCGGACAAGGTGATGGTGCGGATGAGCTCGCCGCGCTCGGAGTAGTCGAGCTCGTTGACCGGAATGACGCTTTGATCCTCGTCGTAGAGAGCGACGTCGGTGAGCACCTTGCCCCAGACGACGGGGGCGTCGGGCTTGGGGGTGGCCTCGATGTGGTAGACGGTGCGGTCCTTCTCCTTCGTGGTGCTCAGGAGCTTGTGGGTGTAGTCCTTCACGATCGAGTCCGCCTTGACGATGTCCTCGTAGGTGAAGTCGGAGCCCTGCCAGGCGGAGTGCATGAGGGTGGGCGGGATCTTGATGACGCGCTCGACCTTGGGCAGCCACACCCACATCTCATTGACGCGGCGCAAGGTGGTGTTCCCCCGCTCCTTGGCGGGCGAGCGGATGACGATGAAAGCGAAGGTCCGGTCCTTGTTCCAGCCTTCGATCTCGAGCGAACGCTTCCACTCGGGAGTCTCGATGGTCATGGTGAGGCGGCCGTGGCTCGAGTCGCCGCGCAGGGCTTTGTTCGCCTTGTCGATGAGGTCGTGGATCGACGGTTCGGCCGCCGGCGCGGCCGCGGAGGCGGGCACGGACAAGAGCAGGGCGCAGATCAGGGCCTTCATGGCCCGCATTTTACTTATTAAAAGAGGAAAGCGGCGGCGCCCGCCGCGGCGGCCAGGCCGATCGCGATCAGGGCGCGCGGGCCGACGGCCCCGGGGGCGCGCTCTTCGTAACGGTCTTCGCCGTACTTCTGGCCGCGGACGTCGCGAAGCTTCCCTGTGTGGTAGTCCACTCGATATTTTTGGTCGTGCGAAGCCTGCCAGCCCCCCACCACGGTCGAGCGCATGGCGGCGAGATGGTCGCGCATCGCCCAGAAGCCCAGGCCCCAGAGGGCCAGCAGCGCGGGAGCCGCGAGGCCGGTGTGAGCGAGCATCCCCTTCGCGAAAAAGGAGACGAGGGCCAGCGGAATCAGCATCGTGCCGACCTCGATCGTCTCGTGGACGGCCGTACGGATCGGGCCGTTGGCGGGCGCGACGACCCGCGCCTGCGGGGCGTTGGCTTCCGGCAAGGCGGGGCGGCCGATCGAGCTGTAGCGGCCCGCGACCTCGGGAGCCTCTATCGGGGTCTTCGCGCCGGCGTCGAACGCGCGCCGCGACACGGCGCCCTGATCGGAGTTATCCTTTGACGCGGCCGACAGCGCGGCTCCGGTCTGGGCGAGCGCGACTTGAGCCGTCACTGGAGCCGGCGCGGCGAGCAGGGGCGCGGCGGACAATGCCGGCGCGGCCAGCGAGGGAATCAGCGGCGCTATCGCGCCCGTCGCGGTGAAGGCGGACGCGGGCGCGTAGGCCGGCGCGGCGGGCAGCGCGATCTCGCCCACCACCCGGACCTGGGCGTAGGCCGGCGCAGCGGCGGCCGCCAGGGCGAAAACGAGGGCAGGAAGGCGTCTCATGACCTCAGAATACCCCCGTCACGCCGCGCGCGTCAGGTCCGATAGTCCCAATCGGAGGAGGGCCCTCTGCCGCGGCTCCCGGTGGGACCTCCGGACCAGCAGCCTGACACCGTGTTGATTAGAATCAATGACCATGATCAAGCGAATATCAGCCGTCGCGTTGTGCGCGTCGCTGTTGTTTCCCGCTCCCGCTTTCGCGCAGGCCCTGCGCGTCGCGGTTGAAGCGCCCGTCTTGAGTCCGACTGCCCGGTTCGCGCCTTTCGCGCCCGCCGCCTTCACGATGAATGCCGCGAATGCCGCCCCTTTGGCGCTCGGCGCGAACGTGATCTCTCTTCGTCCCGTGCTCGTCGCCTCTCCCTTGATCGCACCGGCCTTCGCGCCGGTCGCCGCCCGTGTTCCTGTCGCCGCCGTTCCCGCTCGCGTCCCGGTGCAGGCCTATTCGGCCGGGCTGGCGGAGTCGAAGACGCCGGAAACCTTCCTCGCCAAGAGCTTCGACGGCTCCGTCGCGACGGCGGCCAACGACAACCTGTACGCCGTCCCCTCCGCCCCGGCTCCGGCGCGGGCTTCTTTTTTGACGCGCACGAGCGCCTTCGCGGCCGCGGCGATCACCGCGTCTGTTCCCGCCCTCCATCAGGCGGCGGCGCCGGCGGCCCAGCATTCGAGCTCGATGTCGAATTGGGTCGGGTTCGGACTTATCGGCGCGTCGATCGTGAGCCTCCTTTTCCTCGTCCGCTGGATCGAGGGCTCGAAGACCGTGCAGTTCTATCTCGCCCGCCGCCGCTGGGCGACGGCGACCGAGCCGTGGCGCAAGTGGAAGGACGCGGACGCCGCCGAGAAGGCTGCCGTCGAGGCCGAGGCCGAGCGCATCGTCGAATTCAACAAGGCCAGCCGCTGGCCGGGCAACCGGAAGGCGAAAGGCGAGCCCGGCGCGCTCACGCCGCGTGACTCCGCTCCGTCGAGCGGCGAGGGCTTCTCCGAGCCCGTTCCCGCGCGTCCGCTGAAGAAGGGCGAGGTCGCGCCGCCGAAGGTCATCACCTTCGCGGACGTCGCCGGCCAGGAAGAGGCCAAGCGCGAGCTTCAGAAGGTCGTCGAATACATCAAGAACCCCGAGCCCTACAACAAGCTCGGCGCCAAAGGCTTCAAGGGCGTGCTGATGTTCGGCCCCCCCGGCACGGGCAAAACCTTGATCGCGCGCGCCGTCGCCGGCGAGGCCGGCGCGACCTTCCATGAGACCAACGGCTCCGAGTTCGTGAACACCTACGTCGGCAAGGGCCCGGCCAACATCCGCGCCGCCTTCGCCAAGGCCCGCGGCGACGGCAAGAAGCCCGGCATCCTGTTCATCGACGAGATCGATGCGGTCGGTAAGAAGCGCTCCGACGGCGACGGCAACCAGGAGTACGAAAACACCCTCAACGCCTTGCTCGCCGAGATGTCGAGCCCCGAGAACGCCAAGATCGTCGTCATCGCCGCCACCAACCGCCCCGAGCTGCTCGACGCCGCCCTCATGCGCGGACGCCGGTTCGGCCTGAAGGTCCCCGTCGGTCTGCCCGACATCAAGGGACGAGAGGCGATCCTCAAGGTTCACTCCAAGGGCATGCCGCTCGCGTCCGAAGGAATCATGGCCAAGGTCGCTGAGCTCACGCCCGGCCTGTCCGGCGCGGACCTCGAGGAGATCATCAACGACGCCGCCATGCTCGCCGCCGAGCGCAACGGCACGGACGTCAACGAGACGGACTTCCGCAAAGCCGTCGAACGGACCACGATCGGCCACGAGCGCAAGCTGGTGATGAGCAAGGTGGAGAAGAAGATTGTGGCCAACCACGAGTCCGGCCACGCCCTCGTCGCCTGGCTGGTGCCCAACGGCGACCAGATCCGCAAGATCACCATCGTCCCTCACGGCCTTCAGGCGCTGGGCCTCGTCCAGACCTTGGCCGCCGAGGAGAAGCATCTTTACTCCAAGTCGTGGCTCGAGGACCGCATCGCCATCGCTCTGGGCGGCCGCGTCGCCGAGCAGATGACGACCGGGGAGACGTATTCGGGCGCGCAGAACGACTTCGAGCAGGCGACGCGCATGGCCCGCATGATGGTCATGAAGTTCGGGATGTCGGAGAAGGTCGGCCACGTGTCCTACGACATGGACGGCGAGCGCC
>CALRXP010000147.1:0-7001 GCA_943372155.1 Candidatus Endomicrobiellum trichonymphae | reverse complement strand
CCGCACCTTGATCGTCGCGGTCTTGCTGCTGTTGCTTGTGCCGAGTCTCTTGGCGGGCAAGAGGGAGAAATTCGGCGACCTTGTCTGGGGCTTGAGGCTCAGCGCGGCGGCTTGCGCAATCGGCGGACTCGCGTTGGTCTGGAACGCGTTCCGCGACCCGAACCCGAAGTTCTAGAGCCCGGTTTCGGCAGGGCCGGACGCGTGCGGCGCCAAGTCTTCCCAGACGGGGACCACCGCGATCGCGAGCAAAAGCAAGGCGAGAGGCAAGGTCACGCCGAAGCCGACGCGCTTGAAGCCGAGCGCTCCGAGGCAGCCGCCCAAAGTGAACAGCGCGATCAGTCCCGCGTGAATCTTGAGCTTTTCGCGGTTGGCGACGACCTTCTCCGTCGCGTCCGGGTCCGCGTTCCAGTACAGCAACTTGCCGAGCTCGATGCCGAGGTCCGTCACGTTGCCCGTCATGTGGGTCGTGCGGATCTCGGCGCCGGAGAGCTTGGTGATGATCGCGTTCTGCAGTCCCATCATGAAGGCGAGCAGAAGCACCGTCGTCGGCACGAAAACGCGGTCGAGCGACTGGAGGTTGTGGCCGAGAAGCCCGAAGGCGGCGAGCAGGAACGCCTCGAACATGAGCGCGAGCGCGAATTCGCTTTGCAGGCGCTTGCGGCGCGCCCAATTGATCAGGATCGTGGAGACGACCGCTCCGGACAGGAACGCCGCGAAAGTGGCGAAGCCGCCGGCGACGAGGCGGAAGCGGCTCAGGGCCAGGTTGTCGGCGATGGCCGAGAGCACGCCCGTCATGTGCGAGGTGTACTGCGAGACGGCGAGATAGCCGCCCGCGTTCACCGCCCCGGCGACGAAGGCCAAAGTCATGCCGAGATGGCGGTTGGCCTCGCGCGTGCGCTCCCGGCCGGTCAGAAAATGCAGGTATCGAATCATTGGGGAGACGCTACAAAAACAGCTTCCCGAGAAAGTGACCGATCACGCCCCCGACGACGGCGCCGATCAGGCCGCCGATGGGCCCGCCCAAAGCCGTGCCGATGATCGCTCCGGCGGTGACGCCGAAGGCGCCGCCGTAGTCCTTCTTGTGGAACAGCCAGGCGGCGGCCAGGCCCAGCCCCGCGCCCGCGGCCGCGCCGATAAGCCCCGCGGAGAACCAGCCCTGCAGGCCGCCGAGAAGCGCCGCTCCGCCCAATATGAGTCCGGAAGTCAGCTTGCTGCCGTCGGGGTTTTTCTCCACTCCGAGGGGCGGTTCGGCCTTCGCCTCACGGGTCCCGATCACGGGTCGGGCCAGGGGGCTGGCTTTGCGCGTGACGCCGGGGGCGACGACGGTTTGATCCGAAGTGACGCCGCCGTCGAAAGGGCGTGCGGCGGCCTCACGGGAACCGGTCAAATCGCCGGCCTCGACGGCGCCGTTGGAGAGGAGGGCGGCGTCCCGGGCCTGTTTTTTCGCGTCGCCGGCGCGCGCGGGACTTGCTCCTACTAATAGGAGGAATAAGGCCGGGATGAGGGGGAGGGGGCCCATGCCGATAGGGTAACAGGCGGACCGCTCCCGCGCCAGCCCATGCAACTTTTTAGGGGGGTCAATCGTCTGGTAGGTGGGGGTTTCTATGAACCATGTGATATTGACGTTTTGGCTGTTAGCGGGACCGGCGGGGGCGGCCGTGACGCCTCCCGTCGCGAAGGCGAAAATACTCGAGCTGCGCGCGGCGGTCAGGGAGGACAAACGGCGTCTCAAGCAAGCCGCGCTGGATCAGCACAAGGATCTTGTCCTCATTCGCCAGCGCGAGAAGTCCGACATCGGCTATGTGAAGTCGTCGGCGTCCCGGCCCGAAACGATGCATGAGAGCCTGCTCGAGGTGCATGAGAAGTCCCGGCGCGACCGGCTGGCGATCCGGAACGTGCGCCGCTCGGAGCGGGAGCGGCTGAGGCGGGCGATCAAGGACCGGCGTGCGGAGATCGCCGCTTTGCGCAAGAAGAAGTAAGATCGGGAAATGACCGATCAAGAGCTGGTGCGCGAGGCGTATCTCGAGGCGAAAAAGGGCTACGACGAGGGCGGGCTACCGATCGGCTCCGTTCTCGTCGACGCGAAAGGGAAGATCGTCGCGCGCGGCCACAACATGCGCGTGCAGACGGGAGACCCCACGGCTCACGCCGAGGTGGTCTGCCTGCGCAACGCGGGGCGCCGCCGCGATTGGCCGGAGCTCACGCTCGTGAGTTCGCTCTCGCCTTGCGTCATGTGCACGGGCACGACCTTGCTGTATCGCATCCCGCGCGTTGTCGTGGGGGAAAACAAGAACTTCCTCGGCGCCGAGGACCTCTTCGCCGCCCGCGGCGTGAAGCTGAGCGTCCTGCAGGACAAGGATTGCATCGCGCTGATGGAGAAGTTCGTGCGCGAAAAGCCCGACCTCTGGAACGAGGACATCGGGTTATAGGCGCAACTGCTACAATACCCCCGTCGGGCAGGTGGCGAAACTGGCAGACGCTGGAGACTTAAAATCTCCCGGCCGCAAGGTCATGCGGGTTCGAGTCCCGCCCTGCCCATGATTTGAGGTTTGGTATCATCTCGGCTCCAACTATGAAAATTGCGCCCCAGGCTTGGCAGTTCGTCGTCCCCGCGGTCGCCGTCGGCGTCGGCGGCATGTGGCTTATGGGCCGCCCGTCCACCGTTCTTCCCGGCTCCCTGCTCTCCTTCCTCGCTTTCGGCTTCGCCGCCTTCACGACCTACTTCTTCCGCGACCCCGAGCGCGCCCTTCCGTCCGACGACCGCGTGTACTCGCCCGGAGACGGCGTCGTGCTCTCCGTCGGCCGCGAGGGTCCCGGGGACGTCGTCACGTGCCGCATTTTCCTCTCCGTCTTCGACGTCCATATCCAGCGCGCGCCGTGCGCGGGCCGGGTGACCAAGGTCGCCGAGGTTCCCGGCTCCTTCGCCGCCGCCATGAAGGACGCCGCGCGCGGCAACTACCGCGTGGTCATGACCATCGAACCGGGCAAAGGGCGCGGCCTGCTCGTCGTGGAGCAGATCTCCGGCCTCATCGCGCGGCGCATCGAGTGCTGGCGCAAGCCCGGCGACGAAGTGAAGACCGGCGAGAAGTACGGCATCATCTATTTCGGTTCGCAAGCCGCCGTGCATTTCCCGGAGGGCTCCAAGTGCACCGTTAAGGTCGGCGACCGCGTCGCCGGCGGCCTGACCCCCATCGGAGAATGGACAAGCAAGCCCTAAAGCGCGGCGGCCAGGTCCTCGCCCCGTCGCTGTTCACCCTCGGCAACATGGCGTGCGGCTTCTATGCCCTGCTGTCCTCGGTGCGGGGGGAGTTCGTTTCCTCCGCGACCGCGATCATTCTCGGCATGGTCTTCGACGCGCTCGACGGCCGCGTGGCCCGTCTCGTGCACGGCGAGTCCGAGTTCGGCGTCGAGTTCGACTCGATGTCCGACTTCCTCACCTTCGGCGTGGCGCCCGGCCACATGATGTACGCGTTCATCCTCAAGGATTACGGCGCGTGGGGCTATCCCATCGCTTTCCTGTACACCCTCTGCGGCGGCCTGCGCCTGGCCCGCTTCAACGCGATGGCGCATCTGGGCCAAGGCTCGAAGACGCATTTCACCGGGCTGGCGATTCCGGCGGGCGCGGGCTTCCTGTCGAGCTTCGTGCTTCTTTATCAGGTCATCGAGGAAGGACGTCCCGCCGGCACGTGGAAGTTCCTCATGGACCAGATTCCCGCGCTGTATGGCCTGGCCCCGATCATGGTCGTCGTGATCGCTTTGCTCATGGTCTCGACGATCCCTTACCCCGCTTTCAAACAGCCCGGCGTCATGCGCCCGCGCACCCTCACCCGAATTCTCGTGGTGCTCGGCGTCGGCCTGCTCCTGTTCTACTACCCGCTGATGGTGCTGTTCTTCGTCTTCTCCTTTTACGCCCTGCTCGGTCCCGTATCCTGGCTCGCCCGCGCGGCGGGCCGCATGGTGGGCTGGGCCCCGCCGCGCCACGATCACGATCACGACACCTACGGAGAACACCTGTGACGACCAAGACGACCCACGGCATCCTCGCGATGCGCCGCCTCGAATCCGCCGCGACGTTGCCCACCCGGGCGCACGCCGACGACGCGGGTCTCGACCTGTACGCTCTTGAGGACGCGGAGCTGGCGCCCGGCGAGGGGAAGGTCGTGCACACCGGCGTGGCGATGGCCATTCCCGCGGGTCACGTGGGGCTCGTCTGCGACCGCTCCTCGATGGCCAAGAAGGGCCTTAAGACCGCGGGCGGTGTCATCGACGCGGGCTATCGCGGCGAGGTCGGCGTCATGCTGTGGAACATTTCCCGGACGGCGCACTCGCTCAAGAAGGGCGAGCGCATCGCGCAGCTGCTGGTGATTCCGATCGTGACCCCGGCGCCCGTGGACTCCGACGACCTGGGCGAGACCGCGCGCGGCGCGGGCGGCTTCGGCTCGACCGGAAAATAATACGCCGGGGCCCGCTCCGGTGAAAGTTTCTCCCGGCTCGCCTCACAGCGGTTTAGTGCGTCCGGAAGCAGTTGGTCAGCGTCAGCGCAGCTCGATCAAGGCGACGCGCCCGTCGGTGCGGAACGGATAGCCCTTGTCGTTGGCGCCCTCGCGCGGGATGCTTGCGACGTCCGCGATCGAGACGCGCTCCAATCGCCGCGAGTCTTTCAGCGACGCCGCGATCCAATCCCGCTCCGTGTTCATATCCGGATCAGGCACGTGCGACAGATCGTACAGGCGCAGCTTGAGATCGTAGTCCCCGGAGCCCCACCACACCGCCCGTCCGCGCGGATCGCGCAGGCCGGTGTCCCATAGACGGAAATGATGGCGCGTCGCTAGCGGTTTGATCGGGATCGCCCAGTTCATGTTTTGGCGACGGCCCTCCAACCAATATTCGTTCATCGGCGGGAACGCCGCCAACGGCTTGCCGGAGCAAAGCTCTCGGAGGCCTTCCCACAGCGACGCGCGGATGGTGGCCGGGACCTCGGTCCAACCCGATGAGGTCAACGCTTCGCGCACCGCGGCGTCCGAGCCGACGAAAACGAGGTTGAGCGCGTCACCGGGGCGGCTGAAGCGGCCGTTGTTGCGGCCGGGCAGCCCAGCCACGCCCTCTTCGAGCGCGACGGCGCGAATCGGGGCGGGCGGGGACGGCTTCTCCGGCAGGACGCGGTCGAGGCTCAGCGCGAGAAAGACGACGGGCAGCGCGAGAACGAGCCGCCGCACGTTAGATTTTGCGCGGGAACAGCACCGGACCCTTTTGAATGAGCTCGGGGTGATCCTTCTTGCCGGCGAGCACGTCCTCGGCCGTCAGCGGGACGGGGAAGGCGCGCACGCCGAGCTGCATGTGGATCTTCGCGGCGGTCGACGGCATGAAGGGGTCGATCCAGCCGCCGACGAGGCGCAACGAGCAGACGAGGTCGAAGAGGACGAGCTCGCATTGCGCCGGGTCGGACTTGGCGAGCTTCCACGGCGCCTTCTCGTTGACGCGGGCGTTGAGCGCGCGCACCACGTCCCAGATGGTGTCGAGGGCGCCGCAGAAGTCGAGCGCCTCCATCTTCTCCGAGATCTCGGGCGTTCTCTTCGCTACGGTCGTCGTATAAAAGTCGAGGTCGAGCGGCGGCTTCGTCGGCAGGCGCCCGCCCAGGAACTTATCCACCATCTCGGCCACGCGTGAGACGAGGTTGCCGAGGTCGTTGGCGAGCTCGGCGTTGTAGCGCTTGGTCAGCGAGGCCTTGGAGAAGTCTCCGTCGTTGCCGAAGGGCATCTCGCGCAGGAGGAAGTAGCGGAACGCGTCCACGCCGAACTCCTGAGTGATCTCGTAAGGGTCGACGAAATTCCCGGCCGATTTCGACATCTTCTTGCCGTCGACCGTCCACCAGCCGTGCGCGAACACCTTCTTGGGCAACTCGAGCCCCGCGGCCAGCAGCATCGCGGGCCAGATCACGGCGTGGAAGCGGAAGATTTCTTTACCGACGATGTGAACGTCGGCGGGCCACAGATCGGTCCCGGCCGTCGCCGACCAATAGTTGATCAAGGCGTCAAACCAGACGTAAATCGTGTGATCGGGATCGCCGGGGACGGGGATGCCCCACTTCACCTTGGTGCGCGACACGGAGATATCCTCGAGGCCGCCTTCGACGAAGCGCAGAATCTCGTTGGCGCGGTGAGAAGGGGCGAGGAAGCCGGGGTTCTTGTTGTAATGCTCGAGAAGCGCGGGGCCGTACTTCGAGAGCTTGAAGAAATAGGTCTCTTCGGAAAGCTTCTGCAGGGGCTTGCCGGAGTCGGGGCCGAGCAGGATGCCTTTCGGGCTCTTGATCGCGTCGCTTTCCTTGACGAAGGACTCGCTGACCACGTCGTAGAGGCCCTCGTACTTGCCCTTATAAATGTCGCCGTTCTTGAGCAGCAAGGCGAACAGCTCCTGGACCTTGGTCTCGTGGCGCTTCTCGGTCGTCCGGATGTAGTCGTCGTGCCGAATGTCGAGATGCTTCCAGAGGTCGCGGAACTTCGCGGAAGTCGCGTCGCAGAAATCGATGGTGTGCTTGTCGGCGGCCTTGGCCGCCTCCTCGATCTTCTGGCCGTGCTCGTCGGTGCCCGTGAGGAGGAAGGCCTCGCCGCCGCGGCTGCGGATGAAGCGCGTGTAGACGTCCGCGGCGATCGTCGTGTAGGCGTGGCCGATGTGCGGCGCGGCGTTGACGTAATAAAGCGGGGTCGTGATGTAGCGGCGTTTCATATTGGTTTTACCTTGCGGCCTCAGCTTCTAAAGCGGCCAAAGTGAGAATTAGCTTCGGGTCGGCGTTCGCGCGCAACGCGGCGCGCAGGCGAGAGAGCTCGCGCAGGGGGTTCTCGATCTTCGAGAACGGCGCCTCGCCGTCCAAGTGGCGCTTGCGCAGGTCCTGGCCGAGCGAGTATAGCGCGCGCTCCACCTTCACGCGCGCGGCGGAGAGATCCTTGGGCAGTCCGTCGGCGGCCGTCACCGCAGCGAGAGGGCCGCCGCCTTGAGGCAGGCCG
>CALRXP010000146.1:0-7047 GCA_943372155.1 Candidatus Endomicrobiellum trichonymphae | reverse complement strand
TACAACTGGTGGCAGCAGCTCCCGCAGGGCTACGACCGCCCCTACAAGGACACGAGCAACCCCGACACCTTCTACTACTACAGCGGCTGGTACCGCTGGCGGGACGTGTTCGTGACCAGCTGGGAGCGCACCGAAGACACCGCCTCCCTCACCCGTAACGCCGCCACGCAAAACCAGGTCAACACGCGCTCGCTGACCAGCGAGTCCTACCGAGACGTCAAGGAGTGCTACTACCAGGCCGTCTACCGCTACGACTGGACGCAGGGCGGCTTCTACGGCTCGCATTGGCAAGAGAACTTCGACCACTACAAGGCGAGCTGCATCCGCCTTCCCCGCGAGTACGGCCCCCCCCGCGTGTTCACGTCGAACATCTCCTTCGACATGAGCCAGACCGCGGGCCAGGATCTCCCGTGGGAGACGGACAAGATCATCATCCGCTACGACGGCCAAGGCACGGCTCGCTACGACTTCTCCGGCGCGTCCTACAAATACGCGATCCGCACCGACAACCAGCGCCCGGGCAGCGAAAGCCTGACCTTCGTCGCCGGTCCCAAGATCCTGCGCGCGCCGGAAGCCGACAAGGTGCAGGCGTTCCTGCGCAACAACGGCGGCAAGATCGAGCTCGTCATCAACGACGACCGCGCGTCCTACTACCAGGGCGAGACTTTGCGCGTCAACGTGAAGGTCGTCCGCCGGGTGGTCATCAAGGTGAAGGGCCTGCTGTGGGGCTGGAACGAGAAGAACGTGGACTCGACCATCTGGAGCTCGCCGGTCGACGTGCTGACCGACGCGGGCACCCCCCAGAACGTCACCGACCTCACGGGCGCGGCCAACGGCCCCAAGCCAGCGAACTTCGTGCGCTCGAGCGTCTACATCGAGTCGTGGGAGTTCAGCCGCGTCAACAGCAAGATCAGCACGGCCGCAGTCGTCCGCAAAGGCCAGGGCAACGCGATCGCGAACTAAGGCTTAACGCAGAAAAGGCGGGGAGGCTTCGGCCTTCCCGCCTTTTTTTATTCCGCGAAATTACTGACGCTGACTTACTGCGTCCGGACGCAGTCGGTATGCGTCCGGCTTAAAACAGCTCGTTCTTCTTGATCAGCCCGCCCTCGGCGTGCGCCAGCGGGTGATACGCCACGAACGCGCCGCGGTCGATCCTTTCGCCGAGGGCCTTCACCGAGCCGATCTCGAGGCGCGTCACCACGCAGCAAAGGACTTCCTCATCGTTCTTGCTCTTGGCGCCGTAACCGTGCAGGCCCATGCCCGCGGACAGGACGCCGATGAGGATCAGCGCGGCGTTGCCGGCCTCGCGCCTTACGGCAGGCCCCAGGATTTACGGACCTCGGCGGCTTCCTCTTCCGAGCGTATCTTCTTGAACTTGGCGGGCTGGCCGTTCACCCGGGCGGAGCACTCGGCCCACGTCGCATGGCGTTTGACCTCGCCGTGGAGCAGGCTTATATAGGAAACGAGGCGGTTGTCGGCGGCCTTGCGCTCTCCCGCCTTGGGGCGCGCGGGGACGGCCTTGGGCTCGGAGGGCAGCAGGGATCCGTACGGATAGCCGAGGAGCGGGCCGTCGTACAGCTCGACGGGCTGGCGCTTGGCCAGGGCGACCGCGATGACGTCGCAGCGCTCGTTGGCGTCATGGCCGGAGTGGCCCTTCACCCAGCGCCACTCCACGCCGCCGCGGCCGCGGGCCGCGACGATGGCCTCGAGCGCGCGCCACAAATCTTCGTTCTTCACCGGCTCGCCCGCCGCGGTCGTCCAGCCGCGGCGCTTCCAGCCCAGGATCCACTTCGTGATGCCTTCGATGACGTAGGTCGAATCGCTGTGGACGAGCGCCGGGCCGGGAATATCCGCGACCGCGCGCAGCCCCGCGATCACGCCGCCGAGCTCCATGCGGTTGTTCGTGGTGGGCTCCTCTCGGCCGGCGAGCTCGCGCACCTTGTCGTCCACGCAGACGATGGCCGCCCAGCCGCCGGGGCCGGGGTTGCCCGAACACGCGCCGTCGGTGAAAATCGCGATCACGCTCAAATGGTAGAATTTACCCGCTATGGCAGTCACCTGGTTGTGGGCCGTCTTCATCGCCGTGATGGGCGTCATGCTCGTCCTGGACCTGGGCATCTTCCAGAAGAAGGCCCACGTGATGAAGGT
Organism: Candidatus Endomicrobiellum trichonymphae; assembly: GCA_943372155.1. Classification (GTDB taxonomy): domain Bacteria; phylum Elusimicrobiota; class Elusimicrobia; order UBA1565; family UBA9628; genus GWA2-66-18. The sequence continues at coordinate 4,899 of CALRXP010000146.1, read as the reverse complement.
GCGCGAGGCCGCGATCATGGTCGGCGTCTGGTGGTGTCTCGCCGCGGCCTTCGCTCTGGCGGTGTACTTCGTTTACGGCCACGACAAGGCCTTCCAGTTCGTTTCGGCCTACATTCTGGAGCAATCCCTTTCGGTCGACAACCTCTTCGTCTTCATCCTGGTGTTCGCGTTCTTCGGCATCGACGCGGAGAACCAGCCCCGCGTCCTCCACTGGGGCATACTCGGCGCGATCGCGATGCGCTTCGTCTTCATCTTCGCCGGCCTGTCTTTGCTCGAGGCGTCCCACTTGATGTTCTACGTCTTCGGCGCGATCCTGGTGTTCACCGGCGGCAAGATGATGGTCTCCGGCGAGGAGCAAATGGAGCCGGGCAAGAATCCCGCCCTGCGCCTCCTGCATAAATTCCTGCCCGTGACCCCGGGCCTGCACGGCCATCGCTTTTTCACCCGCCTCGAGGGCGTCCTGCACGCGACGCCGCTGTTCGCGGCGCTCGTGGTCATCGAGGCGACCGACCTGATCTTCGCCGTGGACTCCATTCCCGCGGCGCTCGGCGTCAGCTCGGACCTATTCGTGGTGTACACGTCCAACATCTTCGCGGTCATGGGCCTGCGCTCGACCTACTTCCTGCTCGCCGGCTCGATGACCGAGTTCAAGTACCTGAAGACCGGCGTCTCCGCCGTGCTCGTGTTCGTCGGCGTGAAGATGATCATCAAGGATTGGCATCACATCTCGACGGGCGCCTCGCTCGCCGTGATCGGCGGGACCTTGCTCGTCGCGATCGCCGCCTCCGTCCTCGCGCGCGACAAGCGCTGACCGGGCCCAAATGACCGTAGGCCCTCTGTCTTACACTAATTAGGCTTTACGCCCCAGGCGTGCACGCGAACGGGAGTGATAGCATCCCGGCATGAAAATTATCGCCGCGCGCAAGTCCCTCGCCGCCCTCCTTTCCTCCATCCTTCTCGTCTCCGCGCCGCTGGACGCGCTGGCCCAGACGATCGGTGCCCGAGCCGGCGCCGGCGTTCCCGTCGGCCCGTCGGTCGTCCCGCAGCTCGGCGGGACCTCCTCGCCGCTCGCGTCGCCGTCCCTGACGCCCTCGGGCCTCAACGCCCTTTCCCTGAGCGCGCCGTCCGCCCCGGCTCTCGCCGCGCCCGTCGTCCCCAACGCCCTCTCGGCCGTCGTGATTCCCGCCGCGGCCAAGCCCGTCGCCCCCGCCGCAGCTGTCAAGCCGTCCCCGGCTACCGCCCTCGCCGCCGGCGCGGCGCTGCAGACCACCCTCGGCTCCGCCGCCCGCGAAGGCAAGGACGAAGCGCCCGCCCTCGAGAAGTTCTGGAGCGGCGGCGCTCTCTCCGCGGCGTCCAAGGACGACGACGCCTCCGTCCCCGCCGGCGACGCCGCGCGCAAACCCGCCAACCTCCAGCCTTCGAGCGAACGCCCCGTCTCTCCCGAGACCAACCCCGAGCTGTTCGCGCCGCGCTCCTCGCGCGTCGGCGTCGGCCCCGCGAAGTACGTGTACTGGAACGCCTTCTACAACGTCCTGCAGTGGCTGAACCTCAAGTTCGCCAAGGACCCGAACCGCCGCGTGTCGTGGGACAAGTGGCCCACCAAGCTCGGTCTCCTCTACCTCATCGCCAAGATCCGCTACGTCCGCTCCGACACCCTCACCGATCCCTACGACTACGCCACCAACGACCAGAAGCCCAAGGGCGCGGAGCCTGAGCAGGCCAAGCGCGGCTACACCGCCGACGGGTCGTGGGTCTCCGATCGCGAGAACCCGCGCATGGGCGCTGAGAACACGCGCTTCGGCTCCAACATCCCCCCCAAGAAGGTCCGCCCCGACGTCGAGCACATGACTCCCACGGCGCGCGAGGTCGGCAAGCTCAAGTGGCGCAAGCTCGATGAGAACGGCAAGGCGATCGTGCAGCCCGCCGGCATCCTCAACAACCTCGCCGGCGGCTGGATCCAGTTCCAGTTCCACAACTTCGGCGGCAATACCAAGAGAGACCCCATCACCGAGAATCCTCACAAGCTCGCCCGCACGCCCGCCGACAACTGGCCCGAGAAGGAGGCCACCGTCGACCGCACCAGCAAGGATCCGACGCGCGTGACCGACAACGGCCGGCCGACGGTGATGAACGAGCGGACCCAGGCCTGGATTCAGGCTCAGATCTACGGCACCAACGAAGAAGAGCAGAAGCCTCTTCGCACCTGGACCGACGGTAAGATGCGCCTCGACGAGAACGGCCGCCTGCCGGAGAATCCGGCCAAGCCCGGCATCGATCTCTCCGGCTTCACGAACAACTATAACCCCCTGCTCTCCTTCCTGCACTGGGCGTTCGTGACCAACCACAACAACATCGTCGACCACCTCCGGAAGTTCCACCCGGACTGGGACGACGCGACCATGTTCGACTACGCCCGCAAGATCAACGTCGCCAACATCGACATGATCCACACCGTCGAGTGGACCGAGGACCTCCTCCAGCACCCGACGCTCCAGGCCGGCATGCACGCCGAGTTCTACGGACTGTTCGGCCCGAAGGTGAAGGCCTGGCTGATGCGCATGTCTTATCGTCACCCCCTGCTCGCCAAGCTCATCAAGCCGATCTCCAACAACGACGTTATCTGGGGCATGCCCGGTTCGAAGTGGGAGCACCACGACGGCCCCTTCCAGGTGCCCAAGCACTTCCGCGTCGTGTACCGCCTCCACGAGATGGTTCTGGATGAGCAGGAGATGATCCAGCCCGGCACCGACAAGACGCTCGACCGCATCGAGCTGATCAACTTCGTGCACAACAACACGCGGCCGATCGTCGAGAAGCACGGCTACGACGTCCTCGCCTACTCCTTCGCCAAGAAGTCCGCCGGCGCGCTTCACCTCCACAACTTCCCCCGCGCGCTGTCGCAGTTCAAGAATCAGCAGAACGGGCAGCTCACCGACCTCGCCGAAATGGACATCTTCCGCGAGCGCACCGACGGCACGGGCTCCTACAACGAGTTCCGCCGCTCGCTCGGCGAGCCGCCCGTGAAGAGCTTCCTCGAGCTGACCGGCGGCGACGTCGAGCTCGCCAAGGAACTCGAGCAGAAGTACGAGGGCAACGTCGACCTCGTGGACGCCGGCATCGGCATCCTGGCCGAGCCCAAGCCCGCGGGCTTCGCCCTCGGCTTCACGCAGTTCTACCAGTTCGTGCTTAACGCGCCACGGCGCGTTAAGTCTAATAGGCACCTCACCGAGTTCTTCACGCACAAGGACTACACGTTCGAAGGCATGGAGTGGGCGCTGCAGTCCGGCGGCATGGGCGGCGTTATCGCCCGCGCGATGAAGGGCCTGCCCAACGGCCCCGCCGTGATCGCCTCGATGGAAGGCGTGACGCGCTGGTTCACGCCGTGGCCCGACACCGAGACCTTCCCCGTGCGCATGCTCGACAAGGCCAACGAGCACTCGAGCAAGCTCCTGAAGGCGACGCTCAAGCTCCTGGCCCTCGGCACGTTCACGGCCTTCTCGGCGTGGGCGGCCGTCGCGGTCACCTCGTTCACCCCCGTTTACCTGACGATCGCGGCCTTGAGCTTGCCGGTGCTTCTCTACTACAAGCGCATGCTCGCGTGGCGTTTCATGCAAAAGACGTGGCAGAGCGCCTACACGGACAAGCGCCGCTCGATGTTCCCGACCTTGTTCCTTGGCGAGAAGTGGGCCGCGCGTAGCGCGATGCTCGGCCGCGCCGGCGCGCGTATCGCCCTGTACGGCGGCGCCTTCGCCGCTTGGACCTTGTTCGCGACGAACCCCGTCGTCGCGATCCTGGCGGGCCTCACGGCTCTCTCAGGCCTCTCTCTCATCAAGGCGACGAACGCCTACGAGCAGGACATGCAGGTTCTCAAGATCGCACTGCAGAATCGCTTGCGCGAGGGCTACGAGGCCACGATCACGAAAACCTCCGAGGTGCCGGGCAAGTCCGCCCTCGAGCGCCGCTACTGGTTCCTGATCCCGGCGAATGCGAGCCAGCCCGTGGCGCGCCTCGTCAACACGTTCCGCGTTCTCCGCGAGCACGGCCTGCCGCCGCTCCAGGCCGTCAAGACGGCCGTCCTCTCCCACCTGATGTTCGGACCCAAGACGCAGTGGGGTATGGGCCTCAAGGGCCGCTGGCAGGCGGGCATTCTGTTCAACCCATTCGCGATCTATATCCCGAATCTCACACAGGCTCAGGGCGCCTCGAGCACCCGGGTGTTCGCGTCGGAAGGCAACACGAAGGGCCTGACGCCCGGCGACGTCGACCTCGAGGAGTTCGACAAGATGTTCTCCACCTACGCCCCCGGCCGCGACTACATGACCGCCTACGACTTCTCCCGCATGCGCGAGGGCAACCGCTGGCGCGCGTCCCAGGAAGGCGTGGGCGGGCCGGTCTCGCGCTTCATCGGCTCGATCGCGGTCAAGCACCGCACCGACCAGCTCCTGCAGCTGTACGCCGACCGCGTGGCCAACGAGGACAAGACGCTCGTCCCCGCGATCAGCCGCGACATGCTCCTGCGGGTCTACCAGGGCACGGCCCAGGCCGACATCATGGCCGAACGCGCGCTCGACGGGGTCCACCCCGACCTGCGCGCGGCCAAGCCATACGATCCCGAGGCCGTCGTCAAGAAGCCCTTCCTGCAGCGCATCAAGGGCATGACCTGGAAGGCGATCGCCGGCCTCGTCCTCTTCTACCTGATCCGGGACACGTTCCTGTACGTCGTGCTCCCGTACCTGATCTACAAGGGCATTTTCTAGGAGACCATGAAAAACCTCATCCACGCGTTCCTGCTCGCCACCGTCGTCGCGGCCTCCTCCGCCGCCGGCGTTCTTCCGGAGGGCTCCTACAGCGGCTCCTCGCCGCTGCTGCACGGGCCGGATGTCATGGCCATGCTCATCC
>CALRXP010000145.1:0-7057 GCA_943372155.1 Candidatus Endomicrobiellum trichonymphae | reverse complement strand
GACGCGTCGGGCGCCTGGTAGACGGCGGCCACTGTGCCCGTCTGCTCCGGCTCATCGAAGACGGCGAGCATGCGGTCCTCGTGAACCTTCTCGGCGACCACCTGGGTCGGCACCTTGATCACGCGCGTCGCGTTCGGAGATTCGATGCCTTCCTGGGCGGTCTCATGAAGGCTGTGCATGGCTTTCCAAAGCGAGCCGCCACCGGTCATATCCACGAAGATGGCGGCATAGAGGCCGACCGCCACGAGCGCGTAGCCGGCGGCGGTTTCAAGGGCTTCCGAGGCGACGGTCAGCACCGACTTCACTTTGGCGGTCATGAGCTCAGTATAGGCCCGCGGACGCGGATCCGCAAGGGGGCTTTGCTGACTTTTTACCTGTAAACAAAGGGTTTTTCGTTACCGTCCATTTACCGTCCCGAAACAACCCGGACACGCCACGACGGGAAAATGTGCTATCGTGCGCGCATGGGCGCCTCTCTGGCCGAATTAGCCGTTCTCGGGGCGGCCGTCTGGCTGCTCGCCCGCGCTCTGGAGCCGTTGCGCCGGCGCCTGGAACGGTTGCTCCTGCGCCTGCTCGCGCCGGACCGCGCCGAGATCATCGATGCCGTCATCCAATCCGTGAACAAGAAACGAAAGGAGTGATATGGCCAATAATTCCGAGATGAACCCCGAAGCCCTCGCCAAACTCGGCAGCCGCGCCGGAGTGATCGCGATCGCCGTCATCCTGCTGACCGTCGTGCTGAGCTCCTACACGATCGTCGCCCCCGGCTACACGGGCGTGATTTTCAATATCTGGTCGGGCTCCCTGCGGACCGTCGGCCAGGGACTGGCTATGCGCGTACCGTGGATCACCCGCGTTCAGAGCTATCCCACGGCCTTGCGGACGTACACGATGGTCATGCGCTCCAACGAGGGGACTTCGCCGGAGGACGACTCGATCGACCTTCCGACCAAGGAAGGCCAGCACATCCGCCAGGACATCTCGGTGACCTACAACACCTCCGAGGAGAAGGCGGCGCACGTTTTCCGCTCCTTCCGCGGGGCGCCGGTCGATGAGATCGAGAATACCTTCATCCGCCGCACCATCATCACCGTGGCCCAGAACGCCGCCGGCCAGATGTCCTTGTCGGAGATCATCTCCGCCAAACGCGGCGAGCTGCAAGGGATGATCGAGAAGAACCTGCAGGGCGAGATGACGAAGATGGGCTTCGAGCTCGACAAGGTCAACCTCGGCGCCTCCCACCTCCCCCCCGCCATCGAGAATCAGATGCAGCAGAAGATGGCGGCGCAGCAGCAGGCCCAGCAGGCCGAGTACGAGCTGCAGAAGCAGGAAACCTTGGCGAAGGCCGCCGTCGCTCAAGCCGAAGGCGAGGCGAAATCCATCCTCGTGCGCGCGAAGGCGCAGGCCGAGTCGAACCGGCTGCTCCAGGCGTCCTTAACCCAGACGCTCGTCAACTACCGGGCCGTCGACAAGTGGAACGGTCAGCTGCCGCAGGTGACGAGCGGCGCGACGCCCTTCATCGATCTGAAGAAGCCGTAACCAGCGGTTCGGGGGCCGCGCCGCGGGCGCGCAGGAAGGCGGCCGTTTTATCGTGCCCGGCGCGCGTGGCGAGGGACAGCGGGCTGTTCCCGTCCGGGTCACGCGCGTTGAGCGCAGCACCGTGGTCGAGGAGATACCCCGCCATGTCCGTTTGTCCTTTGTAGGCGGCCCACAGGAGCGCGCTCCAGCCGTTGAAGTCGACCGCCCCGACCCGGGCGCCGCTGTCGAGAAGCGACGCCACGCCGTCCTTCTTTCCCCATCGCGCCGCGGCCATCAACGCCGTCAGGCCGCGCCGGTCCCGGGCTTCGACTTTCGCGCCGCGAGAGACGAGAAGCTTGACCGCGCCGCCCTGGCCGCGGGCCGCGGCCCACATCAGCGGCGTCCAGCCGTCGCCCGGATTGCGGGTTTCGATGTCGGCGCCCTGATCAAGAAGAACGCGCATCGTGGCCGTGTCGCCGCCGCGCGACGCCCGCAGCAGACGGATTTCGCGGGCCTCTTCCGCGTTGCCGCCGCAGGCCGCGAGGGCGAGCAGACACAGCAGGGGCCAAGGGCGGACGCTCATGGGTAAAGGATAGCCGAAAGAAGCCCCCGCTCCCAGAGCGGGATGGTCACACTTCAGCGAAGGGCTTCGAGCTCGTTCCAGCGCTTGAACAGCGCTTCCACGGCCGCGCGAGCCTCGTCGAGGCGCACCTGGCGCTTGATCAGCTCGGGGGCGTCGGCGGCGAACTTCGGATCCTCGAGCGCGGCGCGGGCCATCGCGACGTCGTTTTCGGCGGCCTTGATGCTGGCCTCCATCTTCTGGAGCTCCTTGGCTTCCTTGGGCGTCAGCTCCCGCTTGACGGGCTCGGCCGGCGCGACCTTGTGCGACACGCCCAGCGAATCGGACTCCTCGCGCGCGTTCTCCCATTGGGACAGCTCGGCGTAGAAATTCGCGTTGCCCTTGCCGTCGAGCGCCAGGATACGCTGGGACACGCGCTCCAGGAGGTAACGGTCGTGCGTGACGAGCACGAGAGCACCCGGGAACTCCATCATGCTGTTTTCCAGAACCTCGAGCGACTGGAGGTCGAGGTCGTTGGTGGGCTCGTCGAGCAAAAGAATGTCGGCGGGCTTGAGCATCAGGCGCGCGATGAGCACGCGCGCCTGCTCGCCGCCCGACAAGCGGCTCATGGGGTACTCGAGCTGCTCGGTGCGGAACAGGAAGCGCTCCGCCCAGCCGTAGACATGGATGCGCGAGCCCTTGAACTCGACGTGCTCGCCCACCTCGCACAACGAGCGCTTGAGCGTCTTCGTCATGTCGAGCTGTTCACGGTGCTGGTCGAAGGTCACGACCTTCAGGTTGTCTGCGCGCTTGAGCGTGCCTTTGTCGGGCGCCAGCGCGCCCGTGATCATCTTGAGCAAGGTGGACTTGCCGGAGCCGTTCTCGCCGAGCAGACCCATCTTGTCCCCGGGAGAGAGGATGAGATCGAGAGGCCCGAACAGCTTTTTGCCGCCCATGGACTTCTCGACGCCGATGCAGCGCACGAGGGACTTGCTCTGGCGCTCGGTCGCGTCGAAGTCGATCTGGGTGGAGCGAGTCTGCGCGTTGCGGAACTTGAGCTCGGCCAAGTCCGAGATCATCTCGCCGGCGCGGTCGATGCGGGCCTGCTGTTTGGTGGTGCGCGCCTTAGGCCCCTTGCGCAGCCAGGCGATCTCGCCTTTGACCGTGTTCTGCATCGTCTGCTGAAGGGTTTCCTGGTGCTCGAACAGCTCCGCGCGTTTCTCGAGGAAGTCGCTGTAGTTGCCCTGGCTCGAGAAGTGGCCGTCCTTGTAGCGCTTGTTCAGCTCGATGACGCGGTTGCACACGCGCTGGAGAAAGCTGCGGTCGTGGGTAATGGTCAGGAAGGAGAAGGTGAGCCCGGAGAGGTAGCGCTCGAGCCACAGGACGCCCTCGAGGTCGAGATGGTTGGTGGGCTCGTCGAGCAAGAGCAGGTCGGGCTCGCGCAGGACCTGGGACAAGATCGCCAGCCGCTTGCGCCAGCCGCCGGACAGCTTCTCCACACGCTGGTCGGGGTCCACGAAGCCGGACTGCTCCATGCCCGCCTCGACGCGCATGTCGATTTCCCAGTCCTCAAGCCCTAAATCTTGGAGGTTGCGGTTCAGCTCGTCGCGAACGGTCCAGCCGTCGCCGACGGTCTCAAAGCGGTCCTGCTGGGCGAGGTAGCCGACGCGCAAGCCCCGGCGCGAGACGACCTTACCTTCGTCCACGCCTTCCTGGCCCGCGAGAATCTTCAGTAAGGTGGATTTACCGGCCCCGTTGGGTCCGATAAGGCCGGCGCGCTCGCCTTCGAACAGACCCATCGACAGGCCTTCGAAGAGCGGGCGGACGCCGAAGCTCTTGGTGAGTGATTGAGTGCTGAGGAGAATGGCCACGGGAGGAAACGGATTTTAGCATTTCCCCGCCGCGGACGACGGCTGCCGCTCTACAGATTTTTCTTGAGCGGCCCGGCGGCCTCGAGGGTGCGGCGCGCACGCTCACGGACTTCCACCTCGTTCTGCGGCGGCGGATACGTCTTGCCGCTGCCGGCGTAGATGGTGTAGCGCACGTTCGGCGTGTCCACGCCTCCGTTCGCCGCGCTGGACGGGATGCCGACGCCGCGCGCCGCCGCCGGTGACGCCTCGCCCAGAACCCCGTCCGGCCCGACGTCGGCGACGATCGCGCTGACCGTCTTGCCGTTGTAGGTCACCGTCGCGTAATCACCGAGCTTGACCTCAGGGTGGGTTTTGCCGAAGTCGCCGGGTATAACGATAAAGGGCACCGTCTGCCCGTCGAGATTGGGCGCGCCTTGGAAGGCGATGCGCGGCTGGAACGTCGTGTCTCCCGCCACTTTTTTCTTTGCGTTCGCGTTGTCGCCGTCGATCTTCATGATCGATGTAAAATCAATGGCGGGACCGATATTCGTCTTATAGACGGTCGTTTGAACCACCGGCGGTCCGCCCTTCTTCATGGCGAAACGCCCGGAACCCGGTTGCGGGGCTTCGCCGCCGCTGCCGTCTCCGTTGTCGTTCGATCCCGAGGGTGACTTCGAATCGGCGGTCTTCCCGTCGGCAGCCTTCGCTTCCGGCCCGCCTTCTTTGCCTTCCCCCGGCTTACCCGCGGACTCCTTGGGCTTGGCGTCCGGTGCGCCCCCGCCGAGGCCTCCGCCGCCGCCTCCACCGCCGCCGCCTCCACCGCCGCCTCCTCCGCCTCCGCCGCCTCCTCCGCCACCGCCGGAGCCGCCCATGGAAGACAAATCTTTCAGTTGCTCGGTCGGCGGCATCTTCGAGGCGTCGCCCAGGGCGTTCGCGCCGCCGGCGCCCGGCCCGCCTCCCGTCGCCGCCCCCGCGCCGATCGCGCTGTTAAACGAAGATGTGCCGCCCGCCGCGGTCTTGGTGTCGCCGCCGGGACCTTTCCCGCCGCCGCCTCCGGGCGCGCCCCCGCCCCCGCCCGCGAATCCGGACGAACCGCCGCCGCCGGAAGCCGCCCCCGAGCCGCCGCCTCCGCCGCCCGACGCACCCGGGGCCGGCGGCCGGCCATAACCGCCCCCTCCGCCCGCGGACGGAGCGCGGCCGCCGCTGGGCATATCGTAACCGCCGCCGCCGTTATTGAGACGAGACGCGCTGCGGCTCGCATTCGCCCCTGAACCCGCGGTATTGTCCTCAGGCGTCTCCGCTCCGGCCAAACCGCCCGACGCGCCGCCCGAAGGGCTCGAGAATTGACGCGTCGCCGCGTTGGTCATCATGGGTTCGGGCGGAGGAAGCTCGTGTGCGGCGCTCGAGGAAGCCGCGGCCGCCGCCGGAGAGGGCTCATCGGGGGGCGCGGAGCCGAACGGATTTAATTTGGAGTACCATCCGGGGCCCGAAGACGCCTTGCGGGAAGGGCGGCTACCGGAAAACTGTATCACGAACACGACGAGTCCCACGAGCGCGACCAGCACGGCCGCGGCCTGTAGGCGCTTGTCCTCTTCCACCTCCGTAGGTTAACAGATGAGCGTAATTAGCGCCAGGTGGTAAGGAAGGGAAGTGGTGCGCCCGTCAGGAATCGAACCTGAACCCGCAGCTTCGGAGGCTGCTGTGATATCCATTTCACCACGGGCGCATGAAAGGTGGGATGCCTATTTTACCTTAAATGGCCCCTGGCGCGTCGGAGGGTCCGGGGCTATACTGGATTCGTGCCCCTCTTACGACGAGCGACCCTCGCATGGATCGTCGCGGCGCTGGCCGTCTCGGCCCGCGCCGGCGTCGTCGCGCCCGTCGGGCCGGTCTTCGCGCCGCCCGCCGGCGCATGGTCGGGACCGCTCGCGCTTGCGTTCAGCGATCCCGGCGCGTCGGCTTTCCTGCCTCCCGCCTTCGCGTCGCTTTCGCTCACGTCGCCTGAAGCGCTGCGGATGACCGCGCCGCTCGTGCAGTCTTTGAGTGTCATCGTGCCTTCACCCCTGGCGCTAACGGATATGCCGGCCGCCAAGCGCACGGAGGATCTCGCAATCGCCGTGGAAGACGCTAAGGACGCGGTCCGCAAAAAGGTCTACGAGCTCGCCGATAAGGCGCGAGAGCTCTCACGGCCCGGGCGCATGATGGACAAGGAGTCGCGGGCGGAGCTTTACGCGACCGTGTCGAACTTGATGGAAATGCGCGACTACTACGGCCCGTGGCTCGACGAGCACGCGACCGCGGCGCTCGAGGAAGGCTATAAGACTTCGACGCTGCGGGCCTGGGAGGTGCGCACCGCCTTGCTCAAGGAAGGCGAGGAGCCCGCACCGGCGGCCGCCGTCAAGCCGGAGGCGAAGACCGAGGCGCTACCCCCTTACGTCTTTACGCCCTCTTCCAACGCCTGGAAGCGACTCGAAGACATCGAGAACAACCCGACCGACCGGAGCCAACACGATCTCGACGCTCTGTACCGGGGCTTCGACTTTGTTCTGCGTCAGGGCAGTCACCGCATTTATACGCACACCCGCTTCCACCAGCTCCACGACACGGTGCCGCGCCAGAACTCCCTGCCGAAGGTTTACGCAGAAAGAGCGTCCGCCTTTATCCGCCAGATCGAAGGGCTCAAAGCCGCCCAATATCAGCAGGTCGAGGCCCCCAAGGAAACGGGCCCGCCCGCGAACCTCGCGCTCGCCGACCTGTCGATCCTGCTGTCGCCGCCGAAGGATAAGACGCCCAAGCCCAAGCCCGTCGTCGAGACGGTTCCCGTCGTGGAAAGAATACCCGTCCGCGCGACGCCCGCCGCCGTTCCGGCGCGCGTTGCGGAAAAAACGGCGCCCGTCCTGGCTCCGTCCAAACCGGTCGTGGCCGAACCGAAGACCGAGCCTCCCCCCGTGAAGACCTCCCCCCAAAAGCCGGGCGGATTGGTCGAACGGATCAAGATCGTCTGGAGCCGGATGAAGAGCGGGCCGAACTAGGCGCTACTTCGGAGGGCGTGTGCCGGCGGGCCGGCCGAGGTGCTTGAACAAGCCGGTCGCGGCGATTTTCAACTTCGCCTCATCCACGCCGACGTCGG
>CALRXP010000144.1:0-7084 GCA_943372155.1 Candidatus Endomicrobiellum trichonymphae | reverse complement strand
CGAAGCGGGTGCTGTGCGCCGCCCGCAGCTCGGCGGGAGCGCGCGGGTCGATCGAGAGCGGCAGGCGGAAGCCCGCGTAGAGAAGGTGATAAGTCTGCTCGGGCGTGCCGCGCAGGAATACCCAGCGCGCGTCCTCGGCGCCGTAGCGCGCGGCGTAGGCGCGCAGCCGCTCGGGCGTGTCGCCCTCGGAATCCACCCCGACCGTGAGCAGCCCGGCGCCGGGCGGCAGGATCTTCGCGATTCCCGCCATCCGCTCCGTCAACAGAGGACACGGCCCCGAGCAATGGGTGAAGATGAAGTCGGCGATCCAGACCTTGCCGAGCAGGTCCTTGCGTGAGAACGGAGCGACGCCGCGCGGTCCGACCGCGCTCATTCCGAACTCGGGCAGGACCGCCAGCGGCTCCTTGGGCGCGGCGCACGCGGCGGCCAGGGCGGCAATGAGGAGGATCGGCTTCATTGACCTAGAACCTCGCAAACGTCATGTCGGGCAGGATGCCGACGAGCAGGATCAGCACGGCGACGATTCCGATGCCTAGGATGACGAACATCATGGCGCGCTCCCGGCGCAGACCCATGTAGTAGAAGCCGATCAGGGACGCCTTGACCGAGGCGATGATCACGGCGAGAGAGACGGCCATGATGCGGCCGCCGTGGTTGACCAGGCTCGCGCCGAGCGTGGCGGCCGTCAGGCACAGCAAGGCGATGAAAACGCCGAGATCGAGGCCGTCGTCGGAATGCGCAGAGGAATCTTGGTTCATGATGGGTCTCCGGTCAGATGAGGTACAGGAGCGGGAAGAGGAACACCCACACCACGTCCACGAAGTGCCAGTACAGGCCGGCGTACTCGGCGCGCCGGGCGACGGCCGGCATCGGCGCGTCGGCCGAGGCGTAATACGCCACGCCGTTCCAGATCAGGCCCGCGACGATGTGGAGGCCGTGAAGGATCGTCAGCATGTAGTAGTACGAGAGGAAGATCGACAGACCCGGGTTCGCCTTGGCCAGCTCCGAGCCCGGGTAATACCCGTGAGAGATCTTCAGGGCATACTCCGCCGACTTCACGACCAGAAAGCCGAGGCCCAGAACGATCGTGGCGATCAGGTTCGAGCGAAAGCCCGCGCGGTCGCCGCGCTCGGCGCGCGCGATCGCCCGGACCATGGTGTAGGAACTTGTCAGCAGGAGCACCGTGTTCAGCGCAGCCATCGCCAGGCCGGGCAGGTGGCCCGCCTCGGGCCAGGCCACGACGCCTAACGCGCAGTCAGGGTTGCCCAGGCGCGTTCCTACATAAGAGGCCAGGAAGGCCCCGAACAGCAGTATCTCGGAGAGAATGAACAGCCAGAGGCCGACCCGGCCTCCCTCGTCTTCGCGCCAACCGGAATCCGTCGTGATCGCGGCGTCCATTAATCGATTCGCCCCCTGTAAGAATTCGTGCGCCGACCAAGCACAAGCAACGGAACGGCCAGCGATTTGGCCGTATCATTGCTCCAAAATGATCATGGAGGGCGCCGATCATGAACAAACGCCTACTACCCTTGCTCGCCTTCACGTTGACGGGGGCATGCGCCACCTGGCTGACGACGGATCCCTTCACCCCTCGACCCACCGCCTCGATGCCCGAGACGCCGGCGGACCGCCGCGAGTCCGCCCTGTTCTACAGCGACTTGGGCCCGGACACGGTGGACGTCTCCACCTACCCGGACGAGCATAAAAAGGGCTACGCGGTTTACGCGAATGTCTGCTCGCGCTGCCACACCTTGGCGCGTTCCATCAATTCGCCCTACGTCGGGCGCGGCTGGTGGGATTTCTACATCACGGGCATGCGGGTGCGTGCCAAGTTTCACGACGACCCGCTCTCGACCAAGGACGTGCGCACGATCCTCGACTTCCTGGAGTACGACTCGAACCGGCGCAAGGTCGTCTACGCCGTCGAGTTTGAACGGACCAAGATCGAGCTCAAACGGCGATTCGACCTGGCCCTCGATGAGCGCTTGGAGAAACTGCAGAAGCATCCGCTGCCCGACCGCGGACGCTAAGGCGTGAAAAGTCCTATCCGGTACTGCGCGAGCATGACTCGCGCGGCGGGGCTGTGGGGCCGCCCGCGGCCCTTCGTGGCGAAGGCCTCGGTGGCGTCCCGGCCGCACCAGCGGGTCATCACGGACGGCGGGGCGGGATGCCGGGGAAGATACGACGTGAGATCGTACGCCTGTCCGCCGATGGCCATCCAGCAATCCCGCGCGCCGGAGTGACGCGCCAGCTCGTCGCGTCCGACGCGGCGCTCCGCCGCGACCGGCGGCGCGACGGGACTGGGCGAAAGACGTCCCAGAATCCCGATCGTCGCGACGCTCGAGACGAAGGCGACGAAGGCCGCGAACATGAAACGCTTCAGAGCCATGTGAAGTCCTCCTGTCGGATTCGAGCCGCGGGTATGCCGGCCCGGAGCAGGACCTTCCGCGCGGCGGCGAGCAACGGCGCCGGTCCGCACATGGAGGCATCTCGCCCCGCAAAATTCGGGCAGGCCGCGCGTAGAAATTCCGCCTTGAGAATTCCCTCACGGGCGAAGTGGTGCGGCGTGACCACGAATCCCGGAACGCGCGCGGAGATGCTCCGCAGTTCCGGCATAAAGTGCGCCCGGGTTTCGTCCTGGACGCAATAAATGAGATGGATATCAACGGCGTGTCCCGGAGCCAGACTCCGCGCGCGCCCGAGGAAGGGCGTCAGTCCGATACCTCCCGCGACCCATAATTCGCCGCGGACCGCCGCCCGGCCCGACAACGCCCCCCCGTAAGGACCTTCGACGAGCACGCGGCTCCCGAGAGCGGCCGTCTGCAACGCCCGCGTGGCGTCGCCCAACGACTTGATCGCGATTCGCAGGACCGCCTCGTCCGGAGAGGATGACAACGTGTACGGATGCTCTTCGCCTCGGCCGGCCGCGAGGTCCGGATCGAGCGGGGTCATGTACACGAACTGACCCGCGGCATAGCGAAGCAGTCTTCCCTCCGGTTTAAGAGACAGCTCGACGACGCCGCGTCCGATCCTCTCCAGCCGCGTGATGACGTAGCCGCGGCGCCCCAACGCGCGAGACCAGACCTTACGCCCGGCAGCGGCGAACAAGGCCAGCGCCCCCGCACCAACCCAATATCCTCCGGGCATGGCCCGGCTCAGCGCGGCCGCGTGCGCCACGCCCAGGATCAACGCCACGCCGGACAACGCGTGCAAGGACTTCCAGCGCTGATATTCCGGCTCGCCGAAAAATGAGAACGTAGGCGCCAGGAACGCGGCCATGGCCGCTAAGGCGGCCCAACCGGCCCAAACGCTCCATGCGCCGGCGCCAGGGAAAAGAATGTCCGCGGCCGCTCGCAATGAATATCCCGCCGCGGCGAAGGAGAGCAACAGCGGGTGAGCCATCAGAAGAAGAAAGGCCGCGGCGCCGAGCACATGATGGATCTTCCACTGGCGGGTCAGCCCGCCGAACCAGCCGTCGAGGCGTGGCGCTCGCACGCTCATCAAGGCGGCGAGAAGAAACGCCGCTAATCCGAGCGTTCCCGCCCAACGGCCGCAGTCTTGAATCGTCGTACTCATACGACCTGCGTGGCAACGGAGCGGCCAGTTTTGGCCGGGCCGTTGCGTTAATCCGTTCATGACCCCTAAAACCGCTCCCCTCCACCCCGATTCGCCCCACCTCGAGCCCAACGGTCCGATCCGCCCCGGCAAAACCGGGGCGGACCTGCTTCATGATCCGCTTCTCAACAAGGGCACGGCCTTCACCGAAGAAGAACGCCATCGCTTCGGGCTGATCGGTCTGCTGCCGCCCCGCGTCTCAACGCTCGCCGAGCAGTCCGTCCGCGTCATGGCCAACATACGGCGCCGCGCGCAGGACCTGGAGAAATACGTGGACATGCTCGCCCTGCTCGACCGCAACGAGACGTTGTTCTACCGCGTGGTCATCGACAACATCGAGGAGCTGATGCCGATCATCTACACGCCGGTCGTCGGCAAGGCCTGCCAGCTCTACGCCCACATCTTCCGCCGCTCGCGCGGCCTGTTCATCACGCGGCGCGAGAAGGGATTCATCCGCGAGGTCTTGCGCGGATGGCCGCAGAAGGACGTGCGCGTCATCGTCGTGACCGACGGCCAGCGCATCCTGGGCCTCGGCGATCTCGGCGCCAGCGGCATGGGCATTCCCGTCGGCAAGCTCTCGCTCTACACCGCCTGCGGCGGAATCCCCCCCGCGGCCACCTTGCCGGTGACCCTCGACGTGGGGACCAACAACCCCGCTCTCCTCGCCGATCCGCTGTATCTCGGCATGCCCGAGAAGCGGATCACGGGCGCCGAATACGACGAGCTCGTCGAGGAGTTCGTCGCCGCGGTCAAGGAGGTCTTCCCCCGCGCGCTCCTGCAGTTCGAGGACTTCGCCAACCACAACGCCTTCCGCCTGCTCGAACGCTACCGCGATCGCACCTGCTGCTTCAACGACGACATCCAGGGCACCGCCGCCGTCACCCTCGCGGGGCTGTACTCCGCGGGCCGGATCACCCGCCGCCGTCTCGTCGAAGAAAAGATTCTCTTCCACGGCGCCGGGGAGGCGGCCATCGGCATCGGTGACCTCGTCGTCGGCGCGATGATGGCCGAAGGCCTGAGCCGGCAGGAGGCGATGTCGCGCTGCTGGTTCATGGACTCCAAGGCTCTCGTGGACGCCGGTCGCAAGGACCTTCAGGAGCACAAGAAGCCCTACGCGCACGAGCATACACACGGCCCCATCACGGATCTTCTCACCGCCGTGAAAACGCTCAAGCCCACGGCGCTCATCGGCGTCTCCGGCCAGGCCGCGCAGTTCGATCAGGCCATCGTCGCCGAAATGGCCCGTCTCAACGACCGTCCGGTCGTCTTCGCGCTGTCCAATCCGACATCCAACGCGGAGTGCACCGCGGAGCAGGCCTACGGCTGGTCCGAAGGCCGCGCTCTGTTCGCGAGCGGCAGCCCGTTTCCGCCCGTCGTCCTGCACGGCAAGACCTACGTCTCAGGCCAAGGCAACAACGCCTACATCTTCCCCGGCGTCGGGCTCGGCGTGGTCGCCGTGGGCGCCAAACGGGTGACCGACGAGATGTTCTTCGAGGCGGCGCGAGCGCTGGCCGCGCTCGTCACCAAGGAGGATCTCGACCAAGGCTCTTTGTTCCCGCCGCTGACCAAGGTCCGCGAGATCTCCGCCCGCATCGCGGAAGCCGTCGCGCGCGTCGCCTATGACCGCGGCCTGACCGACGGAGCGCGGCCCAAGGACATCCGTGCCCACGTCGCGTCCCTGCAGTACCAGCCGAAATACAAGGAATACCGCTAAAGGAGCCCCTCATGCCCACCCCTGGAACCCCCGACAGACCGCTGTGCGTCGCCGTCATCGGTGCCGGCCCTTCCGGCTTCTACGCCGCGGAAGCCCTGCTCAAGACCCCGGGCCTGAACGCGCGCGTCGATCTCTTCGACCGCCTGCCGACGCCCTTCGGGCTCGTGCGCGGCGGCGTGGCCCCCGACCACCAGAGGATCAAGTCGGTGACGGCGGTGTATGAGAAGGTCGCCCAGGACCCGCGCGTACGCTTCTTCGGCGGCGTCAAGATCGGTCGGGACCTGACCATCGATGATCTGCGCGCCCGCTACGACCAGATCGTTTACGCCGTCGGCTGCGAGAGCGACCGGCACATGTCGATCCCCGGCGAAGAGCTCGAGGGATCCTTTTCGGCGACGGAATTCGTCGGCTGGTACAACGGCCATCCCGACCACCGGGAGCGCCGCTTCGATCTCTCCTGCGAGAGCGTCGCGGTCGTGGGCGTCGGCAACGTCGCGATGGACGTCACGCGCATACTCGCCTGCGATCCCGAGCGGCTCGCCAAAACGGATATCGCCGATTACGCGCTGGAGGCGTTGCGCCGCAGCAAGGTCCGGACCGTCTGGCTCTTGGGCCGCCGTGGTCCCGCCGAAGCCGCCTACTCCCCCGCCGAGATCGAGGAGCTGGGCCGCCTCGACGGGGTCGACCTGGTCATCAAGCCGGAGGAGGCCGCCGTGGGCGAGGTCTCCCGCCACGAGCTGACCGACCCGAACGTCCGCAAGAAGGTCGAGTACGTCCAGTCTCGGGCCGTGCTCGGCGAGACCGGCCAGTCGCGGCGGATCGTCCTGCGCTTCTGCGTTTCGCCGGTGGAGATTCTCGGAGTGTGCGGCAAGGTGGCGGGAGTTCGCCTGGAGCGGAACAGCCTCACCGCCGACGGCCGGGGCGGGGTCAAATGCGTGGGCGCCGGCGAATTCGAGACGTTCGAGGCCGGCCTCGTTCTCCGCTCGGTGGGCTACCGCGGCGTCCCCATCCCGGGGGTCGCGTTCGATGAGAAGTCGGGCCATATTCCGCACGAGACGGGCCGCGTCGTCTCGGGCGGCGCCCCGCTGCCGGGCGAGTACGTCGTCGGCTGGGCCAAGCGCGGGCCCTCTGGTCTCATCGGCACCAACCGCGCGGACTCGGTACTGACCGTGCAGTCCATGCTCGAGGACCTGAAGGCGGGCCGGCTCTCAGCGGCACCCGTGGACCCGTCCCCCGACGCCGCGCCGAAGCTGCTGGCGGCCCGCGGCGTCAAAGCGGTGAGCTACGCCGAGTGGAAGAAGCTTGACGAGCTTGAGAAGCTCCACGGAGCCGAGCACGGCAAGATCCGTGAGAAGTTCACCGCGGTCGCCGACATGGCCGCCGCGCTCGACGGACGCGGCTAGGAAAGCGATTGGGCGAGCGTCGCCCGCGGGGCCCGTGCGATGATTCGTACCGGCCCGGCACGCTCGATTGCCTATAATCGGATCGTGCAGACGGAACGCAAGCTTATCGAGCTCAGCCGCGGCGGCGACACCGAGGCCTTCACGCGCCTCATCGGCCGGTATGAGGACCGCATCTACCGCCTCGCCAAGACCGTCTGCACGGGGCTGTCCTCCGAGGCCGACGACGTGTACCAGGACACCTTCCTCACCGCCTTCAAGAAGCTGAAGTCCTTCCGCGGCGACTCGGAGCTGGGCACCTGGCTGTACCGCATCGCCTCGAACCTGTGCCTGATGCGCCGGCGCAAAAAGTCGA
>CALRXP010000143.1:0-7095 GCA_943372155.1 Candidatus Endomicrobiellum trichonymphae | reverse complement strand
AATTCGCGTAATCCACGGCCTCCGCGAACGAATGGCCGAGAAACAGCAGGACCGCGGCGAGAGGGATGACGCGAGGGTTCATACAGCCAGTGTAAGGGGCCCCCCGGAACCTGTCAAGGCGAGCAGGCCCGTTTTACCGAGCTTTTAACGCTCTTAAATACCCTCGCAAAACGCGCTTAATTACGCGCGTCGCGCGATAACGGCATCGAGGGCGGCGACGAGCTCGGACGGGGTGTGGTAGCGCTTGTCCGGATCCGGCACCAGCGCCTTGGCGATGACCTCGTCGAGGCCGGCGGGCAAGGCGGGATTCCGCTGGCTGGGCGGGATGTGCTTTCCGTTGAGCTTATTGAGCAGCATGGCCGCCCCGCCGCCCGAGAAGGGAAGCTGGCCGGTCAGCATCTCGTACAGGCACACGCCCAGCGCGTACACATCGGATTCGCGGCGCACCGTCCCCTGTTCCTGCTCCGGCGCCATATAAGGCGGGGTGCCCACCACCGTGTTGGTCATGGACATCTTGGTGATCGCGTCCTTGGCCTGACGCGCGACGCCGAAATCCATGACCTTGATGCGCCCGTCATCGGTGATCATGATGTTCGACGGCTTCAGGTCGCGGTGAACGATCTGCGCGGCGTGCGCGTGCTCGACGGCGTCGGCGGCGGCATGCAGGACGGAGCGCGCGGCTTCGAGCGTCATCGGGCCCTCGGACTTGATCTGGTCGTGGAGGGTGCGCCCCGAGACGAACTCGAACACGAGATAGACTTCCTGGCCTTCTTCGACGATCGCGTAAATGTCGACGATGTTCGGATGGCGCAACTGGGCCACAAGCTTGGCTTCGTTGACGAAGCGGCGGCGCTCGTGCGGGTCGATGCGGATCTCGTCGCGCATCTTCTTGACGGCGACGCGGCGCTCGAGCGAACGGTCGACCGCTTCATAGACGACGCCCATCCCGCCGAGGCCGATCTCTTTGACGAGCTCGTATTGCAGCCAGAACGCGGCTCCGGGCGAACCGGGAACGGGCGTGGCGACCGGCGCCTCGCTGCCGACCGCATCGGAAGGAGCCAGCACGCGGCGGATGGTCATGTTGACCTTCTCGCGCCAGCCGGCCGAGACCACGTGCAGGATGGCGAGCGCGATCAGGATGCCGCCCATGGCGGAGAGCACGGCGAGGCGGGCGAAGCGCTTGCCCGCCGGCACAGGCGGCGGAGGCGTCGCGGCCGCGACCGTCTGGGCCGCGGATTCGTCGTCGAACAGCAAGGTCATGTCCTGATCGTTGGGAAGCTGGAGCGCGCGCTCAAGGCGGTTCTGGTAGCGGGGATCGATGGCGGCCGAGCGCTTGAGCGCCTCGATCGCGCCGGCGCGGTCCTTAAGACCGGCCAGAGCGAGCGCCTTGTTCTGATAGGCGTATGGATTGGACGGATCGCGGGCTAAGGTGGCCTCGGCGTCCTGCAGGGCGGCCTGATAGTTGCCCCCCTTGGCGAAGGCCCAGGAGCGGGTCTGGAGCAAGGCCGCGTTGCCGGGAGCGAGAACGAGAGCGACGCTCGCGTCGTTGACCGCGTCGTTATAGCGGTGCATGCGGGTCGAGGCCATCGCGCGGTAGTTCAGAGCCTGGAGGTTCGATGAATTGAGATCGATCGCCTGGCTGGCGAGCTGGTGGGCCGTCGGGTAGTCCTTGACCCGAAGCGCGGCCGCCGCGTCCTTCGTGATCGACGCGGAGCGTTCGATCGAGCCGGGCGCCGCCGCCGCCGCCTGCGCGCGCGCGGCCGCCGCGACCTGCTCGGGCGTCTGGTTGGGAGAGACATAGCTCCCGGCAGAGACGCCTCCGCCGGAATTGGCGCCGGAAATCTGCGCCGTCCGAGCGGCACCGCCCCCGGCAGAGCCGGAGTCGCCGGATCCGGTCTGAAAAATCGACGTCGGCAAGGAAACCTTCGGCGCCCGTCCGTTCGCAAAGTGATACAGGCCTAACGCGTCCACATTTCCGGGCTCGCGCGCCAATAGTTGCTTCGCGGCTTCGGAGGCCAGCTGATAGTCGCCCAATTCGTTAGCACTGTGACCGTAGCCCAGCATTGCGGTCGAATTCTCCGGATCGATTTTAATCGCTCGCTCGTAGTCCCGCAGAGCCGCGTTGTAGTCCTTTCGCTCGTAGGCGCTTTTGCCGCTTTCATTGTAAGGCCAGGGTTGGTTTTCCAAGGTACGGCCCAATTGTCGGAAATAGTCCTCGGACCCGCGCGCGCGCCGTTCCTGGGAAATGGCCTCCGGCGTTTTCCCTGGCACGGTGCTGTCCGGCTTGGAATCCCCCTGCGCCTGCTGCTCGGTCCTGTCCCGGTTCAAACCGGCGAAGATAGCGACCGCTTTTTGAAAGGGGATGTTCTTCTCAAGCTGACGAAATTCGGGATCTGGATTTGAAAGGATGAAGGCGCGGATCTTTTCCGGATGCCCAAAGTAGTCGGAGGGAATGGACTGAATTTCGGTAGTCCAATCCTTAATCAGCGCCCGTTGCTCGGCCGTCAGTGGCGGCGTTTTCTTGGGGCCGCCTTCGCCGGCGCCGGCGCCCAGAGCGATGAAGACCACGGAGGTGAGCACGCCGACAACTGGAAGCCTCATGTTCGGAGTGTACCCCCCGCCCCCTTGATTTGTCAAGACATGGGGGCTATACTCCGAACGTTGAGGTGAACCCCATGAAAACCCTGATCATCGCCTTTGTCGCGGTCGCGGCTCTTGCCGCACCCTCATTTGCGCTTTCGCCCGAGGCGGAGGCTTTTATCCGGAGCATCGGACAGGACCCGAATTCGGCGGCCGTCAGAGCGGCGGATAAAGACGGCACGATCTCAACGACATTCCGGGGAGACCCCGTCGCTTACAGCCTAGAGAGCCTGGCGCACGAGAAGAAGAAAAACGGCGTTTTGGCCTTCATCACGACGCGGGCGTTCATCAAAAAGCTCGCCGTCAATCCAAGCACCCCGTTTCCGAAACCGTATTACGATGGGATGTATTTGACGAGTGCCGAGCGGGATATCGTAACTGATAAGCTCACAGCCGAGTCTTAGCTGAGAAGCAAGCGCGCCGCAAGCCGGGCCGACTCAATGGCGGCCGCGGGGTCCAAACGACCCGCGGCCGCCGCGTCATAGGCGGTGCCGTGGGCGGGCGAGGTCCTCACGAAGGGCAGGCCCACCGTCCAGTTGACCCCCCCTAGGCCGCCGAGCGCCTTCAGCGGGATCAGCGCCTGGTCGTGATAGAGGCAAATCAGGCCGTCGTAGACCCCGGTCGCGTGCAGACGCCAGGCCGAATCGGCCGGCACCGGTCCCGCGAGCTTGAGCCGTCGCGCCAGCGGGGCGAGCAGGTCCCGCTCCTCGGTCCCTATCAGGCCGTCTTCCCCCGCGTGAGGATTGAGCGCGCATAACGCCAACCGCGGCTTGCGCCGGCCCAGCGACCGCAGCGCTTCGGCCAAGGTCTCCGCGCACGCGGCGATCGAGCGCGCGTTCAGGGCGCGCGGGACATCCTTAATAGGCACATGGCGCGTGGCGGTCGCGCACCAAAGTCCGAGCGAGGGCACACCGAGCACCATCTGGGCGTCAGGCTTGCCCGCGAAGTCGGCCAGGCGCTCGGTGTGATCGCGCCAGGGATAGCCCGCCTGGGACCAGCCGGTCTTGGAGATCGGCGCCGTGACGACGCCGCCCGCGAGACCGAGGGCGATCAGTCGGAGGGCTTCCTCAAACGAAGCGGCGGAAATCTTTCCGCCGAGAACCGTGGGGCGACCGGGACGAAGCGCCGCGAGGCCGAGGCCGGTGTCGCGGATGGGGCCGTCGGACGGACGCCAGCCGGCCCGGCGCCAGACGGACGCCTCACCCACGAGAACCGGGGTGACCCCGCCGGACAGAACTCCGGCCCGAATGGACGCCAACGCGCCGCGAGCGCCGACGCCCGCGGGATCACCGCAGGTGAAGGCGAGCGTTTTACAGCGTCGCGGGGAGGTTGCGCTCAATCGTCGCCTTGTCGCGCAGGCCCTTCACGAAGGCTTCGACCTTCTTCTGGAAGCCCGCGCCGCCGAGGAAGTTCGTGAGCTCGTCCTTGAACCGCTCGTACTCGGGCTTCTCCGCCGCGCGCTTCTCGGTGACGCGGATGATGTTGTAGCCCGACTCGGTGAAGATCGGACCGCTGGTGTCGCCCACGCCGAGGGCGAACGCCGCCTTCTCGAGCTCGGGCGGCGCCACGCCGCGCAGCACGTAGCCCAGGTCGCCGCCGCGCGCCGCGCTCTCGGGATCCTCGGAGTCTTCCTTCGCCACCTTGGCGAAATCCTCGCCCGCGTCGAGGCGCTTCTTCACGGCGTCCGCGGTTTTCTGGGCGCGCTTCTTTTCGTTGTCCGAGGCGCCGGGCGACAGACGGATCAATACGCGCTGCACGCGCACGCGCTCCGAGCTCAAGGCTTTCACCTGGCTGGAGACCTCACGCAGGGCCATGCCCTCTTCCTCGTCCATGCCGGCGGGCGCTGACGTGCTCTTGCTGGCGATATAGGCTTCGATCTTGGCGAAGTAGGCGCGCGTCTCCTCTTCGGTGGGCGGAACCATCTTCGACTTCACGCCCTCGTCGATGACCTTGCGGGCCATGATCTGGTGGGACAGCCGCTCGCGGAACTTGCCGTAATCGAGACCCTCGCCCTTGAGCTGGGTCGCGAACGCGGCCTCGGCTTCCGCCTCGGAGAGAGCGTTGCCATGGTCGTCTTTCTTGAACCGGGCCTTGATCTCGTCGACGGCGTTGTCGATCTCGCGCTCGCGGACCTTCATCTTGAGCTTCGTGCCTTCCTGAATGAGGAGCTCGCGGTCGATGAGCTGCTCGAGCGTGCTTTCCTTCAGCTTGCGCAGGTTGGCCGGGTCGGCCATGGCCGCGGGATTGGTCTTGCTCCAGTAGTCCATCGCGGTGGCCGCTTCCTTCTGGTACTCCGACAGGAGGATCGGCGTGCCGTTGACGACGGCGACGGTGTCCTCAAGAAGCTTGGCGACGACGAGCGAGGGGACCGCGAGCAACGCGGCGGCGGCGAGCGCCTTACCTAAACTGTTCATCAACGACCTCCACCGGGAATTTCGTCTGAATCGTCTGCAAATGGGCGTCGAGCTTCTGCTTCTCAAGCAGGCGCGCCACGCGGGCGCGGCCTTCCTCGAGCGAGACCTTCTTCTCCCCGTCCTTGCGCAGGACGTGGTAGCCGAACTTGCTCTTGAGCGGGCCGCCGATCTCGCCGGTTCGCATGCGGAAGACGACTTCCTCGAGCTCCGGGATCACCTCGCCGTATAAGGACGTCGGCAGCTTGCCGCCATCGGCGGCCGTCGCGGCGTCGAGCGACTCTTCCTTGGCGACCTTGGCGAAATTGGCGCCGGAGCGCAGGCGCTTGGCCACCTCGGCGGCGGCCTCGGGCGTCGACAGGAGGACGTGGCGCATGTCCACCTCGACGGGATGCTTGGTCAGGTAGTCCCGGACCTCGCTTTCGTCCACCTTCAGCTCGCCGCGGCGGCGGAGGTCCTCGATCCACATCGAGGTCAGCAGGTAGTCCCCGCCCTCGCGGACGCGGTCCTCTTCCTCTTTACGCAGCTTCTCGAGCTGGGCGCGGAACTCGCCGGAGCGCGGCACGTCGCTTTGCTGGGCGGCGGCGAGCACGAGCTTCTCACGGATGAGCACGTCCAGGAACTGGCGGCGGCCGCTGGGCGACAGCACGTAGTCCTGGTAGCCCTGGGACACCTCGCCGAGCTTGCGCTGGAACTCGCTCTGGGTGATCTTAAGCTTGCCCACGCGCGCGATGACGGGGTCCTTCTCGCCGCGGCAGGCGGCGGAAAGAAGCGCTAGGAGCAGGGCAAAATGGACTTTCCTCATCGAGGTCCATATTACCATTTACGGCCGCGGACCGCTTCCTAGGGGGCCGGCTGATCCGAGGTCAAGGCGTCGTCGGCTTAGGCCACAGCTTATACGTCTCCCCGTTCGACGTGCCGAGGATGACCCAGGCACCGTTGACGCGTTGCGCGCTCAATCGCTGCGGGTTTCCCTTGGCCGCCTCAGCGGCGGCCTTGGGAAGCTTCGCGAAAAGCTCCGGATCGGTGACGCCGAGATAGGTCTTGAGGGCGTCTTGGAATATCACGATATTCGTGAAGTAGTCGGTGCGTTCGTCGGCGACGAAGCCGCTCAAGACATAGGCGCCCTCGGCCGAGTTGGCGGTATCCTTTTTAAGCAGGTCCAAATACTGCACCTGCGTGTTGAATTGAAGCACCAGGTAGTGGTCCACCAAGCGCGCGCCCACGAGCTTGTGGCCCCGGTCCATACCGCCGTCCGCCCGCGGCGACGCCGGAATGCTAGCGAACACGAGCTGTTGATTCTTGGCATCCGATTTCGGCACGATCACGATGGCGCGAAGGCCGTCGATCGGATCGGCGCAACGGACGATTCCGTATTGACCCTTCAAATTGGCGGCGACGAGCGCGGCGTCCTCCGCCTTCTTCGAGCACTGAGGAGAACGCAACAGAAGCGCTTCGATGTCGGCGGCACCCATCTCGACGGGTTTGCCTTCGGGTCCGGAGGCGCGCGGGTCCCCCTCGGGCTTCTGGCCGTTCTTGTACTTATTCTTGAGGTCCTCGATTTTTTTCTCGGCGCCGCCGGTGGCTACCGTCTGGGCGCGGAGCAAGGAGGGCGCGAGCAGGAAGGTCGAAAGGATGCCGAGGACGAGGGGTTTCATGGGGCCTCCGGGAGACGCCCCAGTATAGGCCCGAGAGTCGTTTTCGTCAACCCTAGGCTTTCAGGAAGGCCCGTACCGCGGCGATGGCGTTTTCGCCGCCCAAGGTCAGGCGCACGGCGTCGCCCTCGGAGGAGGGCACGAAGGACACGCGCTTGCCGAAGGCCGCTATCCAGCGCGCCGGGGCGTCGGGATGCGGCGGCGCGTCGGCCCGCCACTTAATGAAGACGGCGCCGTCGTTCTCGACGATTTCCGCCACCCGCGCGCGGCGCGCCTCGGCGCGGAGCGTCAGCATCTCGAAGAGGTTCTTCACCGGCTGCGGCGGCGGGCCCGAGAGGCGCTCAAGTTCCTCAAGGATCGCTTTCGCCTCCTCGGGCGTCGCCCGCAGG
>CALRXP010000142.1:0-7133 GCA_943372155.1 Candidatus Endomicrobiellum trichonymphae | reverse complement strand
GAGCGTCTCCGCGACCGCGCGGCCGATGAAGCCCGTGGCGCCGGTGACGAAGACTTTCATCGCAGTCCGCTCTGGAGTGAGGCTCCGGTGAGCTGAGGCGTTTGCGCGCGGTTTTGGCGGCGCGCCTCGTCCTGCACACGCGGCTTGAGCGACTCGTAGAGCTCCTCGGCGGTGCCTCGTCCCGCGGTTTCCGTCAGGGCCTTGAGCAGTTCGTAGGTGAACAGGCCGTGACCTTGTTCTTCGAGCGCCCCGGTGATCTCGTCCGACGCCGAAGCCGACAGGGCGACGATCTTCCCCGCGCCGGGAGCGATCTGGAGCTTGGCGACGAGAGGTCTCGTGCCTTTCGCGAGCACGGATCGGCCGCCGGCGCCGGAGAAGCAGGAGTCGAGAGCCACGAGCACGCGCTTGGCCTTCAACGCCGAAAGCTTCTCGTAGAGGCGCTTGATCGGGTAGGCGGTCTCTTCAAGATACTGCGGGTCTCCGTCCACGGGAACGAGGTAGGCCTGGGCGGTGTTCGCGTCGGGCGCGCCGTGGCCGGAGAAGTAGAAGAACACGGTCGAGCGCTCGTTTGCATTATTGGGCAGCCAAGCCTCGAGATTCTTGAGCATTCCGGTCTTGGTGGCTTGCGCGCCCGTCAGCAGAACGACGTTTCTTTGCGGATAGCCCATCGCGACGAGATGAGCGGCCATCGCCTTCGCGTCGCGCTCGGCGAACCGCGCTTCCGGCAAGGTGTTGTACTTCTCGGCGCCGACGACGATCGCGTAGGCGTCGGGGTTCTGCGCGACCTTGTACGCCGGGGCGTCCACGTCGGATTTGATCTCGGCGGGAGCGGGCGCGGTCGCGGGCTGGGACGCGGCCACCGCCGACTTCACGATCCGTTCTAGTTCGACCTGGGACAGTCCCGCGGCGGCGCCCGGCATGCTCGTCCGGCGCGCGTGCCTCTTCAGCAGCTGAACCGCGAGGCCGTTCAGGATCGTTCCGGATTGATCGGCGAAACCGTTTTTCTGGAGGAACCGACCATAGTTCTCGAGCGCGGCGATCGAGCTGTCGACGTCCGCCCCGGCGTCGACGAGGTGCTTCACGACGTCGGGATGATTATACTCGGCGGCCTTACCAACCGCGGTCTCCCCGGCTGCGGGCGCGCCGACGTAATGGACGAACGCGTGCAGGTCCGCCCCCTTCGCCATGAGCAGTTTGACGATGGCGAGATTCCCGTTTTGAGCCGCTTGCATCAGGGGCGTTCCGCCGTATTTGTCCGCGCGATTAACGTCGGCGCCGCGTTCGATGAGCAACTGCACGAAGTCGAGATGGCCCCGATAGGCGGCGACGTGCAGCGGGGTCCAGCCGGAGGGATCGTCGAGGCTTGCGCCTTTGTCCAGGAGGTACTTGCCGATCGAGACTTTGCCGGTCCACGCCGTGTACGCGAGCGGCGTCGTCCTCTTCGCCGAGGGCGAGCCGAAGTCCTTCATGCCGTCGATGATCTTGAAGGCGGCGGCCTCGTCGCCGGCATCGACGGCGAGCTCGAAAGGAGTCTTGACGATCGGCGCCGTCGTGGCGCACCCGGTCAGGAACAGTGCGAAGCCGAGCGCGCCAGTCAATAGGTGTTTCATCTTACCTCACGGAGGGCTTCTTCTTGCGTTTGTGCGCGAACTTCTCCGCGATGAACTCATACAGGAAGTCCGGGATCGACGGCAGGACGTATTTGCTGGCGTAGGACAGCTGCCAGGGGAAATGCACGACGCGCCGTTTCGCGTCGATGCCCGCGAGCATCGCGGCGACGCCGTCGGCGGTTTCCATCAGGAAAGGCATGCTGCCGAGCTCGTTTCGGTCGGTCATCTCAGAGCGCACGAAGCCGGGACAGACCGTGACGACGTCGACGCCGGTGCCGCGCAGGTCCACGCGCGCGGACTCGAGCAAGGTGATGAGCGCGGCCTTGCTCGCGGAGTACGGCCCGGACTTGGGCAGGCCGCGGAAGCCCGCGAGCGAAGCCACTCCCGCGATGACGCCGGATTTCTGCGCGAGCATGTCGGGAATCAGCTCCTCCATCCAGTAGCAGACGCCGAAGACGTTCGCGTCGAACGTCCACTTCACGGACTCGGCTTTGAATTCTTTGGCGTCCATCATGTCGCCGACGCCGGCGTTGAGCACGGCGTAGTCGACGCCGCCCCAGGCCTTCTTGACCGCGGCGTAATGCGCCTTCACTTCGTCCTGTGCGGTGACGGAGCCCAATAGAACGAGCGGTTCTCCCCCCGCCGCCTTCACGAGGCGCGCGGTCTCCTCGAGCTGTTCGTTGCGGCGGCCGCTGACGGCGACGCGCCAGCCGCGGCGGGCGAGTTGGACGGCGAGCTCTCGTCCAAGGCCGGACGTCGCGCCGGTGACGAGCGCGCGCGTCATGCCGCGGCCGGGACGGGCTTGACGATTTTAAGGAGGTTCGAAGCGCGGACGTGCATGTCGAGGGCTTCGGCTTCGGCGGGATGAAGAGCCAGGCGGCGGTCCAGGCAGGCGATCATCAGCTCGAGCTTGCGGATCGAGCGCGGATGGCGGCGGGCCTGGGTGATGAAGGCGGCGTACTCGGCGGGCGAAGCCTCTTTGAGCAGGTAGCGCCAATTGGTCGCGTCGGAGAAGGTGAAGCCGTCTTCGGCGACCACGGCGTCGAGCTCGGCGCGGTGGGAGTCGGGGTCGAGGAAGGTGCCGAACAGGCGGTCCATGAGCGGATGGATGATGGTGAAGTTGTTGGCCTGATCCCAGTGATGGAGCAGGTGGATGTCGGCCAGGCGCTGGAAGTAGCCGCTGTCCTTCCACGGGTGGTTGACGAGATGGAAGCGCGAGTGAGTCTCATCGACGATGAACTTCGCGTAGCACGCGATGCCGGCGACGAAGGCGAAGGAGCCGACGTTGAGGCCGTGGGACCATAGCGCCAGTCCGGCCACGATCATGCCGGGCACGGTCCAGGAGGTGGCGAGGCCGGTCTCGGAGGAGACGTAGCCGGTGTCGCGCTTGTAGTGCGGGCCCATGGGATAGATCACCATGTGATGGAGCCAGTGGAACATCTGGTTGCGGCGCACCGATGCGGATTTGCGCGTGAGCCAGCCGACGTGCTGGAAGAAGCGGTGATAGGCGTAGCCGAAGGACTCGACGAGCAGGACGCCGCGCAGGAACATCACCACGGGACGCGACCATGCGGGCAGAAACGCGGCCGTGAAGGGCTCGGCCCAGGCGAAGACGAGCAAGACCGTAATGCCGGTCGCGGTCCACAATTCGAGGAGGCGTTTCTTCAGCGAGTGGTCGGGGCGGCGCAGAAGGGCGGTCCAAAGCTCTTGGTCGAGGGAGGTGGTCATGGGGCCGAGCCTATCAAATCGCCCGCCGCCGCTTCGAGAGCGGAGGCGGACACGCGCAAGAGGGCGGAGCGGCCTTCCACTTTCACCAGGCGCTCTTGGCCTCGGAGGTCGCCCACGGTGAAGCCGCGTCCGTCGCTCGTGCGCACGCGAAGAGCGGGCATGTCGAATCCGGCGAAGGTTTCACCGGTGCCGTTGGCCCAATGCGAGGCGCGCAGCGCGCACAACTCGCGGGCGCGTTCGGTCGGCACGGGATTCCAAGCGCCGCGCTTGAAGATCTCGAGGCCGCCCGCGCAGCCGCCCGGGAGCAGACGGGGCTCGCGCCACTGCGAGGGGGTGCGTCGGATGAGCTCGGGATCGACGCCCGTGGCGACCCGGATCTCGTCGCGGTCGCCGGTGCGGAAGTAAGAGGAGCGCGCGAACAGGCGGCGGCCGAAGTAACCGTCGAATAACGTTCGGCTCGCGGAGTTGAGCACGCGAACGTGCGCGGAGTCGGCGGGGCCGAGGCCGCTCGCGACCCCGGCCGTGGCGGCGGCCACCGGCGGGCCGAAGGACAGCGAGCGCAGGCCGCTCAGCAGAAGCTCGACGGACTCGGCGTCGGCGACGTCGTCCTGGCGGGCGACGATCCAGGGTCCCCCCGGCTCGCGGGTCAGGATCAGGTCTTCGCGCGGGCGGCGCACCTCGATGCGGAAGGCCTCTCCGGAGCGCAGCGGCGACGGCGTCTGGGAGCCCCACCAGAAGCGCACCCCCCCTATCCCGAGAAGGGCGGCGGCGGAGGCGGCGACGAGGGCGGCGCGAGCGACGTTCATAGACCCCTGGCGTTCGACGGGAACGGGGTGTATGATAGTATAAGGTTAGGCCGAAAGGCCCAGGCGCGCGACCCTGAATTCAGCCCATAATCGCTATAATATAGGTAGGAGACCCCCGACCATGCGCAACGCCTTGATTCGGCTCGCGCCGTGCGCCGTTTTCCTGTCCGCTTTCGCGTCCGCACAGCTCGTCGAAAAAACGACGACCGTGGGGCCGACCAACGGCGTTCAGGGCCAGGTCGGCGGCATGAACGTCAACGCTCCTTCCGGCGTCCCCGGCGGCGTTACCGCCGCTCCGGGACTTCAGGGATCATTCGGCGGCGCGGCGCCCTCTCCTCTCTTGAATAGCGGCGCGGCTCCGGCCAAGGCGGTTCCCATTAACGGCGTCGCTCCTGTCGCGGGAGTCGTGCCGGCCCAGGGCCAGGTTCTCCCCATCAATTCCGTCGGCGCGAAAGCTCCCGCGCAGGCCGTCGCGCCGGCGACCGTCGGCACGGGCGCGTCCCTGAAGACTCATCGCGCGGCGAAAGCCGAGGCGGCCGAAGCGGCCGAAGCGAAGGGCGCCGCCCCCGCCGCGTCGAAAATTCTCGATACGACCGCCCGGAACGTGGCGCAGGGAATCAAAACCGAAGCCGCGGGCGGCGACGGGTTGTCCGTGCGCCAGGCGCTTGATCGCGCCTACGACACGTCCACGCGCGGCGGCAATCTCGGCGGCGTCACGGGCGTGGCCGGTAAATTCACCACCGCCCGTGAGAAGATCGCCGGTCTCGTCGGCGTCGCGAACAATTCCGCCCCGGCAGACGCGCCGAACCTGTATCAGTCCGCCATCAAGACCGCCGAAGAGACCTTGCCCAAGGCGGCCGCCAAGGCCGTGGCGCGCGCCGTTTATGATTTCGCGGCGCGCAAAGCCGACGCCTCGCTGTCGGAGCTCGCTCAGGCCGCCTACACCGCCGCCACGACGGGGCAGACCGCGGAGGCGAAGCGTCTTGTGAAGTCCTTGGACCAGTGGGAGAGCCTGCTCGGCGAACCCGGCCGCCCCCTGATTTCGAACGGCGACCGCCTCAAGGCCGGCATCGAGGGCGCGATCACGGCGAGCGCCGGCGGTAAGGTCACCACGCCCCGCGTCTGGGTCGTCAAACGCGGCGCGTCCTACGTCGCCGCATTGCCCGGCACATCCGTCGAAAAGATTCCCGGCCTTCGCGCCGCCTTCGCCCTCAAGCTGGAAAAGCTTTCCCTCTCACCGATGGGCGACGCGTACCGCTCCTTTGTCGCGCGCCCCGGCGCCCGCTCCGCGATCGCGGCGCGCACCGCGCTCGGCGAGTCGGTTCCTTCCGCGACGTTGTCCACGGGCTGGCTGTGGCTCAAGTATATGGTTATGCGCGCGTGGAGTTCGCTGACCGCCTGGCTGCCCGGCCGCAGCCTCCCGACGACGGCCACCGCTTCGACCCTCCCCCGCCTGCGCGAAGCCGCCAAGTCGTGGAGCATCGCCGTCGGCTACGGCGAGTCCGCCGCGCGTGCCGCCGACAAGCCCAATCTGACCGTGTCGCGCGCCCGCGGCGCGTTCGCGCTCGCGCTCAAGTCCGCGGCCGCGCATGAGGTCCTCACCGGCGAAGCCGGCGCGGTCTCCCGCGTGGCGTCGTTGACCGCGGAGTTCGAGGCCGGCGTCAAGCGCGCGGGCCTGACCGCCGCCGACCGGCTGCCCGCGGGGCTCGCCTCCATCGTGTCCGGGGACGGCGGCCTGCGCCACTGGGCCTCGGTTTACGCGTCCGACGCGCGACGTCGCGGCGACGCGGCGTTCGAAAAAGTCCGCGGCCCGTCGGCCGTGGTCGTGCTCGGCGACGGTCCCGCCGCCCTCGAGGCGACGGCTCTCGCCGCGGCCTCCAAGGGCATGTCATTCACCGCTTTCGGCGACGAGCTGTGGGCCTCGGGCTCCGGCTCGTACGGCGGGGTGAAGCTCGCGGCTGATCTGCGCTCCACGGAGAACGGCGGCTCGGTCACCCTCGAAACGGAGCGCGGCGACAACGCTCTCGCTTCCGCGCTCGACGAAATCGGCTTCGCGGTGACGGCGCAGGGACGTGGGCTCAGCGCGAAGCTCGGCGCCGAGACGATCTCGGCCGACGCCCGTCAGGTCGCGGACCTCGCCGCCGAGGGCGCCGCACTGATCACGGGGGCCCGGGCTCCCGAAAAGTTCGACGCGGCGGAAGGCATCGACCGCCTCCTGGCCGATATCAAACGCTCGCCGAAGGCGGCGATCGACGCGGCGAAGTCTCTCGACGGCTCGGCGACGCTCGCGCTCGCCAAGGCGGCCGGTGTGGAGGGCGACGATGAGATCGTTTTCGCCGTCAACCGCCGCAAAGGCGTGCGCGTCATCGCGCTACGCGATCCGGCCACGCCCGGCTTCGCGAAGTTCGCCCGCATCGAGCCCCTGCGCGCGCGATGAAGTTCGCGCCGCTGCTCCTCCTGCTCGCGCTGACCGCGCGCGCGGAGCTGGTGCCCGGAACCTTCCACGGTCTATCGTTGAGCCTTGGCCAAGGACGTCCGGTGTGCGCTAAGGTCACGTTCGATCCGAAGGTCGCCGAGGCGGGCGGGCGCGTTCTGGTGCTCGACACGGCGACCGCCGCCGATGAGCCCGCGATCCGGATGTCCGAGGCGGTCGTGGCGCGGCGCGGCGGGCTGTCGAGCCGGGTCGGTGCGGCCTCGCGCCGGCACGGCGTGCCGGCCGTGTCGTTAGGGCAGGGCCGCTGGGACGGACGCGGGCCCGTTCTTTACCTCGATGAGCCGACGTACGGCGCGCCTCAGTCGGCATCGGGCTTTTCCTACCGCGCGGTGACGGGCTCGGCGGAGCGAGCCCTGCGCGAGGGCGACGCCGTCGTCGTGGATCCCGCGAGCGGACGCGTCGTTTTGATTCCCCCCGCCGAGGCCGAGGCGCGCGTCGCCGCCGCCGAAGCCGCGCGCGCCTACGACGGCCTGCGCGACGGCCAGGCGCTGGAGC
>CALRXP010000141.1:0-7151 GCA_943372155.1 Candidatus Endomicrobiellum trichonymphae | reverse complement strand
CGGGCGGACTCGCAGGAGACGACGAGACCGGCCTTGATCTGGCCGAGCTCGATGCGGTTGGCGATGTCCACCATACCGGACATGACGCCGAGGCAGGCGTTGGAGATGTCTTGCACCACGCAGTCGCCGCCGACGCCGAGCTTGGAGGCCACGGCGCAGGCGGTGGCGGGCTCGCTCGACTCCTTGCAGACGCCGGCGTAGAGGACCACGCCGAGGTCTTGGGGCTTCACGCCGGCCTTCGCGAGAGCTTTGCGGCCCGCCCTGGCGGCGCCGTCGGAGAGCTTGAATCCCTCGTTCCACCAGCGGCGCTCTTTAATACCCGTCAGCGCCTCAATCTGGCCGACCTGGAAGCGGAGGGCGTCGTAGACGGGCTGGATACGCTTTTCGAGCTCGGAGGAGGTGACGACGTTCGGGGCGAGCTCGTAGGCGAGACCGTCGAGGGTGACCTTGGTGTATTTCATTTGGATACGATTATGTCTGAGCGCAATTGTGATATTGGAATTCCGAAAAATTTGTGAGACCAATCGTCCGCAACATGCGAATTCGTTGAGGCCGCCATACATTGCAAGATATTTTCTCCGTCGACGGAGGGATCTCCGGCTATCTGGACAGTCTTGCAATAGCGGCGCTCCCAAAAGTTGCGACCCTCCTGAACGAGCGCCGAAGCGACGGACTCCATCTTATCTTTTACCCATCGAACGGGCTCTATAACTCGCTTAGCCTCGGGATATAGGCCCACTTCAGAAGACGAATTGTTGTGATACGTCCCACTGGCACCATCTCGCTCATTGAGGGGCAAGGCAACAAGCTGTCCAGCAACCTTAAACTCTAGCTTGGCCATCAATAGGACGGTCTGCTGATACTTGAATGCCTCGTAATTTACATGACGCTCTTCGGGGCGCATGACAGTTTCGGGCTCAGTATAAGTGTAGTAGTGCGTTCGATACTTTGTAACCGTTTCGTTGTAGTAAACCGTCTTATAACGAGTCACCGGAACCAAATCGTTGCGGTGAGTATAAAAGTTGTATTGAGTCTGGTACTCAGTAT
Organism: Candidatus Endomicrobiellum trichonymphae; assembly: GCA_943372155.1. GTDB lineage: Bacteria > Elusimicrobiota > Elusimicrobia > UBA1565 > UBA9628 > GWA2-66-18. Next base: position 6,104 of record CALRXP010000141.1, on the reverse strand, counting down.
AAGGGACTTGGGCGCTATTCGACTCGACAACTGTGTACGGGACCTGCTCGGAGCCCATTTTCTGAACCATGACGGTTTCTGGAATTTGAACCGTATAGCTGTGAACCTTTACGATTGGTTCTTCGGTTTGGGATTGATGAAAGCGTCCAATTAGGCGCGCTGGAATTATGGTCGTGGCAGCCGGAGAGTACCATGGTGAACTCTCAAAGCTCTCTCGTAGACGGATTCTGATTTCCTCACTAATTTCACCCGGAACGCCTTCTATGTCCCCGGTAATACTTATACCCTTGAAGTAGCGGTCGTGCCTGACCGGGACCGCCTTCTCGACAGATTTTGCCCAATGGTTGCAGTAGGACTTAACAAGTGAAGCGTAAAGATCATGCGACGGATTCAGTTTATCGGTGAACTTCGAACATTGTGCCCGGCCGCTATCCCCAATCTGCTTTTCCAAATCTTGGACTCGCGAACTAAAGCCCTTACTCGAAAATATCAACCGATAATTTCCAAATAAAGCTTCTGCGACCAGGGGATGGTTAGCAGCTAATGGTGCCCGAACAAGTTGCTGAACTTTGTCCCATGCATTGTCAACTTCTTCTCGCTGCGTCGAAAACTCTGAGCCCACAGGGAATGCTTGCCACTCATTTTCAGATTTCATCACTGCCAAAAGCAACTCTAAGGCCTCTTCTCCGTTACCGGCCAAACGAAGGTGGCGCACCTGCAACAGCTGTGCTCCAATGATGCCTCGCCTGGATGCATCTCGTCCGTAAATCGCATGAGAATTCTTCGGATTTAAAGAGAGGACACCGAGATACTCTCGCTCCGCAGCCTCGAATTTTTCTTCCAGCAGGAATTTATCCGCGCGCTTTAGCTGTAATGAGCATCCTCCCAGAACGAGGAGGAGACCCAGGGAGAACTGTTTATACAACCGGGCAGAAAAATTCCGTTCCATCGACCTAATTGATTCTCAATGAAAAGTCTTTCATCTCGTAAACCACGAGGCCGTCGCGCAGGAGGTAACCATCGGCCGAAAGCGTCTTCGACGCTTCATCAATACCGGTGATCCAGCACTGAACCTCAACGTTCTTGTTCACAGGCGTATATTGGCCGCGATAGAGCCACTTGTGCGTCTTGCCGAGGACCATACTCTCAAAGCGACCGGCGCCGGGCCAGCGGTCGCGGGCGTGGCACTTCATGAGCTCGATGAAGGACTCGAGGCCGAGCGAGCCGGGGCAGACGGGGTCCTGATAGAAATGGGCGGAGAAGAACCACTCGTTGGGGTTCACGGCGCGATGGCCAATGAGGGCGCCGAGGCCCTTGGGGCCGGCGTTGTCGTATTGCTCGACGCTGTCGAGCATCAGGAGCATCGGGCCAGGCAAAGCCGGCAGACCGTTGCTTAAAAGCAACGAACGCGCAGAGGTAGTGGGTACGAAGGGCTTCGCGCCGCGCAAACCGACCTGCTGGGCCAGCGACTCCTTCGTGAAGAAGCCGAACTCCGTCTTCCCCTTGTACACCAGACGACCCTGACCGTCCGTCATGGTCATATCGTAATTCTGAATGATCATCCCGCCGGACTGGGAGACCTTGGTCATCACGACGGACGTGACGAGCGTGCCGGTCTCAGGCGTGATCTCAACGTACTGCACGGCGTCACCGCCGAGATTACGGAACGACAAATCGATCGGGCTCGTCAGCGCGGAGCCGCAGTAGGCGGCGAGCCAGCCGCAGGGCTGGAGGGCGACCTCAAGCAAAACGGCGAAGGGCATCGTGGCCTGGCCGTTCTCGCGGAAGTACCAGGCGTCGCGAGGGATGTCGTACTCGGCCGTGGCGGCGGCGCCAGCTTTCAAAACGAACGGCGCCCCCCTGGTTTCCACGATCCGGTCGAGGAACTGATACGGCGGGCCGGGCAGACGCGCCAGGATTCGGTCCTTATCGAAGACCTTGTAGGGTTCCCCGAATGCCTCAGACGGATTGCCGTTCGAGTAGGCCATGATCTTGTCGGGGCCGTACAGCACGGTCTTCTCTTTCTTAAGCCACAGGGACTCGATGGACGCACGATTCGTGCCGGAGAGACGAACCGACATGTCGGTGATCTGAACGATGTTCTTATCGTCGGAGTACATGAACGCATCCGCGACGCAGAACGGCGTGCCGTCCGTCTCGTAGCCCAGCTCTTTAATGTGAAGCTCGTAGCGCGCCTTCTTCGTGGAGGCGAGGACCTGGCCTCGGCACTTCAGCTGGGAAGCAACGCCGGGGACGGGCTCATGCCAGATATTGCCTTTCTCCCCCACCCAGCCCATTCTCAAAAGGCATACCCGAAGGGTATGCAGGCAGCACTCGTACATGAGCGTGCCAGGCATGACGTTGTCGTCCTTGAAGTGGCAGACAAGGTGCCAGTCATCGGGATGAATGTCCATCTCGCCGACCGCACGGCCCAAGCCGTAGCGCCCGCCCTTGGGATCGAGTTCAAGAATGCGATCCACGAGCTTCATGCGGCCGCCGGGTAAGGTATCAGGAACGAACGGGATGTGCGCGAAGGACGGGCCGAAGGCAGAGCCCAGATCGCCGGCGCGCAGGGACTGGAATTGGGCTTCGTTCAGAGAGATCTTCTCGTTGAACGGAGCCAAGGCCTTCCAGTCGGACGGGAGCTTGCCCGGAACGGGCGCCTTTTCGGCTTCCGTCAGGACGATGCCCTTGCCCTTGGCGAGCTCGGCATTTGTGAAGAAGCCGGCGCAGCCTTTGCGCATGGTCAGGAGCGGCTTGCCGTCGACGGTCGAGTCATATCTGAAGAAGAACAACCAAATGTCGTCGTGCTGGCCGAAGCCGTCGATCGAGATATCGTATTTGATCACCTGGCCGGGCTGGGGCAGGTGATCGTGGAAGGTGACGATGGCGTCGAGCAGGCGATACACCGCCTTGCCCTTGGTCTGGGTGTCGATGCCCAGATAGCCGGACAAGAAAAGGTCCGCCTGGCCCGCTTCGACCGCGATGCAGGTGGGTATTCTCCCCCCGTCGAGGTACCAGCCGTTGTGGAGGACGTCGTGCTCAGTCACACATGAGCCGGACTTCATCGAATTGGGCACGCCCGTGACGCTCACGACACGGTCGCAGAGCATCAACGGCTCTTCCGGCAGGCGGACCCGCGTAGGGTAGGCGTCAACGTGAGCGAAGGCTTCGCCCAGGACGTTGCCGATCTTGCCGGAGGCATACTCCAAGCACGCCTTGCGGTCCATGAAGACCGGAGATTTCAACGAATTTGCGGGCCTGACACCCAAATCGAAAGAATCTGAAGGCCTGACACCAGTGACGGGGACGACGGACTGGCCGGTGGCGATGCGCATCTGCTCGGCAAGATTTTTTGTTTGAAGGGTGGCGAAGTTCTCGGCGAGCTTGAGGTACATCTGGTGGGCTTGGGCCGTCAAAGAGGCGGCGTTGGCGAGACTGCCGGCGGCGGATGGAGAGGAGAGCGGGGCGACTCTCCCCGGGAACAGTGATGATGGCGTCGGCGACATTTTCGGGGCGGTGAAATCGGCGCCGGGGAGGCGGGGCTCTTGAATACGAACGCTCGGTGCGGCGATGAACGGCTTCGCGGGTGCCGGAGCTTCCGCCTTCGGCGGTAACGACGGAGACCAGGAGACTTTGGAGGGACGGCCACCTAACGGCAAACGGACGTATTGCGCCGGCTGCGCCGGCGCGGGTTGGTGACCGGCGCAGAACGTACGAGCCCCATACAACGGCTTGAGATCGACGGGAACACGCTCCGCGATCAGGAAGGCCAACGTCTTGAGCACGCCGGACACGTCATCCAATCCGCGACTATCCACGGAACGAGCGTTGTGCGTTAACGGACCCAAAATCTTACCGATCATGCGCGTGCAGCTTCCCTGCGGGCCGAGTTCGACGAATGTTCGAACTCCATCTTCGTACGCCGTTTTAATTAATGCGGCGAAATTGACCGAGCGAATGGCCTGGGTCGTGATCGAGTCGGCGGCGGATTCGCGCGTGACCTCGTAGGACTTGCCGAAGGCGCCGGAGTAGTAACGGATACCCTTTGGTGCACGGGTCGGGAACAGATGCAGATCTTTGTACTGCTTCTCGACGAGCTTCGCCGCCGGGAAGTGCACGGTGGAGACGCCCTGGAGCGGCAGGAACACGCAGCCCAGGCCTTCGACCAATTTCTCGACGGCGGAGCGGTAGCCGCCGACGACGCACTCGACCGGAGCGTTCACAATCAAGAGTGCTGCGCGCTCCGCGCCCTTGAGGGCCATGTTGACGGCATCGGCGGGACGGTCCACGACGCCGAGCACCCAGTCGACCTTCTCGTTGGCCGGGAGGCGCCAGAACTGGCGGGCCGCGTCGCACGGGCCGGCGAGCTCGGAGGTGAACAAGGAGGACTGCTTCATGCGCCTCAGCATCTCGTCGCGGGCGGTCCAAGCGCGCGTCGCGAAGAGGCCGGCGGTCTCGCCCAGGCTGTAGCCGATCACGGCGGTGGGATTCACCCCGAAGGAGCGCATCAAGTCCGAGGTGACGGTGCCGTGGGCGACGGAGGCGAAGATCAGCGCGTGATAGTCGGCGTTGAGCTCGCTGTCGGCCTTGGCTTCCCAGCCGGGTTCGAAGGCCAGGCGCCAGGGCGCGACGCGCGCGGGCGTCATCTGGTCGCGGAGGTAGCCGTTCTCGGAGTCCTGCTGGCGCAGGATTTCGGGCCACTGCGCGCCGACCGCGGCGGTCATGCCGAGATACTGGTTGCCGGAGCCGGGGAACACGAAGGCCAGGTCTCCCCCCAACGGCTTGCGAGCGGTGAGGTAGGCGCGGTCGGAGGGCAGGGGCCGCTCGGGGTTATCGCGGATGGAGTCGGCGGCTTGGCGCGCGAGGGCCAGGAGCTCCTTCCAGTCGCGCGCGACGAGGACGCAGGCGAGCGGGGAGTCGGCGGACGTGCCGCGCTTGATCCACCAGCGGCGGGCGAGGGCCTCGATCCCGTCGCCCGGGTCTTGGGCCGCGGTCCAGTCGATCAGAGAGGAAAGGCCCGCGAGCAAGGACGGGACGTCGGCGGATTCGACGGCGAAAAGAGCTTCGGCGCGGGCGCCGAGCGGCTGGCGGCGTTCGTCTTCAACGCGAGGGTCGGCGGTCTCGCGCTCGAGCTGCTCGAGCACGGCGTGCACGACGCCGCCGTCGATGCCCATCGAGGTCACGCCGGCGCGGCGCGGGCCGTCGGCGCGGTTGCGCAGCCAGTAGGAGGCGCGGCGCGGCGAGTGGAAGCGCTTGCGGGCGCCCGCGAGCGGCGAGATCGGGTTGACGATTGCGGGGCCGGCGGGCAGGATTTCCTGGTAGAGCGACAGCGCGGCCTTCACGAGGCCCGCGAGGCCGGCGGCGGCGCCGGCGTGGCCGATCACGGACTTCGAGGCGGAGAGCGCCAGCGGCAACTCGGCTTCGGCGGTGCCGAAGAAGTCCACGAGGGCGGAGGCCTCGGCGCGGTCCTCGCCCGCGTCGCCGGAGCCGTGGCATTCGAGGAGACCGATCGTGCTCGGGTCCACCTTGGCGTCGTCGTAGGCGCGGCGCAGGGCCTCGACGCAGGCCTCCGGGGTGGCGACCACGGCATCGGCTCCGCCGCCGGACGCGGCGCCGAGACCCTTGATGACCGCGTAGACGCGGTCGCCGTCGCGCAGGGCGTCGTCGAGACGCTTGAGGACGACGGTGGCGGCGCCCTCCGCGGGAGTCGAACCGTCGGCGGCGGCGTCGAAGGGACGCGGGCGGCCATCGGGCGAGAAGGGCTTGAGCGAGTGGGCTCCGGCCAAGGCGCGAGCGTCGCCGCCCAGGTCGGCCGCGCTCGCCAGGGCCGCGTCCACTTCGCCACGCTGAAGGGCGCGGACGGCGGCTTCGAGAGCTTTGAGGCCGGAGTTCTCTTCGGCGGAGACGGTGAAGGACGGGCCGCCGAGACGGAATTCGCGGGCGACGCGGGAGGCGGCGACGGAAGCCAGGCCGCCCATGACGCGGTTCGCGGTGAGGGCCGGGCCGGAGGCTTCTCTGAGGGACGAGAGCCAGGACGCGCGCTCCGGAGCCGACAAAACCCAGCCCTTGGCTTTCGCCCAGGCGTCGGCCGAGGTTTCGAG
>CALRXP010000140.1:0-7170 GCA_943372155.1 Candidatus Endomicrobiellum trichonymphae | reverse complement strand
CGCCGCGATCGCGGCGGCGCCCAACAACGCGTGGGCGTTCGCCAACCGCGCCCACGCCCGCGCCGGACTCGGCGACCGGGCGGGAATGCTCGCCGATCTTCGCCGCGCGGCGTCGCTTGATCCGCGATTCGCCCGGACCCTCGCCGACGCTCAGACGCTCCAGTTGCCCACGGACTCGGACGTCATTTTCCTCTTTCCGGGCGAAGCCAAGGAAAGGGGCTCGACTCCGGCCGACGCCGCGCCGGCGCGGGGCAAGCGGGTCAGCTTGGTCTTCGGCGCGGGGCTCGGGGCGGGGATATTGCTGGCGCTTGGGTTGCTGGGCGCCGTTCTGAAGCCGATCAAGAATTCCGTCGCCTCGGTCTTCACGAAGTCCGAGCGCCGGGGACCGTCTTCGGGAACCGCTCCGGTGCCTGCGCTCTCGACCGGCGGCCTGATCCGGGGCCAGTACGAGATCGCGCGTCAGATCGGGGCGGGCGGAATGGGGATGGTGTACGAAGGGACGGACCGCTCCTTGGGGCGCCGGGTGGCGATCAAGAAGATGCGCGAGGAACTGCGGCTGAACGCGCGCGAGCGCGACCGGTTCATCATCGAGGCGAAGACCGTGGCGTCGCTGCATCATCCGAACATCGTGGACATCTACGCGATCGCGGAGGAAGGCGAGGACGTCTACCTGGTGTTCGAGTACGTGGACGGCAAGACGGTGCACGATTTGGTTCAGAGCGCGGGGCGCCTGGAGATCGCGGAGGCGGTGCGGGTGACGCGGGCCATGGGCGAGGCGTTGACGTACGCGCACTCCAAGGGCGTGATCCACCGCGACATGAAGCCCTCGAACGTGATGCTGACGAAGACGGGGGCGGTGAAGGTGATGGATTTCGGCATCGCGCGCATGGCCAAGGACGCGATGACGCGTTACTCGATGACGAACACGGTGGTGGGGACGCCGCCGTACATGGCGCCGGAGCAGGAGCAGGGCGTGGTGCGCAAGGAGTCGGACGTGTACGCGCTGGCGATCTGCGCCTACGAGATGCTGACGGGCAAGCTGCCGTTCATCGGGATCGGGGCGGGGATGCTGATGAACAAGATCAACATGAGCTACATCCCGCCGTCGCGCAACATCGCGGGGCTGCCGGAGGCGCTCGATGAGGTGTTCCTGAAGGCCTTCCAGGCGGATCCCGAGCGCCGTTACCGCACGCCCCAGGAGTTCGTCGCCGCCCTCGAGGGAGCCACGGGCGGAGCGCGCGTCGTCTAGGCCCTTTAGACCTCCGCAGCCTGGGCCCTACGGCCTTGTTGGGCGGGCGAGAAGGGGTTATCCTCCACCCAATGAGCACGAAACCCTCGGTTTGCCTTTCGCTCGCGGCTCTTCTGGCCTTCGCCGGTTCGGCGTCGGCTAACACCGATCCCGGCGAGAGGGTGAACAAGACCCTCGCCGAGATGTCCGGCGCCTTCGGCGTTTCGGAGCCGTCCTTCGTGGTCCCCGCCGCCGCGAGGGCGAAGGCGGCCGCCACCGGGGATCCGTCGATTGATCCGGAGGATGGGCAGGTCAATTTTGAGTATGCGGAGATGGTGGACCGGATGGAGCAGATGAGCCGCACCGTCATCGGCCGCAAGGGTAAGAAGAAGATCAAGCGGCGCATCGAGACCGGCGTGACCCACGCGGACCGCGTCGAGGCCGGCGGCATCAAGTACATCGTGCTCCACGCCTCGGGCGGAGCGACGGGCAAGCCGCACGCGTGCGAGGGTTCCCTGTCCTGGCTGCTGAGCCAGAAAACCGCGGCGCACTTCATGGTCTGCCGCGACGGACGCGTGATCCGCATGGTCAAGATCGAGAACATCGCCAACCAGGTCAAGAACGACGAGGTGGATAAGGCCGCCGTCGGCATCGAGACCGAATCGGGCCAGCCCGGGAGCGTGAACCCTTTCGTCCATTCGGATTGGAATCCGAACAACTACTGGCGCATGTACGCGTCCATGGCCTGGCTCATCCGCGCCATCGCCAAGGAGACGAATCTGCCCCGCGATCAGGCCCACGTCATCACGCACGAGGAGGCCGACCGCGGCATCGCGCGCGCCCACGTGGACCCGGGCCCGTTCTTTCAGAGCGGCACGTATCCCGAGTTCGACGCCCGCTTTCCCGGGCAGTCCGTGACGCCTCGCGAATTCCTCATGCGCCTCGTGGCCGACGACGTCCCTCCTCAGATTTGGATGGTGGCCGCCGCCGGCACGGGCGACCAAGTGGAGATCAAGGACACGAACTCTCTCGGCCTCTCCCATATCCGCGTCTGGAAGCTCGACGCCGCGGGCAAGCCCACGACCTTGGTCCAGGAATGGCAGGCGCCCGTGGCCGGAATGCCGCCCGCTTCGGTCCAGGTGCCGGTGCCGACGCTGCCGGGTTCGTATCGCGTCGTGGGTCGTGACCTCGTCGGCAACACGAGCGCGGCCCTCGTCAAGGTTCCGGAGTCGCCCAATATCCAGCTGAGCCTCCTGATGGAGCCCGTCTCTCCGACGGACATGTAGGCCCGGCGGCCTTGCCGAAGCGGTGTTCCCCTGTTATACTGTCTCGTCGGGGGTGATCTAGCTTCGACAAATGTCGTTGAGCTGACAGTCGCAGGCAGGGGTTGGTCAGGGCCCCTTATAAACCGGACCAAACAACAACTGCCAATACGCAATTGGCCTGGGCCACTGCCTAAACCGCAGTGAGCACACGCTGGTCCACGACGCCTGCTAGTGGGTCGCCAGTGTAAAGAGCAGGATGCGGTCCTTCCCTGTTATTCCGTGGGCGGGGGGCCTAAGACCGAACGGGGTTAGCCCAGGGAGCACGCGTCCATCGGTTTTCCCTAGGCGAAAATGAGGATGGGCTAAGCCTGTAGTGACTTCAGTCGGCGCCGTTTGGACGCGGGTGCAAATCCCGCCACCTCCACCATTTTAATGGGAGACTCACGCTCAAGAGCCGTGACGTTGCTGGGTTCGTACGGGCTCTTCGCGGGGCTGGCCTTGCTCGTGGTGGCCCGCCCGGAACTCGGACCGGCCGCCGTTCCCGCGTGCGGCCTCTGCCTCCTCTGGTCCGACCTGCGCCAGGACGGGGAATCTCCGCTGGTCCTGACCTTCCTCGCCAGCGTCATCGCCGCCGTGCTGATGGTCCGCTCCGAAGAAGGCCGGCCCCTGCTCGTCGCCGGGCTCGGAGGTTTGTGGCTGCTGGCCGCGGCGCAGGCCGCGCACCGCAATCGGCAGTTCGCCGACGAGCGCGGGACCTTGCTCGAGCAGATGAATCTTCAGGATCAGATCCGCGACGACGAGCGTGATCTCAAGTACTACCGCTCCTACGAGGAAACCGTCGGCGTGGACACGCGCCTGCGTCGCGACTTGTCCGACGCGGCCAAGAGCCTCTCCGGCACGCTCGACGGGCGCGAGGTCCAGACGCGCCTCATCACGATTCTGTCCCAGCGCTTTCCCGCCGCGCGCGTGTCGGTGGTCGGCGGCGCGGCCGAAGACCCCCTGCTGCTCGCCGCCCAGCGACGACGCGGCCCGGTGCTGATCAAGGACGCGCGGGCCGAGGCTCAGGTCGTGCCCGGGGCCCGCTTCGTGTCCGGCGTCGCCGTGCCGCTCAAGGTGATGCGCCAGGCCGCGGGCTTCGTCAAGCTCGAAAGCGACGCCGTCGGCGCGTTCGGGCCCGACGAGGTGCGAACGGTGGACCTGTACGCGACGATGGCCGCGCTCTCGCTCGAGAACATCCGCCTGTACGAGAGCGTGCACCGTCAGGCGACGCACGACTCGCTCACCCAGCTTCACAGCCACCGCGCCTTCCAGCAGCGCCTGCAGGAGGAGATCCTCCGCTCGGGCCGCAGCCAGACGCCGCTGGCGATGATCATGCTCGACGTCGATCACTTCAAGCGCTACAACGACTCCTTCGGCCATCAGGCCGGCGACCAGCTCCTGCGCACCTTGGCCGCGATTTTGGCCTCCTTCGCCCGCCCCGTGGACTTCGTCGCCCGTTACGGCGGCGAGGAGTTCGCGATCATCCTGCCCAACTACGTGCGCTCCGAGGCCGTTCAGGTCGCCGAGCGCATCCGCGCGCGCGTGGCCGAGGAGCCCTTCGTCTTCAACGGCTCGCCGACGCGCGCGACGATGAGCCTCGGCGTCGCCGCCTTCCCGACCGACGCGACGACGGCCTCGCAGATCGTGCGCGTCGCCGACGAGCGGCTGTATAAAGCCAAGCACGGCGGCCGAAACCAGGTGGTGGGATGAAGCTCGAGTGGCTGACGGCGGCATTGATCCTCTTGCCCCCGTTCGGGCTGTGGGCGGCGTATCCGCGACGCTCGGCCGCCGCGGTCGCGTTCCTCGGCCTGGCCATCGCCGCCGGAGCGGCCCTGCTCGCCTCGTCGCCCGTCGCCGGCCGCGCCGCGGCCGGGCTGACCGCCGCGTGGGGCGTCGGCGGAGCGGCGCTCGCGTGGCGGCTGGCGCGCAAGCGGGAGGTCGAGCACAACGCCCTGTCCGAGCGGCTCGAGAGCGTGCGCGTGCAACGCGAACGCATGGCCGAGGAGCTACGCGGCCTCAAGGCGCGCGGGCATAACGCCGAGCTCGCCCACCGCGAGGCGTCCGCTCTGTACGGCATGGTCAAGAGCCTCTCCGAGGCGATGTCCTGGGAAGAAGCGCGCCCGCGCGTCGAAGGCGCCTTGGAGCAATACTTCGGGCCCCGCGTCGAGTACGCGCTCTACGTCGCCGGCTTGCGCGGCGAGGGAGAGGTTCGGCCTCTGACTGTGCGAGGATTGCGCACCTCACCGGGCGCCTCGTGGGCCACGCTCGAACGCCTGCTCCAGGAAAATGGCGCGAACGCGGCCTCACCTCGCTTCTTCGAACGGCCGGAGCGTTCCGTCGGCGTGCCGATCAAAGAAGGGCAGGAGCTCCTGGGCTATCTCTACACGCGCATCCCGGACGGTTCCGCCCCCGACGCCTGGCTCGCGAAGACCCAGTCGTTCGTATCCGAGCTCGGCGTCGCCTTCCGTCGCGTGAAGCTGTTCCAGGAAGTGGAGCGCCTCTCGGAGATCGACGGCCTCACCGGCGTCCGCCGGCGCGGCGCCTTCGACAAGAAGATCGGCGACGAGCTCGTGCGCGCGAAGACCTTTAAGACCACCTTCGGCCTGATGCTGCTCGACATCGACCACTTCAAGAGCCTCAACGACCGGTTCGGCCATCCGTTCGGCGACCAAGTGCTCAAGCGCCTGGGCGCGGTGCTCAACTCCCTCGTCTACGACACGGACTTCGTCGCGCGCTACGGCGGCGAGGAGTTTGCTATCGTGCTCCCGCGCGCCGAGCCGGCGGGCGCGCTGCGCAAGGCCGAGGCGATCCGCGCGGCGATCGAGGCGGAGCTGTTCTCGGTCGGCTTTGAGGAGCTCCGGGTGACGGTCTCGATCGGGCTGTCGCACTTCCCGCGGGACGCGTCGACGCCGGAGGAGATGGTCGCGCGCGCCGACGCCGCGCTGTACGCCGCCAAGTCGGCGGGCCGCAACCGGGTCGTCGACAGCGACGCCCTGCGACGTTCGAATTGAGGAGCTGAACATGGACCCGATGTCCCCGACGCCCGGAGCCGCTCCGGAGCCCCAGCCGTCCGAGCAGCACGGGCCGGGCCCGCGCCGCATCAAGCGTCGCCTAATCGCGGGCCTTCTCGCCCTGCACGCCGCCGCCTTGCTCGCCTCCGCCGTTTTGATCGTGCGCTCGCGCGGCGAGGGCGCCAAGAAATCCGAGAGCTCGACGAAGGGCCTCCTGAATATGACGCCGAAGGACAGCGTCGGCTGGGTGTCGATTCGCGGACCGATCATGTCCTCCGAGGGCGGCAAGCCGTGGGAGCGCGGCGCCGAGCAGTGGGCGCGCCGCATCGAGCAGCTGGCCGATACCAAGGGCGTGAAGGCCATCGTCCTCGACATCAATTCTCCCGGCGGCAGCGTCGGAGCCGTCCAGGAGATCTATAGCCGCATCCTGCGCGTGAAGAAGAAGCACAACAACATGCCCTTCGTCGCCCTGTTCGGCGACGTGGCCGCCTCAGGCGGCTACTACCTCGGCGCGGCCTGCGACAAGATCGTCGCCCATCCCGGCACCCTCACCGGCTCGATCGGCGTGATCTTCAACGTGTCGAACATGGAAGGTCTCTTCGCCAAGGTCGGCTATAAGTCCGATCCCATCAAGTCCGGCAAGCACAAGGACATCGGCTCGCCCGCGCGGCCGATGACGGCAGAGGAACGCCAGATCCTGCAGACTTTGATCGACGACGCCTACGGCCAATTCGTGCAGGCCGTGGCCGACGGACGCAAGCTCCCTGTGGACGTCGTCAAGCCGCTGGCCGACGGGCGTATTTATTCGGGCAACCAGGCTCTTGCCTTACACCTGGTAGACCAGCTCGGCGACTCGGTCGACGCGACCAAGCTCGCCGCCGAGCTCGGCGGCATCAAGGACGAGACGCCCCGCGTGCGGCGCGACACCGAGAAGCTCAACGACATCTTCGAGCTTCTCGAGACGCGCGCGCGCCTGACGCTCGGCATGAGCGCGGCGGGCGTGAGCCTGAACGCGACGCCGGCGATCCCGCACGGCCTGCTGTACGCCTGGTCCGGGGGCTGGTAGTGGACTCCGTCGAGCTCGTCTACGATTTCTTCGAGGACCGCGCTCACTCTTCGTCTCTCATCCGCCAGCGGCGACCGGTCGCCCTCGGCCTGTTCGGGATCCTGCTCGGCGCGGCGAGCCTGTACGTGGCCGAATCCCTGGCCGGCCGCGCCTACCTGCCTTTCGGGTGGCCCGCGCTGGCTCTCGCGGTGGTGTGGCACGCCGTCCTGATCTTCATGACCACCGCCTTGCTCCACCTCATCCTCGAGCTCGGCGGAGCACGCGGCGATGCGCGCGCGTTGCTCGTCCACCTCGGGCTCTCGGAGTTGACGTGGCTGGCGGCCGTGCCCCTGATCCTGGTCTGTCAGGCCGCGTTCACGAAGCCCTCATGGTCCTTGCGGCTGGTGTTCTTCGGCGTCGGCCTGTGGTCGTTGTCGTACAAAGCGCGCGGCATCCGCGATGAATACGGGATCAGCGGCGGACGCGCGTGGTTGACCTTGGGCCTGCCGTACCTGTCCTGCGTGCTGGTCGTGCTTCTCATGGCGTTTCTCGCGACCTTGGGCTTCGTCCTCTCCGCGCTGA
>CALRXP010000139.1:0-7179 GCA_943372155.1 Candidatus Endomicrobiellum trichonymphae | reverse complement strand
ATCGGGCGATCGTGGCTGGTGACCTCGCAGGTCTCGATGCAGCCGCCCTGGTCCACGGCGACGTCCACGATGACCGAGCCGGGCTTCATCTTCTTGACCATTTCCTCCGTAACGAGCGAAGGTGCTTTAGAACCGGGGATGAGGACGGCGCCGATGAGCAGGTCGGAGCGCACGACGGAGTTCATGATGTTCTCATCGTGGCTCATCAAGGTCGACACCGAGTTGCCGAACACGTCGTCGAGGTAGGCCAGGCGCTGCGCCGAGACGTCGAGAATGTTCACGCGCGCGCCCATGCCGATGGCGATCTTCGCGGCGTTGATGCCGACGACGCCGCCGCCGATGATGGTGACCACGCCGCGCGCCACGCCCGGGACGCCGCCCAGGAGCACGCCGCGGCCCCCATGGTGCTTCTCGAGGAACTGCGCGCCGAGCTGCACCGACATCTTGCCGGCGACCTCGCTCATCGGCGTCAGCAGCGGGAGGCTTCCGTCCTTGAGCTGGATCGTCTCGTAGGCCACGCCCTTGATCTTGGCCTTGAGCAGGGCCTTGGTCAGCGCGGGGGCCGGGGCGAGGTGAAGGTAGGTGTAGAGAATCTGATCGGGGCGGAACAGCGAATACTCCTCCTCAAGAGGCTCTTTTACCTTGATGATCATCTCCGCGTCGGCGAACAGACGCTTCTTGTCGACGATCGCCGCGCCCGCCGCCTTATACTCGTCGTCGGTGATGCCGGAGCCGAGGCCGGCGCCCTTCTCGATCATGACCTTATGGCCGTCCTTGACGAGGGCGCGCGCGCCGCCGGGCACGAGGCCGACGCGGTGCTCGCGATTCTTGATTTCCTTGGGCACTCCGATGATCATGGTCGTTTCTCCTGTCGAATCGTTAGGGAAGTCCGAAATAGGCGGCGAGCTCTCCGGCGGTGGACGCCCCGCTCGGGAAGCCGTTGACGCGCCGGATCACGTCTCCGGTCCGGTTGGTCACGATGAACAAAGGGACGCCGCGGGCGGCGACGGCGCCTCCGGGATCGAGCAAGGTGTCGGAGCCGAACAGGCCGGCCATGCCCTTGATGGGCTCGAGCTCGGAGAGGCCGACCACCACGCGGCTCGCGATGCCGACCTTGTCGAGATGGCGGCGCAGGCGCACGATGTCGGGCGTCACGCGGTGGCAGACCTCGCACCACGGCGCCACGACGACGGTCAGGCATTTCTCGGTATTGCAGGTCGCGAGCGAGGGCCCGGGCGGCCCCGCCAAGGTGGCGAGGCGGACGTCGGGGAGCTTGGACGCCGAGCCTCCGTCGCCGCAGGCGGCGGCGGCGAGGAGCAAGATCGAAGCGGCGATTCTGGCTCGCATGACGGGATTATTCTAGCAAACCTATTGCTGGCGCTTGATCGTGTAGCGTTCGGGTAACAACGCCGCGTCCCGCGAGGAGGACAGCCAAAGGATCGGCCCGAGGCCCGAGCCGAAGTTCGCCGAGGCCGGAATGCGTCCGGCGCTTTCCAGGATCGCCGCCAGCCGCGTGAGGCTAAGGGGCTCGAGCCCTGTCGAAAAGAACAAAGGGGCCTCCTTGAGCGCCGCTATGAGCTCCGGGGCGCCTTCACCTGAATCCAGGACTCGCTTGGCGCAGTAGCGCAGCCAGCGGGTGCGCGCGGCCACGAGGTGGATTTTCGCCCGCTCGTCCTGCTCCTTGGCGGTGTAGGTCGGCGCGCCCCAGCCCGTCGGCGCCCCCATGGTTTCAAAGCTACCGTCGAGCGTTCCGGTCCACATCTCGCGATTGCGCGCGGTCTGGAGCAAGGCGGCGGAAGCCTTCATGGCCTCCGCTTGTTCTCGGGCCGCGCGGATCGCCAGGGCGGTGGCCTCGTGGTTCAGGGCGGCGACGGCGGTCTTATAAGCGTCGTCCCGGACCACGGCCCCCGCCGAGATGTCGAGGCTGAAGCGATCGAAATCGATGAAGCCGTCGACCGGGACATGAAGAAAGGACGCGTCGGAGAAGCGCTCCACCGTGACGCCGGCCCAGCACAGGTCCACATGGGCCGTGTTCGGCACGATGCGCAGAGGCACGCCAACGACGCCGCGCATGCCCTTTTGCCGGAGAACCCGTTCGATGACGGGGGCCGCCTCAGGAGGACGCATCGCGAAGTCGCCGCGCGCTTTTGAATCCCCGTAGCCGGTCCAGACGTTCTCGAGGGTGACCGGTATCGGCGAGTGCCGCATCTTTTCCTCTATCAAGTCGACGAGCCCGAACAGCATCTCGCTTGTGGAAAGGAAATATCCCTCCCATTCGACGCGCAGCACCGTGAAACCCTTTCCTTCGAGTGGGCGGAGTTCCTCCTCCCCCTGCCGGACGGAGAGCTCGAAGCGCGCCCCGGGCGCTCCGCTCGTCAACGTCAGGCGGTTCGGCCCGCTGCGGGCGATCGACAGCAGGGCCCTCGCCATTTGCGCGCGCCGGGGGCGGTCTGAGCTCGAGCCGAAAAGACAATCGTAGGGGTGGCGAAGGAACTCTTCGTCGAAGGGCTCCCCGTCGAATTCGATCTCGAGCCCGTCGAAGGTCTTCAGCGTCAGTCCGCCTTTGGTGAGCCCCCGCAAAACGATCCGGGAGGCGCCGGCGAGCACGGCGGATCGGGCGACGGCCAAGACGGAGTAAAGCGCGTTCGCGTAGCCGAAGCGCGCGAGCTCCGCGAGCATCCGTGCGCGATCCACGCGAAAGCTTCCGGATCCGACATGGACGCCCTTTTCCTCTTCTTCGGCCATGACCGCCGTATTGTAGCTTACGGCTTGACGCCTCCTCCCCGGCGATTTATACTGCGGCCGTGACCCGCCTCCCCTTATTCCTCGTGCTGCTCGCGCTCCCCCTGGCGGCCTCCTCTCAACCCTCGGCCCGGCCGGCCGGGTCCCAGGATCTGACCGCGGCGGAGTATCACGCGGGCCTGAAGACGTTGCGCGGCTACTTCGAGAAGCGCGGCGAGGATCCGGAGGCCGCGGAGCGTTTCATTACCGTGATGGCCACCGCGCTTCCTTCCGCGGACGGTCGCCGCGTCCCGGTGACCCACGACGTCTTCGCCGCCTTTCTCCGCTACGAGGCCGCCTGGACGCGCAAGACGCGCGACAGCAAGAACGGAAACGTCCTCCCTGCCCAGCACCGTGAGGAGGTCGAGCGCGCCGCGAAGCTGAAGGAGGCGTTCCGTTTGGCGGCGAATGAAAGCTCCCCGGTGTTTTACCGCGTCTTTCAGGCCGCCGTGCGCGAGGTTCGGCGCTCTCCGCGTCGCGACGGCAAGGGCTACGCCGGAAGCTCCGCGATATTCTTCAGCGATCAGGTCGATGACTCCTACACCCACGTGGACGCGGGTGACGTCGCCCTTGAAAACGGCGACACGGCCGGGGCGATCGCGGAGGCCGACAAGGCCCTCGCAATCAATCCGGGCAACGCCGACGCCTTCGTCCTTCGCGCCGGCGCGGAATACGACCGCCGCGATTACGACGCCGCCGTGCGCGACGCGCAAAGCGCTTTGCTCCTCGATCCGTCCAATCCTCAGGCGGCCGCCATCGTAAGCCTCTCGGGTACCGACGCCGGCCGTGCCGCTTTGTCGAACGCGGTCAGCGGCGGCATCGCCCTGGGCGACGACGGGCGCCGCGCCGGCCTTCCGGTGCTCAGCGGCACCACGGGCGAGGAGACGGCGTCCGTCTCCGGCGGGGCGATGATCCCCGTCCGCTTGTCGGGGCTTTCCCCCGCCACCGCGCGGCCTGCGTCCGCGACGCCCGCGGTCGGAGCTTTGCTGTCCGCGGAGCTCACCTCGCGCGCCGTCGGGTCCGCCGGCACGGACGCGCGCGGCTCCATCGACCAGCTCGGCCAGGCCATCACCCTCAACCCGCGCAACGCCGCCGCGCGCAGCTGGCGCATGGCGATGCTCAACAAGATCGGCGACTATCCCTCGGCCCGCGCCTCGGCCGAGCTCACGCTCGCGGGCAAGCCCGACGACGCCTCGGCCTACTTCTACAAGGCGTACGCGCTCGCCGGAGAAGGCGACAAAGCCGGAATGATCGACGCGCTGACCCAGGCCGCGCGCATCGACCCCGCCTATCAGCCCGTACTCGACAAGACGATGCAGCTGCCCTCGACGCAGGACATGGAACTCGTCTTCAACGACTGGGCCGCGAACCACGAGCCCGAGGTCCCTGCCTCCCGGCACACGCGCTACCCGCATTCGCTCTTGATGCTCGGCGCGGTCGGTTTCGTCCTGTCCGTCCTCGGCGGCATACAGCTATTACGCAAGGGCCGTTGAACGAAGAAAGGCCCCGGAAGCTTTCGCTTCAGGGGCCTTTCGCATCGCGTCGAGATTAAACTCCGGGTCTAGGACTCGAACCTAGAACCTTGCCGTTAACAGCGGCCTGCTCCACCATTGAGCTAACCCGGATCGAGAACAGTATAGCAAAGTCGCGGCCGAATGACATTTTCTCGCGGTCAAAGACACTCACAGGCATGAAAGCTCTCCTCCTCCTGCTTCTGCTGGCCGCCGCGAACGCCGGCGCCGCCGAGATTCATGTGCGCTCCGGTGTGCGGCGCGCACGCCTGCTCGAGCTATACACGTCGGAGGGCTGCTCCTCTTGCCCGCCGGCCGACGCTTGGTTCTCGTCGCTGCGCGGCGAGTCCGGTCTGTGGACCGAGTTCGTGCCGATCGTGTTGCACGTGGACTACTGGGACGGCTTGGGGTGGCCTGACGCCTTCGCCGACACATCGTACACCGCGAGACAGCGCGCTTACGCCGCGGCCTGGGGCACGGGGACCGTGTACACCCCAGGAGTGGTTCTCGACGGCGCCGAGTGGCGGGGCTGGGGCTCGGCGGCTCCCGGCGCGAAGGATGAGGTGGGCGTGCTTGAGGCGAGCGCGGCGAAGGGAGTGGTGAAGGCCACGTTCGCGCCTGCCAAGGATGACGGGCCATACGAGCTGTACTCGGCGCGCCTGGGCTTCGGCATTGAGTCGAAGGTCGCCGCCGGTGAGAACGCCGGGCGGACGTTGAGCCATAACTTCGTTGTGCTCGCCCTGGCGCATGCGCCGCTCAAGCGCGGTAAGGACGGCTGGGCCGGGGCCACGTCGCTTCCCGCGGCGAGGGCCGGCGCTCCGCGCGAAGGTCTCGCGGTCTGGGTCTCGGACCGTCGCGGCCGTCCGGTGCAGGCCGCGGGCGGCGGCAATCCCTAAATAACCGTAATTCGCGTTACCGACTATTAACTTTTTCGGCCTTGACGTATCGCCGCTATCCTTATATCCTCCCCCCGTATGGCAGATAAGATCGATCTACCGACCTTGCTGGCGGACGTGGTCTCTCGCGGCGGTTCCGACCTCCACCTGATCCACGGCATTCCTCCGATCGCGCGCATCGCGGGCGAAATCGGGGCGTTGCCCTATCCGGCGATGACGTCGGAGACGATTCTCGCCATCCTCGATCCCTATCTGCAGGACTTCCACCGCGAGACGTTCAAGAAGGAGCTGCGGGTCAACTTCTCCTACACGATCGCCGAGGTCGGCCGCTTCCGCTTCAATCTGTATATGGCGACGGGCACGGCGGGTGCCACCATCCGCGTCATCCCGACCAAGACCTACCCCCTCTCTTCGCTCGGCCTGCCGCCCATCGTCGGCAACCTGGCCCATAAAAAATCCGGGATCATCTTCGTCACCGGTTCGACGGGCTCGGGCAAGAGCACGACGATGGCCGCCATGCTCGAGTGGGTCAACCAGACCGGCCGCCCCGGCAAGGTCATCACCATCGAGGACCCGATCGAAAGCCTGTTCAAGCCCTGCCGCTCGATCTTCGTCCAGCGCGAGGTCGGCGTGGACACTCCGACGTTCGACATCGGCATCATGGACTCGCTGCGCCAGGACCCGGACATCGTCTGCGTCGGCGAAATGCGCGACGCCGAGTCCATCCGCGCGGCCCTGCTCGCCGCCGAGACGGGACACCTCGTCGTGACCACGCTTCATACGCGCGACGCCTCGAAGACGGCCCAGCGCATTCTCTCCGCCGTTCCGAATGCCGATCAAGATAATCTTCGAGAACAGCTCGCCATGACGCTCGAGGCCGTGATTTCCCAGGAGCTCCTTCCTCGAGCCGACGGCAAGGGCCTGGTGCTCGCCTGCGAAATCCTCATCGCGACGTCGGCCGTGCGCCAGCTCATCCGCGAGAACAAGCTCGAGGCGATCAACGACGCGATCCAGGCCGGCGCCCAGTCCGGCATGGTGTCCAAGGACAGCTTCATCAAGAACCTGTACTCGAAGAAGATGATCACCAAGGAGGTCGCTCTCGAGCATATGCGCAACCCCGACCTCCTCAATCGCTGAGGATGGCCTCCGCCAATCCGGCGCGCGTCGCG
Organism: Candidatus Endomicrobiellum trichonymphae; assembly: GCA_943372155.1. GTDB lineage: Bacteria > Elusimicrobiota > Elusimicrobia > UBA1565 > UBA9628 > GWA2-66-18. The sequence goes on along the minus strand of CALRXP010000139.1, from coordinate 822 downwards.
CCGAGCGATACGGAAGCCGCGATAGTCTCCGCGGCGCTTCGCCTGGACAGCTTCTTTCCCGAGTTTTCCGGCGAACTGTGCTCCAAGATCTTCCCCCGCAGCGGGGTCGGCGCCTACGCGCCGGGCGAGTTCGTCATCGAGCAGGGCGAGAGCGGCCGGGATCTGTTCGTCCTGCTCGAAGGCTCCGTCTCCGTGACGCTCAGCATGGGCTCGGCCGGCGCCGAGGTGGCGACTCTTGGAAAAGAGGCCCTTCTGGGCGAAATGGCCTTGCTTCGCGACGGCTTGCGCACAGCGTCGGCGATGGCCATCGTGCCGACGCGGGCCTTCCGTTTGTTGTTCGAGGACATGGGCTACATTCTGCAGAATAATCCGGAGCTAGCCGCCCACCTTCAAGGGCTGGCTAAGCAACGCTCATGAGGGCGCTACTCCTTCTTCCCCTGCTCGTGCTCGCGGCGCGCGCCCAGGAGACGCCGGGCGAATGCCCGCGCGGCACCCACCGCGCGCAGACGAACAACCCCTATCAGCCGTTTGAGTGCGTCAAAGAGGATGTAAAAAAAGGCTTCGGCGCGGTCACGGGACCGCGAGGCTTCAAGGACCGTCCCAAGTGCCCGCGCGGCACGCGCACCGCCGTCTCCAACGACGGCTTGCAGAAGTATCGCTGCGTGCGGGTGCTTGCCGGCGACACGGATCCCGATCTGGCGCCCATCGCCAACGACGAGGACGCCCCCGCCCTCGAGGCCGGCCAGGCCAACGATGATCCCTTGACGCGCGGCTGCCCCCCGGGAAAACGCAAGGTCCGCACCGCCGATCCGCTCAACCCGT
>CALRXP010000138.1:0-7204 GCA_943372155.1 Candidatus Endomicrobiellum trichonymphae | reverse complement strand
ATAGAATCCCGACGCCGCTGATCGAACCTGAGAGGAACGCATGGGAAAATACGGCTGGTCCTTGCCGGTTGCCGCGTCGAGCTACGCCGGCAACATCGATTTCGGAATTTGGCTGATTCACGCCGCGATGTTGGGCATCTTCGTCCTGTGGGGCGCTTTTTTCATCTACCTGCTGGTGAAATACCGCGCCAAGCCGGGCGTCAAAGCGGTCCGCGAGGACCACGACGACACCCCGGCGCACATCAGCGTCCCCGACTCGATCTCGAAGTTCCCCTTCGCTCAGCTCCTTTATAAGAACAAGGGCGAGCTGAAATCGCTCATCCCCGACATGATCATCATGACGTTCGAGATCGCGCTGATCGTGTTCTACGCGATCCCGGTCTGGAGCAAGATCAAGATGCACGTGCCCGAGGACAAGGACGCGGTGAAGGTGGAGATCGTCGCCGAGCAGTTCGGCTGGAACATCCATTACGCCGGCCCGGACGGCAAGCTCGGCGCCCGCAAGATCGAGCTCGTGCACTTCTCTAACCCCATCGGGCTCGATCGCAACGATCCTGCCGCGGCGGACGACGTGGTCATGGGCAACGAGATGCGCCTGCCCGTGGACAAGACGGTCGTCATCGACCTCGTGAGCAAGGACGTCATCCACAACTTCTTCGTGCCGGAGTTCCGCATCAAGCAGGACGCGATGCCCGGGATGAAGATTCCGATGTGGATCAAGCCGACGAAGACCGGCAAATACGAGATCGCCTGCGCGCAGCTGTGCGGCTTCGCCCACAGCCTGATGCGCGGCGACATGTACGTCCAGACCCAGGAGGAGTTCGACGCCTGGTATAAGAGCCGCCTCGCGACGATTCCCGCGTCGGCCAAGCCCGTCAATGCCGCGGAGGAGTTCTAATATGAGCCACGACGATCACGGCCACGGTCACCACGAACTCACGTTCTGGGAAAAATACGTTTTCTCCGTCGACCATAAGGTCATCGGACTGCAGTACCTGATCACCAGCTTCATCTTCCTGCTCGTGGGTTTCGGCCTGATGGGCTTGATGCGCTGGCAGCTCGCCTTCCCCGGGACGCCGATTCCCTTCTTCGGCCACCTGTTCCCGGCCGACCTGGCCCCGAACGGGGTGATGAGCGGCGAGTTCTACAACGCGCTCGGCGCCATGCATGGCACCATCATGGTGTTCTTGGGCGTCGTGCCCTTGGCGGTCGGCGCGTACGGCAACTACGTGCTGCCCTTGCAGATCGGCGCGCCCGACATGGCGTTCCCGCGCATGAACATGATGTCGTACTGGACGTACCTCCCGGGCGGCATCCTGATGCTGAGCTCGTTCCTGATGCCCGGCGGCGCGGCGCAGTCCGGCTGGACGTCCTATCCGCCTTTGTCGATCATCAACCCCGGCCAGACGATGTGGCTGCTGTCGATGGTCATCCTGATCACGTCTTCGCTCTTGGGCGCGATCAACTTCCTGGTCACGACGATCAATATGCGCGCGCCGGGCATGAGCCTGTGGCGCATGCCGGTGTTCTGCTGGGCGCAGTTCGTGACGTCGGTGCTTCTGCTGCTCGCATTCCCCCCGCTCGAGGCCGCGTCGGTGCTCCAGCTGATGGACCGCGTGTTCCACACGAGCTTCTACATGCCCAAGGACCTCGTCATCCTGGGCAAGGCGTACATGGGCTCGGGCGGCGGACAGCCGCTCTTGTGGCAGCACCTGTTCTGGTTCCTCGCCCACCCCGAGGTCTACGTCCTGGTCCTGCCGCCCATGGGCATCGTCGCGGAGATCATCGCCAACAACACGCGCAAGCCGCTGCACGGCTACAAGACGCTCGTGTTCTCGATGATCGCCATCGGCGTCATGAGCTTCATGGTCTGGGCCCATCACATGTTCATCTCCGGCATGAGCCCGGCGCTCGGAAACTTCTTCCTGGTGACGACGATGATCATCTCGGTGCCCTCCGTCGCCATTTTGACCTGCCTGATCTTCTCGCTCAAGGGCGGGTCGATCCGGTACAACCTGCCGATGGCCTACGCCCTCGCCTTCCTGCCGCTGTTCGGCATCGGCGGCCTGACCGGCCTGCCGCTGGGCCTGACCGTGACGGACATTTACCTGCACGACACCTACTATGTGATCGGCCACTTCCACTTCGTCGTGGTCACCGGCTCGATCATCGCGTTGATGGGCGGAACCTACTACTGGTTCCCGAAGTGGTACGGGCGCAAGATGAACGACACCTTGGGCTGGATCCACTTCTGGGGGACCACGACCAGTATGACGGGAATCTTCCTGCCGATGCTGTTCATGGGACTGGCGGGCGCGTCCCGCCGCCTGTACGACCCGACCGCGCAGCTGCACAACCTGCCGGTGCAGGGGTGGAACGTGGTGAGCACGATCAGCGCTTACTGCTTGGGCGTGTTCCAGCTGCCCTTCATCTATAACTTCTTCAACAGCATGTGGCGCGGCGAGAAGACGCCGGAGAACCCGTGGCAGGCCACGACGCTCGAGTGGGCGTGCCCGTCGCCGCCCCCTCACGGCAACTTCGAGAAGACCCCCGTGGTGTACCGCGGGCCGTACGAGTATTCCGTCCCCGGCCGCAAGACCGACTTCTGGATGCAGACGGACAAGAACTAACATGAGCCAAACCTACGATCCGACGGAATTCATGGGCAACGCCGACACGCACAGCGGCGTCACCAACGCGAAGCTCGGAGTCTGGCTGTTCCTCGCTTCGGAAATCATGCTGTTCGCGACGCTGTTCACGAGCTACATTGTCCTGCGCATGGTCTCGACGAGCTGGCCTTGGGGCTGGGACGCGCTGAACGTCCCCCTGGCGACGCTCAACACCGTGATCCTGATCTCCTCCTCGGTCACGATCGTGATGGCGTACGCGAAGGCCTACGACAAGAACAAGAGCGGCTTCCAGCTGTGGATGGCCGCGACCGTGCTTCTGTCGCTGGGCTTCCTCGTGGTCAAGGCGTTCGAGTACGGGCATGAGTTCGCGCTCGGCATCGGACCTCACACCAGCGTGTTCTACGCCATCTACTTCACGATGACCGGCCTGCACGGGATTCACATCCTGGGCGGGATCGCGGTCAATGGCGGCCTGCTCTACATGAGCACGCAGAAGGAGCACTGGGAGCACCCCTTGTTCCTCGGCCGCGTCGAAGGCGCGGGCCTGTACTGGCACTTCGTCGACATCGTCTGGATCTTCCTGTTCCCGGCGCTCTACCTCCTTTAGGAGAGAACTTAGCATGGCCAAAAATAATAATAATCACGACGAGCATCGTCCCGACGTCGGGATGTACGTGAAGGTCTTCGGCGCCTTGATGGTCCTGACCTTGGTCACGGTCGCGATCTCGAAGGTGCACCTCCCCCGCCCGCAGGCGATCGGCCTCGGTCTATTCGTCGCGTGCATCAAGGCGAGCCTCGTCGGCGCGCTGTTCATGCACCTCTGGGGCGAGAACAAGCTCATTCATAACGCCCTGTACATCACGGTGGCCTGCGGCGCGATCATGATTCTGCCGATGATCGATCTCGCGATGGTCGCTCACCGGATCACGAGCCCCGCCGACGTGGCCTCCCAGCACCCTCACGAGGGCGGCGAGGAAGGCCACGCCAACAGCGTGACCGAGACGATCGAGCTTCCCGCATCCGCGGCGGCTCCGGCCGCCGCCGCGAAGAAGCCGGCGAAGAAGGCTCACTGATATGTCCCTTAAGTCCTTCCACCGCGTCTTCATCGCCCTCTGCCTGGCGCTCTTCGCTTTCACGGGCTACTGGGCTTCGGGCCGCAACCCGACGTCGCTCGTAACCCCGTGGTTGACGTGGTTCAGCGCGTTCGGCCTGGTCGCCACGTTCGGCTACCTGGTCTGGCACGTCCGCTCCGTCAGGCTGCCCGCGTGAGACGCCTGACCCTCGCCGCCTTCCTCTCGGCTCTGCCCGGCTTCGCCGCGGCGTGCCCGGTTTGCTTCGGCGCGGCGGAAGGGGCCAAGACTTTGTTCGACGGCATCTGGTGGGGCATCGTGCTCCTGCTGTCGGTCACGATGTGCATGGTCGGCGGCATCGGCTGGGCCCTGTATAAGGTCGAGAAGAATCGTCTGGCGCACGAGGCCCGCGGATGAACGCGCTTCCCGTCCGGCCGCCCAGCCTGAGCCCCCGCGCGCGCGGCGGCGACGCCCTGTTCACGGCGTGGGCCAAGGTCACCGCCGGCGCCGCGTTCCTCCTGCTGTTCGCGGGCGGGATGGTGACCTCGACCGGCTCCGGGTTGGCCGTTCCCGACTGGCCCCTCTCTTTCGGCACGCTCACGCCGCCGATGACCGGCGGGATCGTCTTCGAGCACGGCCATCGCGTGTACGCGGGCTTTACCGCCTGCCTGACCTTCGCCCTGCTCTTTTTGACGCGCCGCCCCGCCGTGCCGGCTCCGGCGCGCAAGGCGGTGTATCTCGCCTCGGTCGGCATCATCCTGCAGGCCGTGCTGGGCGGGATGACCGTGATCTTCCGCCTGCCCCCCGCCATCTCGATGTCCCACGCCTGCCTCGGCCAGGGCGTGTTCTGCCTGCTGCTGGCCGCGGCCTCGCTGTCGGTGCCCGATGCCCTGCAGGGCCCGGGTTACTCGCGCGTGCACCGCTTCGCCGTCCTCGGCTTTTCTGCCGCCTTCCTTCAACTCGCCCTCGGCGCCCTCGTCCGCCATACCGGCCGCGGACTGAACTGGCACATCCTGTGGGCCTCGACCGTGCTCGTTCTGGGCGCGCTCGCCGTGTTCACGGCCCTGCGCTCCCGCGCCGACGTCCTGCGCGGCTCCGCCCGCCTGCTCGCCGTCGCCGTGCCGCTCCAGCTCGGCCTGGGCCTTTTCGCGTTGCGCGTGCGCGTGGACTCAAGCCTCATACTCGGCTTCCGCGAAGCCGCCGTCTGGCGCACTTTGCATCTCTCCGGCGGCGCCTTCGTCCTGGCCTCCTTTTTGTTGCTGGCGCTTAAATCGCGTCGCACCGCGGAGGCGGCGTGAAGCCCTATCTTCAGCTCGCCAAGCCCCGCATCGCCCTCATGGTGGCGCTGACCACCTGGCTCGGCTGGGCTCTGGCCGGCGGCACCGCGACGCCCGCGCTCGTGATCGTCGTGCTCGGATCTTCCTTGGCCGCCGCCGCATGCGGCGCGCTCAACCAGCGCCTGGAGATCGTCGAGGACGGTCTGATGAACCGGACCAAGAACCGCCCCCTCCCGACCGGCCAGGTCACCCCGGCCGCCGCGCTCGCGTTCGGGCTGAGCCTCGCGGTCGTCGGCACCGCCATGGTTTGGGTTTCAGGCGGCACCGTCGCGGGCGGCCTGACGCTCGCCACCATCGTCCTTTACGTCCTCATCTACACCCCGCTCAAGAAGGTCACGCCCCAGACCACCTGGATCGGCGCCGCCGCCGGCGCCACCTCCCCGGTGATCGGCTGGGTCGCCGCGGGCGCCCCGCTCGACGCCCGCGCCGGAGTCCTCTTCGCCATCCAATTCCTCTGGCAGATTCCCCATTTCCTGGCCTTGTTCTGGATCTACCGCGAGGACTACGCGCGTGCCGGCTTCAAGGTGATGCCCGTCGTCCATCCGGACGGAAGCACCACGTCGGTCCAGATCGCCATCCACAGCTTCACCTTGCTCCCCGCCACGATCGCCCCGGCGCTCGTGGGCATGGCGCGCCCGGCCTACGCGCTCGGCGCCTTGGCCGTGTCCGGCTCCTTCCTGCTGCTCGGGCTCCGGGCGAGCTGGACGATGACCGTCAAGGACAACAAACGGCTTTTTTTGGCGTCGCTGGCGTTCCTTCCGCTAATTTTCGGCATGCTTCTTTTTGGAGGCGTCTGACATGAATCGTTGGTTACTTCCCGCCCTGCTCCTCGCCCTCGCCGCTTGCTCGTCTCAACCCGAGCTCACGGATCCCATCGCCCGCGGAGAGCGCGATTTCAACGGCCTCGGCTGCGTGAAATGCCACATGATCGGTGAGAAGGGCAACGACTGGGGCCCGAACCTGACCTTGCTCGGATTTAGGAAATCATCGACTTGGATCGACACTTGGCTCAAGGATCCGCACTCCTGGAACCCCAAGACCGTCATGCCCAACTTCAACCTCAAGGACTCGACCCGCGCCGACCTCGTGGCGTATCTGTCCGCGCAGAAGGGCCAGGCCTGGAAGGTCAAGCCGTGGGCGACGCCCGAGGCCGAGGCCCTGCCCCCCGCCGAACGCGGCAAGATCATCTTCAACAACGCCGGCTGCGTGTCCTGCCACGCCAAGGACGGCTACGGCGGCTACCCCAACAACAACGTCGCCGGCGGCCTCGTGAACTCGCTGAGCAAGGTCACCGAAGGCTACAGCAAGGCCGAGCTGCATCAGAAGATCAAGGGCGGCGCGATTCCGATCCCCGTCGACTCCTCCAAGCCCCTGCCCATGCTGCAGATGCCGAAATGGGGCGATCAGCTCAACGAGAAGGAGATCGATGCGGTTGTCGAGTATCTCTTCGCGCTCGGATCGAAGGGCGCGGTGGGCAAGAAGGCCGATAAGGACGACTTCTAGAAGTTAAAGGAGTTTCCTTCGCACTTCTGCGCCGGGCGTCTCGCGCCCGGCGGCCTACATCGATCAACTGTTTCCAGGAAACAGTGATTATCAGAAGTAATTCGCTGCGTTACTTTCGACCGAGCCTTTTACGTAGCGCGTCGAGGTAGGGATTCGCTCCCAACGCGCGCAACGCCGCCGTATCCTGACGGGCGAACACCTTCCGCGCCCGGTCGATGCGTCCCGCCGCGAGTTCGGCCTCAATGACCGACCACTGATCGGCCGGCCAGTCCGCCAGACCGTCGGAGGCGCGCAAGACATGCCCGTCTTTGACGTAGCGCGTCCACAGGAAGTCGAGCGTGCGGCGCGCGTGATCCTTCTGAGCCGTGCTCGCGACCTTGGACAGGAGCACCGCGCGCGCCATGTCGGCGTTGGGGCCGGCGAACACGCGCCGGTCGGCTTCGGGCAAGCCCGCGGCGCGCCGCGCGGCGTCGTTCTTGGCGAAGTAGGAGGCGCCTTCTTCAATTCGACCGTCCGGCAAGGTCACCTCCCCCATCACGGCAGAGGAGTATCCCCCGCCCGGCAAGGTCATGAAATTCTCAACGAAGCCCAAGACGGCCTTCGCGCGGACCGCGTCGGTGGACAGCACCACCGCCGCCTGATCGGCCAGAATCTTGGCGTATTC
>CALRXP010000137.1:0-7312 GCA_943372155.1 Candidatus Endomicrobiellum trichonymphae | reverse complement strand
CGCCTGGAAAAGGAAGACGGGGTCTCCGTCGAGATCCTCGACCTTCGCACCTTGGCGCCGCTCGATCTCGACGCGATCCTGGCCTCGGTTGGCAAGACCGGCCGATGCGTCATCGCCCACGAGGCGCCGAACACCGGCTCCTGGGCGGCCGAACTGTCCGCCCTCATCGCCGAGCGCGGACTGCTGCGCCTGCAAGCACCCGTCGCCCGCGTGGGCGGCTGGGACATCCGCATGCCGCTTTTCCGTCTCGAGCAATACTACATCCCCGACGCGGACCGCGTCGTGATGGCCGCGCGCAAAACTCTCAGCTTCTAGAGGAACCATGAACTTCGAATTCAATCTGCCGGACATCGGTGAAGGTCTCGTCGAAGGCGAGATCGTGAAGTGGTTCGTTAAGGTGGGCGACACGGTGCAAGAGCACCAACCCCTCGCGGCGGTATTGACCGACAAGGCCGAGGTGGAGATTCCCTCGCCGAAGGCGGGGAAGATCGTCAAGCTTTACGGAAAGCCCGGTGAGAAGATCAAGGTGCATTCGCCGTTAGCCAGCATCGAGGTCGCCGGCAATGGCGCCCAAGCGAGCTCTCCCAAAATCGCGGTGAAGACGGAAGCCGCCTCGGCGAAGGCGACCGCGACGCCGAAGGCGTCGGTCGCCGTGGCCGAGAGACCCGCGGCGAGCGGGGGTTTTGTTTTCAATCTGCCGGACATCGGCGAGGGCCTGGTCGAAGGGGAGCTCGTGAAGTGGCACGTGAAGGAAGGGGATAAGGTCGAGGAGAATCAGGCGATCGCGGCGGTATTAACGGATAAGGCCGAGGTTGAAATTCCCTCGCCGAAGACGGGCACGATTTCGAAACTACACGCGAAGCCCGGCCAAAAGGTGGCCGTTCATGGCCCGTTGGTGACGTACTCCAACGTGAGCGGGGCTTCTTCCTCGCAATCACATTCCGTCGCCGTTGCCGCCGAAGGCGGGCAGGCCTCGGCCGCGACGCCGGCGATCTCACGGCCCTCGCGCAGCGCCAATGAAGTGCTCGCGACGCCGATGGTGCGCAAGATGGCGAAGGATCAGGGCATCGATATCGGCCAGGTGAACGGATCGGGACCGAACGGACGAGTGCTCGAGAACGATCTCAAAACGTTTAAACAATCCGGCGGCTCCGCCGCTGGCGCCGCGCCTGCGCGCGGCGGCTCGTTTGATAATTCGGGAGCCAATGCGACACCCGCCGTGAAAGCTTTGGCGAACCAACTCGGAGTGAATTTGTCGGGCGTTCGTGGAACTGGCCCGGGGGGACGGATTTCGGAGAACGACGTGCGGGCTTTGGCGCCTGCGGCGCCTACGGCGACGGCAACGACACGACAAGAACCCGCGGTTGCATCCACGACGTCATCGGGATACCCGCCGGTGTCGATTGCCAGACAGCAGGGCGACACGACGGTGCCTTTCACCGGTATCCGCCGCAAGATCGCGGAGAAAATGCAGCAGTCGCGGCGGACCGTAGCGCACGTAACACATATGGATGAGTGCGACATGACGGCGGTTCTCGCGCTTCGCGCGTCTCTGAAGAAAGAAGCGGAGAAACGGAAAATCAAATTGACGTTCCTGCCCTTCATCATCCGCGCCCTATCGAAGGCTCTGTCGGAGTTCCCGGCGTTCAACTCGTCGCTCGACGAGGCGGCGGGGGAGATCGTCATCAAGCGGCGCCACAACGTCGGCATCGCCGTGGCGGCGCCGCAGGGCCTCGTCGTGCCCAACGTCAAGAACGCGCAGGACAAGGACATCTGGGCGCTCGCCGCCGAGGTCTCCACGCTCGCGGAAAAGGTCCGGGCCAAGACCATCGAGGTGTCGGCCTTGCAGGACGGAACGGTGACCATCACCAACATCGGACCTATCGGGGGTCTCTTTGCCACTCCCATAGTCAATCATCCCGAAGTGGCGATCCTCGGGCTCATGAAGCTCGCGAAGAAGCCGGTCGTGCGCGAGGACAAGGTCGTGGTCCGCGACGTGATGAACTTGGTCCTATCGTTCGATCACCGCATCGTGGACGGCGCCGACGCGGCGAGCTTCACGAACACGATCATCAAGCATCTCGAAAATCCGCAGACTTTGCTCTAACGAGGCCAACATGGCGATTTCAGTCGACGTTCTCATCATCGGCGGCGGACCCGGCGGATACGTGGCCGCGATCAAGGCCGGCCAGCTCGGCAAGAAGGTCCTGCTCGTGGACCGCGACAAGCTCGGCGGCGAGTGCCTCAACTACGGCTGCATTCCCTCGAAGGCGCTGATCGCCGCGGCGGGCCACGCGTACAAGTCGAAGAAGGCCAAGGAAGCGGGCTTCGACGATCCCAAGCACCAGCTCGACTGGACCAAGGTCATCGCCTGGAAAGACCAGATGATCGGCGGCTTCGTCAAAAACATCGGCGTCCTCGTCAAAGGTAACAAGGGCGACCATATTCAAGGTTCGGCCGTGTTCACGTCCCGCAACTCCGCGGTCGTCACGAAGGCCGACGGGTCGGCTGAGGCCGTGGAGTTTAAGCACGCGATCATCGCGACGGGCTCGGAGATCGTCTCGCTGCCCGGCTTCGCGATCGACGGCAAGGACATCCTCGGCTCTAAAGAAGCGTTGGACGTTCAACGCCCGCCGGAGGGCCTGGTCGTCGTCGGCGGCGGCGTGATCGGCCTCGAGATCGGCACCTTCTTCGCCAAATTGGGAACCAAGGTCACGGTCGTGGAATTCACCGACTCATTGCTGCCCGTCATCGAGCGCGACATGGTGTCTCCCGTCTCCCGCAATCTGACCAAGCTCGGCGTGGACGTGATGCTCCAGTCCAAGGCCAAATCGTGGTCCAAGAAGGGCAAGCGCCTCGAGGTGGTCGTGGAGACCGCCGAGGGCGACAAGAAGATCGTCTGCGACAAGATTCTGATGGCCGTCGGCCGCAAGCCGCGCTCGGCGAATCTGGGCCTTGAGAAAATCGGCGTCGAGATCGACAAGCGCGGCCACGTCGTCGTGGACACCGAGCTCCTCTCCTCCGTCGACAACATCTACGCGATCGGCGACGTGGTGGGCCAGCCCTACTTGGCGCACAAGGCCAGCCGCGAGGGCATCTTGGCCGCGCAGTCGCTCGCCGGCGAGCCCCTCGAGGCGAGAGGGCAGGTGCCCTGGGCCGTGTTCACCGACCCGGAGATCTCCTGGGTCGGCATGACCGACGCCGAGGCCAAGGCCGCGGGCTACGCGACGATCGTGGGCAAGTTCCCGTTCGCCGCCTCCGGCCGCGCGATGGCGGTGCGCGAGACCGACGGCTTCTGCAAGGTCGTCGCCGACAAGAAGACGCACCGCATTCTGGGCGCGGGCTTCGTCGGCACGAACGCCTCCGACCTCATCGGGGAGGCCTGCCTGGCCGTCTCCGTGGGCGTGACGCTCGAGCAGGTCGCGCAGACGATCCATCCTCACCCGACGTTGACCGAGACCTTCGCCGAAGCCTGCGAAGGCGCGCTCGGCCACCCCGTGCACATGCTCCAGATCAAGCGCGAGGCGCCGGTCTTCTCCTAAGACATGCTCGTCCGGGACCTGGGCCTCAAGGAGTACGAAGAGGTCTGGACTCTCCAGCGCAAGCTCGTCTTCGAGCGGAGCGAGGGAAAGATTCCGGATACGGTCTTGCTGTGCCAGCATAACCCGGTGTACACGATCGGGCGCTCCTCGAAGCAGGCCGTGCCGCCGGCCCTCCCGTATCCGGTTCACGCGATCGAGCGCGGGGGGGACCTGACCTGGCACGGCCCGGGCCAGCTCGTGGGCTACCCGATCTTCGACCTGCGCGGCCTAGGGCTCAAACCCCGGTCCTACCTCTCCGCGCTGGAAGCCGTGCTCATCGAAGCGATAGCACCCTTCGGCGTCACGGCGACGACCGTGAAGGGCTTCACCGGTCTGTGGGTCGGCAAGAAAAAGCTCGCCTCGATCGGCGTGGCGGTGCGCTCGGGAGTGGCCTACCACGGCTTCGCGTTGAATATGAACTGCTCCTTGGCGCCGTTCAAGCTCATTCACCCCTGCAAGCTCGAGAGCGAGGTCATGACCTCGATGGCCAAGCTGACCGGCGCGTCGATCGACGAGACGGCGGTGACCAAGGCCGTGGGACAGGCGATGCTCCAATATTTCGGACGGATGGCCAAAGATGACGCCCGCGCTTGACCCGCTGAACGCGGGCTCCGCCCACCGCGACGTCGAGTTCAAGGAGCTCGACGCGAAAGGATTCGAGCTCGTGGACATCGAATTCGACGCCTGCCTGTTCCGGGACTGCGCCTTCACCGGGGCCGCCCTGCGCCGGGTCCGCTTCACCGACTGCCGCTTCGAGAATTGCGACTTCACGGCGGCGAAGTTCACCGGCGCGCGGCTGCGCGGCGTCGCGTTCAAGGACTGCCGGGCGGGGGGCGCGAACTGGGCGGCCGCGACGTCGCTCGACGATCTGACGTTCACGCACTGCCTGCTCGACCACGGCTCGTTCTCCGGCGCAAAGCTCCCGCGACTCACGTTCGATGACTGCCGCCTGCGCGAGGCCGACTTCGCCGAGTGCGACCTGCGCGCCGCCGTGATCGTGAAATGCGATCTCAAGAGCGCCCGCTTTTTCGGCGCCGACCTGAGCGGCGCGGACTTGCGCGGGTCGTTCTCGTACGAAATCGACGCGTTCCGAACCAAGATCAAGAAGGCCCGCTTCTCGTTGCCCGAGGCCGCGTCCTTGCTGAACGGCCTCGACATCATTCTGGAGGATTCATGACCCGACTCGCGACTTTCATCCTGCTGCTCGCCGCGCCCGTACGCGCCGCGTTCAACGTGCCCGGCTTCGAACTCGTTTACTCCTACCCCGTCGAGACGGCTCTCGAGGAGGCCGACCTCCGGAAGGCCCAGGACGTCTGGCCCGAGATGTTCGACGCGGCCAAGAAGACGATCGACATCGAGCAGTTCTACGTGACGCCCTCGACCGGCGAGCCCCTCGAAGCCTCCCTGCAGGCGCTCGAACGCGCCGCCAAACGCGGGGTGAAGATCCGCGTCACCCTCGAGAAGAAGTTCGAGAAGAACTCCCTCGACGGCATCGCCCGGCTGAAGTCCATCCCCGGCCTCGACCTGCGTATTTTGGAGTGGTCCAAGGTCAACGGCGACGGGATCATCCACGCCAAGTTCTTCATCGTCGACGGCGCCGCGGCCTACGTCGGCTCGCAGAACTTCGACTGGCGCTCGCTCAAGCACATCCATGAGGCGGGCCTGCGCGTCTCCGATCCCGCGGTCGCCAAGAACGTCCAGCGCGTGTTCGATCACGATTGGGCTCTGACCGAGGATCCGGGCAACCTCAAGCTCGATGAGCAGCGCGACGCGACCTTCGACCGCTCCGGCCGCGCGTATCTCGTCGCGAGCCCCTGGCGCCGAAATCCGTCCGGCGTCGGGGATTCCCAGACCGAGCTCGTGACCCTCATTTCCGAGGCGACTTCGACGATCTCCATCCAGGTCCTCGACTACAACCCGACGACCTTCGGCCGGCCCAAGCGCTGGTACGGCCCGCTCGACTCCGCCCTGCGCGACGCGGCCGTTCGCGGCGTCAAGGTGAAGCTGCTCGTCTCGCATTGGAACACGGACGAGCCGGCGATCAGCCACCTCAAGAGCCTGTCCTTGGTGCCGGGCATCGAGGTCCGCATCATCACCGTGCCCGAGGCCAAGCAGGGGACGATCCCGTTCGCGCGCACCGCGCACTCGAAGTACATGACCGCCGACGGCAAGACGGCCTGGATTGGGACGAGCAACTGGGCGGGGGGGTACCTCGACTCCTCGCGCAACCTGGAAATCGTCGTCAAAGACGAGGCCCTGGCGGCCCGGCTGGCCAAGATGCACGCGCACCTCTGGGAGTCGCCCTACACGGCCCCGATCGAGGTCCTTAAGACCTATTCCAAGCCCCGTCGCTGACGGGTTACAATATCACCATGAGCTCAGCCCCCGCCGTCTCCGCCGGACCCGCGCCCGCCCACTCCGACGCCTACCGCCGCCGCCGTTTTCTGAACTGGTTCCCGTTGGGTATCACGTACGCGACCTTCTACATGGGCCGCTACAACCTCAACGCGGCGTCCACCGAGATCATGACGCGCTTCGCCCTGACCAAGGCGCAGTTCGGCACGATCGCGACCGCCGGCTTCTGGACCTACGCGCTGGCCGTCATGTTCAACGGCCCTCTCACCGACCGCTTCGGCGGGCGGCGCGCGATCCTCATCGGCGCGGCCGGCTCGGCCGCGGTCAACCTCACCGTCGGCCTGCTGTTCCTGTCCGGCTGGCAGACCAAGATCGTCGTGGGCATGTCCTTGCTCTACGCCGTGAACCAGTACTTCCAGTCCTTCGGCGCCCTGTCGGTCGTGAAGGTCAACTCCACCTGGTTCCACGTGCGCGAACGCGGCGTGTTCGGCGGCATCTTCGGCATCATGATCAGCTCCGGCTACTACCTGGCGCTGACGGTGGGCGGCTGGATCCTGTCGCACATGCCCTGGTACATGATCTTCATCATTCCCTCGGCGGCGATGGCGACGATGTTCGTCGTCGACTCCTTCATGGTCGCGGACACCCCCGCGACCGCCGGACATCCGTCCCTCGACACGGGAGACGCGTCGAGCGGCCACGCCGACAAGGACAAGCCGTTGGACCTGGCCTACCTGGTCACGCACGTCTTCAAGAACAAGGTCATCCTGACCTTGACCGCCGCGGAGTTCTGCACCGGCTTCGTGCGCCAAGGCCTGCTCCTCTGGTTCGTGCCGTTCCTCAAAGAGGTCCACGGCATCACCCACGGCTCCGACATGAAGTTCATGGGGTTCTCCCTGTTCTCGATCGCCACGCTCGGCATCACCATCGGCGGAATCGTCGGCGGCATCGTCTGCGGCTACCTGTCCGACAAGGTGTTCCAGAGCCGCCGCCCGCCCGTCGCCTTCATCTTCTACCTGGGCCAGATCGCGTCGCTGTTCGCCCTCGGCCAGACCAAGGATCCCGTCGCCGCGTCCTTCCTGATCGGATTCTCCTGCATGTGGATCTTCGGCGTGCACGGCATGCTCTCCGGCACCGCGTCCATGGACTTCGGCGGGACGAAGGCCGCGGCCACCGTCACCGGCCTGCTCGACGGCATCCAGTACGTCGCCTCGGGCCTTACGGGCATCTTCCTGGGGAGGATCCTCGATACGCACGGCTGGGGAGTGTGGACCTACATGATCATGCCCTTCTCGCTGATCGGCGCGGTTCTCATGACGACGCTGTGGAACGCGACGCCCAAGAACACGAAGGTCGTCGTTAAGGCGTGAGCGGAC
>CALRXP010000136.1:0-7355 GCA_943372155.1 Candidatus Endomicrobiellum trichonymphae | reverse complement strand
GGTGACCGTCGTTCAGGCCGGGCCTACGCGCATGGGCTCGGTGCGCAACGGCTTCGCGGCCTTGCCGAAGGGCGTGGAAGTCGTCGCGGTCCACGACGGCGCTCGTTCTATGATCACGCCGGAGATCATCCGCGCGACGCTCGCCGAGGCGGCCAAGTCCGGCGCCGCGGTCGCCGCCGTGCCGGTGAAGGACACCCTCAAGGTCGTCGAGAAAGGGGGAAAGACCGTTGCGGAAACCCCGGACCGCGCGCGTTACTGGGCGGCGCAGACGCCGCAGACCTATCGCTACTCCATTTTGAAAGAGGCGCTCGAGAGGTTCGCCGGCGACGCCGACGCCACGGACGAGAGCCAGCTGGTCGAGCGCTGCGGCCACAAGGTGTCCGTGGTCGAATCCAGCTACGAGAATTTCAAGATCACCACCCCGGAGGACATCACGATGGCGTCTTCGATCATCGAGGCCCGCGAAGGCGGCCGCCGCGAGAGCCGGACCGGGTTCGGCTACGACATCCACAAGCTCGTCGAAGGCCGGGAGCTGTGGCTCGCGGGCGTGAAGCTGCCCCATACGAAGGGGCTGCTCGGGCATTCGGACGGCGACGCGGTCCTGCACGCCAGCTGCGACGCGGTGTTGGGTGCCCTCGGTTTGGGCGAGATCGGCATCGCGTTCCCGCCCACCGACCCGAAGTTCAAAGGACTGGCCTCGAAGGACATCGTGGCCAACACCTTGGACAAAGTCGCCGCCTTCGGCGGCGAGATTGTGCATCTCGACGCGACCCTCATCGCCGAGGAGCCGAAGCTCAAGCCGCATTACGAGAAACTCAAGGCCTCGCTCGCCGCCCTGTTCAAGCTGCCCGAGTCGCGTGTGAGCCTCAAGGCCAAGAGCAATGAAGGGCTCGACGCGATCGGCCGCGGCGAGGCCATCGCCTGCCACGCGGTCGCCACCGTCCTCGCGCGTTAGCGTGCCCTACCTTCTCATCGCGCTGTCCAACATCTTGGGCGGCTCGACCTACGCGGTCACGACCGCGGCGTTGAAGGGATTCCCCGAGAAGGATCTCCTGTTCCTACGCATGGGACTGTGCGCGGCCCTCTTCCTGCCGTTCGTGTGGGTCGGTCGCCGACGCTTGGCGAAGGCAACCCAGGGCGATTGGATCCGCATCGTCGCCGTCGGCGTGTTCGGTTACGCCCTGCCGCTCGTGCTGGGCACTTACGGCGTGAAGCTCTCCTCGGCCACGAGTGCGTCTTTGCTCGTCGGCATGGAGCCGGTGACGATCGTGCTGCTCTCCGCCGTTTTTCTCGGCGAACGGCTCAACGGAATCAAGATCGTCTCGCTCTTGCTCGGCCTGACCGGGGCGATGCTGATCGCCTTTCAGGGGCCGCCGACTTTGTCCGGGGCGTTCACCGACCGTCTCAAGGGCGATTTGATCTTGGCGACCCACGGCTGTTGCTGGGCGTTGTACAGCGTGCTGGGCAAGTCCGCGCTCAAACGCGTCGATCCGCTCGACTTCACGGCCGTGACGTCCGTGATCGGCTTTCTCGGCGTCGCCGTGTGGTCTTGGACCGGGATGGCACCCGCCGCCTGGCATTTAGCCCCGACCTCCGCTTGGCTCTCGATGAGCTATCTCGCCGTCGCGGGCGGATTTCTGGCCGTGATCCTGTGGAACTCCGCGCTCAAGAAGGTCGAAGCTTCCAAGGTCGCGAACTTCATCTTCCTCCAGCCGGTTGTGGGCGTCCTGCTCGGCGTGGGCCTTCAGGGAGACCCGATGACGGGCTGGAGCATGGCCGGCGGGGCGCTCGTGCTGGGCGGGATGTACGCCGCCTCTCACGCTTAGGAGGACGGTGGCGTTCCGGGAGTATGGTCTTTTCCCAGCGGAATGAGCAGGGAGAAAACGACGTGCCCGTCCGATTCCTGCGCCGCGTGGAACTGTCCAGAGTGGAATTTCGCGGCCAAACGGCAGAATTCGAGGCCAAGTCCGGCATGGGAACTACCGGTGGAGCTTCGGTATTTGCCGTGGAGCAGGGACTTCGAATCCAGCTGGAATGGAGAAGCGTCATTGGATACGAAGAGTTCGACGCTTTCTCCGCTCTCATCTTTGAGCTTCGCTCCAAGGGTCACCTCCGTTCCGTCCGGCGCGTGCTCGATGGCGTTCAGCACGAGATTTCCAATCAGCCTCCGCAGCATCGGGGTATTGGCCCATATCCACCGGTTTTTGAGCGCCGGGTCGACGCTCAACGACCATTTGCGTTTAGACGACTCCACGATGAGGGCGTCTTCCTCCGCGCAATTGCGTAGAAAAGCGGTCACCGGCGTCCGGAGGCGGGGAGGAGGCTCCGGTGCTCGTTCCAAATTCGCCGTTTGGAGAATGCCGTCGATCATCGCCTCCATGCGGGCGGTGCCGCGCGCGGCCATTGACAAGGTGTTCGCGAACTCGCGGCTTCGGCCGCCGGGGGCGCATTCACCGAAGGCCGATATCGCCATTCGAAAAATGGTCAGCGGGTGTTTTAAATCGTGCACGAGCATATTGACCATGTCGTCGCGCTGTTCCTCCAGCAACTTTCTTCGCGCGGCTTCTGCCTTCAGTCGACGATGCAACTCTTGGAACGCCCGCGACAGCGCGCCGATCTCGGAATTCCGGTCGATATCCGGGAGATCGATCGAGGTGCTGTCTTCGATGCGGGAGACCGCAGCGATAAGTTCTTCGATTTTTCGACCCGCGCGTTTACCCAAAAACCAGGAAGCCACGCCAAGGATGACGAGGCTGAATCCGCCCCAGAGGGCGCCGCGAACGAGCAAAGGAATAATAGCGCGCTTTATTCCGTCCGCGGAAATCGCGACTTCCACCGTCCGCGCTTCACCCCGAGGTCCGGCAAAAAGCTCCCGTCCGATTCGATGCAAAGCCTGTTCATCCGGGTGGCCGATGCGCCGCCCGGCGCCGTGCGTGACGCGGCCGTTCATATCCGTGATCTGGATCTGTTCGACTCCTTTGACCTCGGAGAAGAGTCTGATCCGGTTAAGGACGGTTTTGTCATCGCCCGCTTGTAACGGATCGATGATCTCTCCGGCGACAGCGGAGGCGAGGGCCTCGGCTCTCGCCTCCGCGCGTTCGCCCAACAGCTTTTGCGTTCCGGCCAGACTGTCCACGAGCATGATCGCGATGCAGAGGCCTCCGACGGAAAAGATGCTGAGCGCGTAGCGATGGCGGAGCTTCACTGCCGGTTCATCCCGGCGGGCGGAGATCCCGCGAGCGTGTCGTCCGCCATCACGAGGGTCTCGGCTCGGCGGTTTGTGGCCCAGCAGGATTCGCCGGTTTCGTGGCACGCCGGACGTTCCCGGCCGTAGCTGATCGTCGCGACGCGGGCGCCGTCGACGCCGAGATGACGGTAGAAATCACGCACGGTCCTGGCTCGCCGCTGGCCCAGGGCGAGGTTGTAGGCCTCGGTTCCGCGCTCGTCGCAGTGTCCTGCGATCTGAATATCGATGGACGGCCGGGCCTTCAGGTAGGCGGCGTTCGCTTTGAGAACGGCCCGGGCTGCCGCCTCGAGAGCGTCGCTGTCGTAAGCGAAACGGATTTCCAGCAGTTCCGGAATGGCCCGGGCGGTCAAGCCCCGAGCGTCGGGCTCCGCTTCGACTGAGAGCGAGGCGGCCGTCGCTCCTGTGGCCCCGGACCTTCTTGAGGTTTCCGCCCCCGCGACTACGCGTGTGGCCCTCGAGCCGGCGCATGCCGAGAACAGCATGACCGCGTACAGCAAGGCGATAAGTCGTCCGTGAATATTCATCCGGGTTCTCCTATTCCGGCTCGGACGCGGAAGGCCGCGTTTTGCCCCATACCAATCTTCGATATATCCAGCCGCTTTCCCCGCTCTCGGCCGTGACGCCAAGCCAGTCTCCGCTTCGCTCCACCACTGCGAAAGGGTCGTGGCGTTCTGCCGTCCATACGACGGGATAATCGAGGCCGGGTCCATTGCGAATCCTCGCGAATTTGTCGATGACGACAACCGCGGGCGCGTCGGACAGGACGGAGCGATGGATCCAGCCGGACTCTCCCTGGTCGCCTCTGACCCTCGCCCAGTCACCGTGCCACGACAAGATCGCGAATGGCATGAGACGCCGTTCCTCCCAGAGCACGGGATAGCCGGCGCCGGGGCCTTCGCGTACGATGGCTCTCTCCGCCGACACGCTCAAAATCTCCGCCGCGGGCGAACGGGCGACCGATAACGCGCATACCGCCAGAGGCAAAACGCGTAGTAACCGCATGGACCCGTCCCGAAGGTAGTTCACATCCTTTGTATAGCTGGTTTAGGTGTATGTGGTTAATGCATAATTAAAATCCTCCACATGGTAAATATCAATGGTTCCAACTAATTTCAACCAGCTATATTATTTTTGGACCGTCGCGAGGACGGGCAGCATCTCGGCCGCCGCCGGGCGCCTCTTTCTTGATCAGTCCACCGTCAGCCTGCAGATGAAGCAGTTGGAGGGGGCTTTGGGAAAAAAACTCTTGTTCCGCAGTCGTCACGGCACGAGTCTGACCGATGCGGGTCAGTTGGCCTTCGAATACTGCGACCGCATCTTCCTTCACGCGGAGGAAATGCTGGCGGCGCTTCGCGACGATCGGCCGGCCGCATCGCCGGTTTTCCGTTTGGGGGTCAGTCAAACGATATCGCGCGATAAAATCCTAAACATCATCCGATTCGTGAAAGAGTCGGACCCTTCGATATCCGTCACCATACTCTCGCGCAGTTCTGAGGAGCTTGAGACGCGGTTGGAGAGGCGGATGCTCGACCTCGTGGTGTCGGACTTCGATTTGACGGTGCGTTTGGGGAAGGACTTCAAGAGTCGCCTGACTTTGAATACGCGATTATTTTTTGTCGCTGCGCCGCGGTGGAAGGATAAGATGCGTTCCTTCCCGCGCGGTCTCGGCCGGGTCCCGTTGCTGTTGAGGGCCCGGGAAAATCCCGTGCGAAAGGAGCTCGATTACTTCCTGCACAGCCACGGCATCGTCCCGGACGTGCGCGCGGAGGTCGAAAACCCCGATCTTATCCGCATCATGGCCGTGCAGGGCGAGGGAGCGGCGGTGACGGACGAGATGAGCGTCCGGGAGGAATTGCGCACGGGGCGCCTCGTGCGCCTTCATCCGGGCGCCGTCGGCGTGCGCGAACGGGTGTGGTTCGTCGCCGGCCGCAACCGGAATTCACGTCCGGCAGTCCAGGCCGCCGTCGACCTCCTGCTGAGCCGTTTTGAGTTCGGCGAGGAGCCTCTCGGGTGATCTCCTTATGATCTCGACCAGCGCCGATCGGCATTGGTATAAGGACGCGGTCATCTACGAGCTGCGTGTGCGCTCGTTTTGTGATTCAAATAGCGACGGCCTAGGCGATCTGGCCGGGCTGACGAGCAAGCTGGATTACCTCAAGGACTTGGGCGTCACCGCGCTGTGGCTGTTGCCGATTTGTCCGTCTCCGATGCGGGATGACGGGTATGACATCGAGGATTACGTCAGCATCGATCCCCAGGTCGGCACGCTCGATGAATTCCGTGCGCTCGTCGAAGCGGCGCACGCTCGCGGGCTGCGCGTGATCACCGAACTCGTGCTTAATCATACCTCGGACCGTCATCCCTGGTTCCTGCGAGCGCGCAAGGCTCCGGACGGGCATTCCGACCGGAACTGGTATGTCTGGAGCGACGACCCCGAGCGCTATGCCGGCACGCGCGTCATTTTCAAGGATTTCGAGCGGTCGAACTGGGCCTGGGACGAGGAGGCGAAGGCCTGGTATTGGCACCGCTTCTACTCTCACCAGCCCGATCTGAATTTCGATCATGCTCCGGTCCGGGAGGCGATGCTGTCCGTCGTGGATTTCTGGCTGGCGCTGGGCGTGGACGGGCTGCGCCTGGACGCGATCCCCTATCTCTTCGAGCGGGAGGGTTCGTCCTGCGAGAATCTGCCGGAGACGCACGCGTATCTGAAAACGCTGCGCGCGCACGTGGACGCGCGCTGGCCGGGCCGCATGTTGCTGGCCGAAGCCAATCAGTGGCCGGAGGACGCCGCCCGTTATTTCGGAGCGGGGGACGAGTGCCACATGGCCTTTCATTTCCCGCTGATGCCGCGCTTGTTCATGGCGATGCGCCGCGAGGAGCGGCGGCCGATCACGGAGATTCTGGCTCGGACGCCCGACATTCCTGACTCTTGCCAGTGGGCGCTTTTCCTTCGCAACCATGATGAACTGACCTTGGAGATGGTCACCGACGAGGACCGGGACTATCTTTGGCGGGAGTACGCGAAAGACCCCCAGGCGAGGCACAATCTCGGCATACGACGACGGCTGGCGCCGTTACTCAACAACGATCGGCGCCGCATGGAGTTGATGCACGCCCTCCTCTTCTCGCTACCCGGAACCCCCGTTCTGTATTACGGAGACGAAATCGGCATGGGGGACAATCTTCAGCTCGGAGACCGGACCGGCGTGCGCACGCCCATGCAGTGGAGCTCGGCCGCGAACGCCGGCTTTTCCGGCGCCGATTCAAGCCGGCTCGTCCTCCCTTTGGTCGAGACGCCGGAGTATCATTGGCGTACCGTGAACGTCGAGACCCAGGCGCGTAATGAGAGCTCTTTGCTCAATTGGACTAAGCGTCTGATCGCTCTGAGGGCTCGCCGCCGCTGCTTCGGACGCGGAGGCACGGTCTTCGTCGATGCAGGCACGGATCACGCGCTCGCTTTCGTCCGGGAGTGCCCGGGCGACCGGGTTCTATGCGTGTTCAACCTGTCGCGCTATACCCGCCCGCTGTCCTTGGAGCTGTCGCGTTGGAAGGGGCTGGTTCCGGTGGAAATGTTCGGCGGAGTCCCATTCCCCGCCGTCGCCTCGGAGCGGTGGTCTTTGACTCTCGGTCCGCGGGGATTTTGCTGGTTCGCGCTCGAGGAGCCGCGATGAGCCTGCCCCTCGGCCTGCGCCGGCAGGTTGAAAGGTCCGCGGCTCGCGGCGAGAAGTGGCTTGTTGCGCTCGATTTTGACGGCACCTTGGCGCCTCTTCGCCGCGCGCGATCGGCCGCGCGTCTGCCGCGCGACCGCCGGTTGATGCTTCAGAGGCTCGGCCGCATGGAGGGCGTGCGCGTCGTCATCGTCAGCGGGCGCGCGCTCTCGGATTTGCGTCGACGCTGCCGGATCCGCGGCGCGGCGCTGTCGGGCGAGCACGGGATGACCCTTGTGGGCTTCGGGCGCCCTTGGTCTCATCCCGCGTCCGGCCGGCTGCACCGCGAGAGCCGGGCGCTGGCCGTCGCAGCCGCGCGGTTGGTCGCCGGTATGCCAGGCGTCGAGGTCGAGGAGAAAAAGACCTCGGTGTCGGTTCATTGGAGGAAGTCCGCGGCGGTG
>CALRXP010000135.1:0-7357 GCA_943372155.1 Candidatus Endomicrobiellum trichonymphae | reverse complement strand
GAAGATGGCGGCCGGCGGCAAGAACAAGGGCCGCTCCAAGCTCGGGCTCAACGAGAACTACGCGCGCGAGCTGATGGAGCTACACACGCTCGGCGTGGACGGCGGCTACACTCAGAAGGATGTGACCGAGCTCGCGCGCATCCTCACGGGCTGGAGCCTGGACCGTCCGAACAAAAAGAACCGCCTCAAGGATTTCGAGTTCAAGTTCAAGCGCCGGATGCACGATCCGGGAGACAAGGTCCTGCTCGGCGTCCGCTTCCCGTGGGCCGGCGAGGCCGAGGGCGAGAAAGCGCTCGACCTGCTCGCCAAGCATCCCGCCACCGCCAAATTCATCGCGTTCAAGCTGTGCCGCCGTTTCGTCGCCGACGATCCGCCGCAGGAGCTGGTAAACCGCGTCGCCGCTCGCTTCACGCAGAGCGATGGCGACATCCGCGAGACTTTGCGCGCCCTGTTCGCCGATCCCGCGTTCTTCGAGCGCCGCTTCTTCCGGTCCAAGGTTAAGACGCCTCTCGAGTTCACCGCCAGCGCGCTGCGCGCGACCAAGGCGGATTTGCGCGACCCCGAGAAGATCGCGCGGCAGATCGGGACGATGGGCCAGCCGCTCTATCAATGCGAGCCGCCGACGGGCTGGCCCGACCGCGCCGAGCCCTGGGTCAATTCCGGCGCCTTGCTCTCGCGTATGCGCGCGGCGGCGGCGTTGTTTAATCGAAATCCCGACGCCCCCGCCTCGGCTGAGGCGCCCAGCGGCAAGAACGTCGCCGCCTATGTGGACGCCTACCTCGGCGGCGAGATCGGCGAGCGCACCCGCGCGGCGATACTGGCCCGCCTCGACCATCCCGGCATGACGCCGGAGAAGACCGCCGCGCTCGTGATCGGCTCGCCGGAATTTCAGAGGAGATGATATGGACCGCGGACCGGACATGACGCGACGCCGTTTCTTGGCCTTGGGCGGCCTGACCCTCGGGTGGACTTTGGCCCCGTCTTGGGCGCGGGCGGCCGCGGCGGGCGTCGCGCGCGGCTCGAAGAAGACCTTGATCGTCCTCTTTCAGCGCGGCGCGGCCGACGGCCTCAACATCATCCCTCCCTACGCCGATCCCGCCTACCGTAAGGCGCGTCCGTCGATCCGGATTCAGGAGCCCGGCCGGTCCGACGGCGCCCTCGACCTCGACGGCACGTTCGGGTTGCACCCGAAGCTCTCGGCGCTGATGCCGATGTGGAAGGAAGGCCGCTTCGCGGTGGTGCACGCCGCGGGCTCCCCCCAAGCGACGCGCTCCCATTTCGACGCGCAGGACTGCATGGAGAGCGGCACGCCGGACTCCAAGACGACGCCCGACGGCTGGCTGAACCGCGCGCTGGCGTCCGGCCGCGTTTCGCGCGGACCGCTTTCGGCGGTGGCGCTGGCGGGGCGCACGCCGCGCACCATGCGCGGCGCCTATCCCGTGCTCGCCGTGTCGAGCGCCGATCAACTGCGCGGCGGCGGCGCGGCGGCGGAGTCCTTCGAGTCGGTGTACGAGGACGCGGTCGACGATCTGCTCAGCGGCCCGGCCCGCGACCTCGGCCGCGCTCGTAAGGCCGTGGCGGGCCTCGAAAAGGCCGATGGCCGGGCGGTCGAAGCGCTGGGCTACCCGAAAGGAAAGCTCGGCCGCGATTTCTTCGAGCTGGCGCGCCTCATCAAGGCCGGGGTCGGCCTGCGCGTGGGCTTTCTCGAGGCGGGCGGCTGGGATCATCATTTTAACGAGGGTTCGACGAACGGCCAGCTGGGGCGGCGGCTTGAGGAGCTGGGCGGCTCCATCGCCGCGTTCTACAAGGACCTCGGCGGGGCGGGCGACGACGTTCTGCTTCTGACCATGACCGAGTTCGGCCGAACGCTCGAGGAGAACGGCAACGGCGGCACCGACCACGGCCACGGCTCGGTGATGACTTTGTTCGGGCCGGTCAAAGGCGGCAAGGTGTACGGCGGCTGGCCCGGCTTAGGGCCGAAGGCCTTGTACGAGTCCCGCGACCTCGCGGTGACCACCGATTATCGCGCCGTCGTCGGCGAGGTCCTGCGCGGCCATCTCGGCGTCGCCGACCTCGCCTCCGTTTTCCCCGGCGGCCCGGACGCTCCGCTCGGACTGCTATAATCTCCTCGTGGAGCGGATCACCGCCCTTTATATCGGACGCGTCGGCGACGTCATCGTCGCGACCTCCTTTCTGCGCGCGATCCGGCGCCGCTATCCCAAGGCGCGCATCCGGCTGATCGTCGGCTGGCGTTCGGTCCAGGTCCTGCCGCTCATTCCCTTCATCGACGAGTGGGCCGTGCTGGACAAGCCCGCCGCGCTCGGCGCGAACCTCTCGTTCGCCTGGAAGATCCTGAGCGAGCCGTGCGACCTGCTCGTGGACCTCAACTCCTCCTACTCTAAAACCTCCACCTTGATCACGCGCGCCGTCCGCGCGCCGCGCCGCCTCGCCTTCGACAAGGGCCGCGGGACGGGCGTGTTCACCGAGCTGCTTCCTGCGCCCGCGGAGAAGGAGCACATGTGGGACCGCTACGGCCGCCTCGCGGCCGCGCTCGACGCGCCCTTTGATCAGGATCCGGAACTTCGTCTTCCGATTGCCGATCTCGAGGAAGCCGATCGCCTGCTGGCCGGCATGCCCCCCGCCGGCGGCGGCTCCTTCCGCGTCGTGATCCACCCGGGAAACTTCGACCGCTTCTCCTTCCGTTGGCCGGAGGAGAAGTTCGCGGCGCTCGCCGACAGCCTGCTCGTCGACTCTCGCGTGAAGCTGTACTTCATGGGCGGTCCGGGCGAGCATGACAAGGTCGCCGCGATCGTGGCCAAGCTCAAGCGCCCGGTCCCGATCCTCCCGGCCGCGCGCCTTGGCGTCAGCGGCGGCATGCTCAAGCGCATGAACCTCTTCGTCTGCAACATCACGGGGACCACGCATCTGGCGGCCGCGCTCGGCGTGCCGACCTTCGGCTTTTACGCGGGCTACACCCAAGCGGTGTGGCGTCCGCGCGGCGCGCGGCACGGCGGCACGGTGTGCGCGGAGTGGGAGTCCTGCCGCGAGACCACCGTGGACGAGGCGCGCGTCGCGCTCTTCGACCACATCAAGCGCCTCAGCCCTCTTTAGCGAGCAACGCGGAGAGCGCGGCCCAGGCCTCGTCGGTCGTCGGGTGACGCCCGGGCGTTTCCAGCAGGGCGTGCCGCGGGAGCGCGTAGCCGAAGCGCCACGGCTCGGTGTGGCTGAACAGCTGGAGCGTGGGGACGCCGAGGGCGACGGCGAGATGCATGGGACCGGTGTCGGCAGTGAGCACCGCGCGCGCGTTCACGATCGCGGCCGCGAATTCGCGCAGCGGCAATTCCGGCGCGACGATCACTCCATCCGGGATCGTCCGGCCTTCGAGAAGCTTGCGTTCCGCGGGCCCGCCGGTGAGGACGGCCTTGCGCCCGGATTTGACCAGCCGCTCGCCGAGCTCGAAGAACCAGGACGGATCCAGGCGCTTCTCGGCGCGCGCGCCCAGAAAAAGCGCGACGGACGTCCGGTCGAGCCCCCAGGACGCCCACGCCCTCGCGCCCGCTTCCTTCTCGCCGGGCGCGAAATGATACTCCGTGCCCGGCGTCGGGCCGGAGAGCCCGGGCGCGAGATGGCGGACGAGCGCGGCGAGGTTGACGGTCTCGTGGGCCTGAGCCGCCGGGACCGGCACGAGGTCTCCGCAGAACTTTCCCTCGTCTCCCCGGTCGAAGCCCGCGCGCCGCTTGGCGCCCGACAGGGCCGTCCACGCGGCGCTCGACAGCGAGAACGCGTGCTGAGGCGCGAAGTCGATGGCGAGGTCGTAGCCGCGCAGGCGCAGGCCGGGCAAGGCCTTCGCCGTGAGAACCTCGTCCACGTTCGGATTGAACGCGAGCGCGTCGCCGTAGCGGTCGGCGAGCAGGACCTCGACGCGCGCGGCCGGGAAGGCGCTCTTGAGCAGGCGCAGGGCCGGCGTCAGCAAAAGCAGATTGCCCAGTCGAGCGTCGTGCCGCACCGCCAGAATGCGGCGGACCTTGCCGGGCTCGAGCGGACCCTTGGGCGCGCGGGGCTTGGGCAGAAGGCGCAGCAAGGTCCCGCGCAGGGCGGCCTTGCCCCCCGTTTCCAGACGTTTGCCGAGATCCTTGAGCTTCACCAGGTGATTCTACCAGTTGTATAATCGCGCATGAGCCTTGTGAGCCTGCGCACTGACCGGTCCGTGACGACCTTGCGTCTGGAGCGCCCCCTGGCCCTCAACGCGATGTCCGAGGCCATGGCCAAGGAATTCGCGGCGGCGGTCAAGCGCGCGGCGAAGGAAAAATCCAAGGTCCTCGTGCTCGAGGCTGCGGGCCCGGCGTTCTCCGCCGGCGGCGACCTCGCCTTCATCGAGAAGAACATGAAACGGCCCAAGGCGTCCTTGGCTCCCATCATGAAGCGCTTCTACGGCGATTTTCTGTCGATTCGGGACGTTCCCCAGGTCACGATCGCCAAGATCCACGGCACCGCCGTCGGCGCCGGCCTTTGCCTCGCTTTAGCCTGCGACCTGCGCGTCGTCGCTGAGGACGCGAAGCTCGGCTTCAATTTCGTGCGCTTGGGCCTTAACCCGGGCATGGCGGCCTGGCCTTTGGCGCGCGCGGCCATGGGCGATGCGCGGGCCCGCGAGCTTCTCTTTACGGGCCGGTTGTTCTCCGGTGGCGATCTCTTTAAGTGGGGCGGCGCCTGCGCATCGGCCACCACACCGGGAAATCTGGATGGCGTCTGCGCCGAATTGGCGGGGCGGGTCGCGTCTGGTTCTTCCGAGAGTCTCCGTTTGCTGAAGCTCGAGACGCGTATCGGCGGAGATCTCTACCCCTACCTCGCCCACGAGGCCAAGGGACAGGCGGCCACCTTCAAGGGCG
This sequence comes from Candidatus Endomicrobiellum trichonymphae, assembly GCA_943372155.1. Taxonomy (GTDB): domain Bacteria; phylum Elusimicrobiota; class Elusimicrobia; order UBA1565; family UBA9628; genus GWA2-66-18. The sequence continues at coordinate 2,471 of CALRXP010000135.1, read as the reverse complement.
CGGATCTGATCGAAGGTATCAAAGCGATCCGCGAGCGGCGCGCGCCGAAAGTCTAGATTTCGGACTCTCCCCGGGGAGAGTCATTATTATCATCAGCGGCGACTAGCCTTCCCGTAGGGCGGCCAGGAAAATCTCCCCGTACTCGACCCACTTCTTCGGGCCGACTCCCGACACCGTGCGCATCTCCTCTTCGTTCCTCGGCATGCGCGACGCCATCTCCATGAGAGTCTTGTCGTTGAAGACGAGATACGCGGGAACATGACGCGCGTCGGCGAGCTTCTTGCGTAGCGCCTTGAGCTTCGAGAACAGGGAGTTGCCCGCGGAGGTGTATTCGGTTTCGGAGGGAGCGCGCGAGCCGAAGGACATCTTCTTGGCCGGGGCGACCGCCGGGGCCGTTCCCACGGGATCGAGGCCCGCGCAGGCGTCGCAGGAGGCGCCGCAGGCGGACATGTCTTCTCCGAGATGCTTGGCCATGGTCTGATGACGGCAGACGCGGCGGTCGAAGGACCGGAACATCTCCCGCGCGCGCTGGCGGTGCCACTCGGCCTGCTGGGCGTCCAGATCGGAGACGAGGCGCTCATAGCTCATCACGTCGGCCCAGGAATAGAACATCACGCAGTCGCTGGGCGCTCCGTCGCGGCCCGCGCGGCCGACCTCCTGAATGTAGGATTCGACCGAGCGCGGCATGTCGCGGTGAATGACGAAGCGCACGTCGGGCTTATCGATGCCCATGCCGAAGGCGACCGTCGCCACGATCACGTCCGCGTCGTCCTGCTTGAAGGCGTTCTGCACGTGCTCGCGCTGGGCGCTGTCCATGCCGGCGTGATAGCCGAGCGCCTTGACGCCGCGCCCCGACAGAAACTCCGCCATGCTCTCCACTGATTTGCGCGAGAGGCAGTACACGATGCCGCTTTGTCCCGCGCGGCTTTTCACCAGGCGCAGGATCGAGTTCTTGGTGTCGTTGACGGTTCCGGGACGCGGCGCCGCCTTCTCTCCGGTCTTCAGATACGCGGAGATGTGAAGATTCGGCCGGAAGAACGAGCCGCGCACGCGCAACGGGTTCTCCATCGCGAGCTGCTCGACGATATCATTCACAACCGGCGGCGTCGCCGTAGCCGTCAGCGCCAGGACCGGTACTCCAAATCTTTCCTTGAGTCCCTTCAAATTTCTGTACGCCGGCCGGAAGTCATGGCCCCATTGGCTGATGCAGTGGGCTTCATCGACGGCAATCAACGCCAGCTTCTTCCCCGCCAGCGCGGCGCCCGCGCCGGCTTCTAATCCTTCCGGCGCCGCGTACACGAGCCCGTACTCACCGCGCTCCAAGCCCTCGATGCGCGCGCGCCGCTCGTCCGGCGTGAGGCTCGAGTTCAGGAAGGTCGCGCGCAGTCCGACCGAGACGGCCGCGTCCACCTGATCCTTCATTAAGGAGATGAGCGGGCTTACGACCAAGGTCACGCCTTTCAGGAGCCTTGAGGGGATCTGGTAGGTGAGCGACTTGCCGGCTCCCGTGGGCATGACGCCGACGCAGTCGCGCCCCGCCATCACGGCCTCGATGATCTCTTTTTGGCCGGGACGGAAGGACGGGTAGCCGAAAACGTCTTTGAGAACCTGTTCGGGCGTCATCGTACTATTGTACGAATTACCCGCCCGAAAGTTCGTCATGCGCTCGTGACGAGTTCGTCGTCCCCCTCGAATGGCCCCGCGGTCACAACTCCTTTATACTGCGGTCATGAGCGACCCCAAACGTTGGCGGACCCTCTGGATATCGGACATCCATCTCGGGACCCGCGACTGCAAGGCCGAGTACCTGCTTGAATTCCTCAAGCACAACGAGTCCGAGACCTTGTACCTGGTCGGAGACATCATCGACGGGTGGCGCCTGAAGACCTCCTGGCACTTCTGGCATCAGAAGCACAACGACGTGGTGCAGAAGATCCTGCGCAAGGCGCGTCGGGGCACGAAGGTGATCCTCGTGCCGGGCAATCACGATGAAGCCCTGCGGGAGTACGCGGGGGTCCATTTCGGCGGCGTCGAGCTTCAGCTCGAAGCCGTGCATCAGACCGCCGACGGCCGGCGTCTGCTCATCGTTCACGGCGACCAGTTCGACGGCGTCGTGCGCCACGCGAAGGCGATCGCGATGCTCGGCGTCTGGGCTTACGACGTGGCGCTGCGCGTCAATCACTGGTTCAACGGCGCGCGCCGCCTGCTCGGCATGCCCTACTGGTCCTTGTCGGCTTACCTCAAGCACAAGGTCAAGAACGCCGTCGAGTTCATCGCGAGCTACGAGGCTGAGATGATCGCGGAGACCAAGCGGCGGGGGCTCGACGGCGTCGTGTGCGGCCACATCCACCACGCGGAGATCCGCATGTCCGACGGGGTCCTGTACTGCAACGACGGGGATTGGGTGGAGAGCTGCACCGCGCTGGCGGAGGATTTCACCGGGAAGCTGTCCATCATTCAGTGGGCCGAAG
>CALRXP010000134.1:0-7374 GCA_943372155.1 Candidatus Endomicrobiellum trichonymphae | reverse complement strand
GTCGACGTCGCTGATCACGAGCTCGTCCTTGTCGTGCGAGCCGACCTTCAGCATCTGGCCGCGCGGGTCGCAGATGTAGGACTGGCCGTAGAACTCGCCGATCTTCCACGGGCCTTCGGTGCCGACGCGGTTGCTCGCGGCGACGAAGTACTGGTTGGCGACCGCGTGAGCGGGCTGCTCGAGCTTCCAGAGGTACTGCGAGAGGCCCTTCACCGTGGCCGACGGATTGAAGACGATCTCGGCGCCATTCAAACCGAGGCAACGCGCGCCGTCGGGGACGTGGCGGTCGTAGCAGATGTAGACGCCGACCTTCGCGTAGCGCGTCTGGAAGACGGGGTAGCCGAGATTGCCGGGCTTGAAGTAGAACTTCTCCCAGAACCCGGGCGCGCAGTGCGGGATGTGGTTCTTGCGGTAGATGCCGAGCAACGAGCCGTCCGCGTCGATGACGCCGGCGGTGTTGTAGTAGGTCCCGGTCGAGGGCGTCTCGTAAATCGGGGAGACGATGACCATCTTGTGCTTCTTGGCCAGCTGCTGCATCAGCTTCGTGGTCGGGCCGTTCATCGGCTCGGCGCACTCGTACCACTTGATGTCCTGCTCGGCGCAGAAGTAGGGGCCGTAGAAAATTTCCTGGAGACCGAGCATCTGCACGCCTTTCTTGGCGGCCGTCTCGATCATGTCGACATGCTTGTCGATCATGTTCTTCTTGATCTGCTTGAGCGAGTACTTGGGCGGCGACCACGGGCACGACGCCTGGATCAGGCCGACTTTCACGATTCGGGACATGGTGAACCTCTCTCTGTTATTGCTGGATGCGGCGGTTGAGCTGCGCGAGCCGCTCGACGACGGGCGGCACGCCGAAGAAGCGCTTCTCGAAATGGAGCACGGTGGTGTCGTCGATCGGCAGGCGGAGCTGGTAGCGGTTCTCCTCTTCGCTGTGCTCGAACTGAGTGCCGTAGGTCTGCGCGAGGCCGATGGACATCAGGAAGCGGTCGAGGCTGGCGGCGGCGAGCCAGCGCGAGGGACGGTGGCCGTTGATGGACGCCATCGTGGCCATGCGGTGAGCCGCGAGAAATTCCTTCGGCTCGGTGCCGTGCAGGAAGAGGACCGCGGCGTGGTACATGTCGTTGGAGGTGTTGACCGTGCCCTGGCCGATCATCTCGACGAGCTCCCTGCGGCGCTCGGCGTCGCGCAGCTTGAGGGCGTCGACGGCCTCCGCGGAGCTATAGACCTGCTCCCGGTCCTTTTGATCGGCCGTGAACAGGTCGTCGAGGCGGAGGTTGTCTGTTTCGGGAGGCATCAGTGGCGGCGGTAGGTTTCGCCGTAGCCCTTCATCCCGTTCTTCGTGTAGTCTTCCCACGTGAGGGGCTTGAGGCCGGTGTCGACGGGCTTCATCGTGATGCAGCCGTCGACGGGGCAGACGAGCGAGCAGAGATTGCAACCGACGCAGTCGTCTTGAATGACGTGGGGCTTGCGGTTGCCCCCCTTGCGGTCGATGGCGATGCACTGGTGCGTGGTGTCGTTGCAGGAGACGTAGCAGACGTCGCAGGAGATGCACTTGGCCGGATCGATCGAGGCGACGCTCTTGTAGTGCAGGTTGAGCTTCTTCCACTCCACGATATTCGGCGCCGTGCGGCCGATGAAGTCGGTGGTCTTGGCGAAGTTCTGGCGCTTCATCCAGCCCTCGAGCCCGGCGTTGAGGTCCTCGACGATGCGGAAGCCGTGGTGCATGACCGCCGTGCACAGCTGGACCGAGGAGGAGCCGAGCAGCATGAACTCGACCGCGTCCGACCAGATCGAGATGCCGCCGATGCCGGAGATGGGCAGGCCGACGGTGGCCGGATCCGTGGCGATCTGGCTGACCATGTTGAGCGCGATCGGTTTGACCGCGGGGCCGCAGTAGCCGCCGTGGGAGATTTTCCCCTCCACCGCGAACTTGGGGACCATGGTCTCGACGTTGACGCCCATGATGGAGTTGATCGTGTTGATCAAGGACACGCCGTCCGCGCCGCCCTGCTTGGCCGCGCGCGCGGCGAAGCGGACGTCGGCGACGTTGGGGGTGAGCTTGACGAGAACGGGAACGGTGGAGACCTGCTTCACGAACTCGGTGACCATCTGCACGTACTCGGGGACTTGGCCGACGGCCGCGCCCATGCCGCGCTCGGACATACCGTGAGGGCAGCCGAAGTTGAGCTCGATGCCGTCGGAGCCTGCGTCGCAGACCTTCTTGGTGATCTCGTGCCAGGCCTGCTTCTCGCAGGGAACCATCAGCGAGGCGATGACGGCGCGGTCGCCGAAGCGCTTCTTGACCTCGTAGATCTCCTTGAGGTTGGTCTCGAGCGGGCGGTCGGTGATGAGCTCGATGTTGTTGAAGCCGGCGATCTTTTGCGTGCCGAGGTCGAAGGCGCCGTAGCGGGAGGAGACGTTAACGACGGGAGGGTCTTGGCCAAGTGTTTTCCACACTGCCCCTCCCCAGCCGTACTCGAAGGCGCGCATGATCTGGGCGCCGGAGTTCGTCGGAGGCGCGGAGGCGAGCCAAAACGGGTTCGGGGACTTGATGCCGGCGCAATTGACCGACAGATCGGGCTTGAGCTTGGGCTTCATCTCAGTGTCCTCGCGGAACGATGGGTGCCACCTTGCGCCCGTCGATGGTGGAGATCCAGTAATCGTTGCCGGCCGGGGCCGGCTTGCCGGGAAACAGCGCGCGCTGAATTCCCCAGGCGGCGCGCTTGCCGTCGGCGGCCGCGTTGACGACCTCTTTGCCGCCGTTGACCGCGTCTCCGCCCGCGAAAATCTTGGGCCGTGAGCAGGCGAGCGTGCCGGCGTCGACCTTGAGGCGGCCGTCCTCGTGCTGCGCGAGGCCGAGGGCCTTGGCGAGCGCGAAGTGCTTGGTTTGCCCGATGGCAGTGATGACTCGGTCGCAGGCGATCTTGGTCTTGTCGGCGAACTCGACGCCTTCGACTTTCGTCTTGCCGATAATGCGCTTGGGCACCGCGTGGGTCAAGATCGCCGCGCCGTCGGTGCGGGCGAGCGCAATCTCGAAATCGTAGGCAGACATGTCCTCGGGCCCGCGGCGGTAGGCGAGGGTGACTTTTTTGGCTCCCGAGCGCGCGGACTGGGTCGTCGCGTCGATGGCGGTGTTGCCGCCGCCGATGACGACGGTGGACTCGCTTTTGGGCACGCCCTTGCCGCCCTTGGCCTTGACCCGCTCGATGAAGGAGAGCGCATCCACGACGCCGGCGAGGTCCTCGCCGGGGATGCCGAGGGAGCGCGTCTCCGACAAGCCGATACCGATGAAGACGGCGTCGAAGTCGGCGAGCAGGTCGGAGACGGGCACGTCTTTGCCGACTTCCTTGCCGGTGACGACGTCCACGCCGAGCTTGAAGAGGAATTTCATCTCGTCGATGGCCGTGGACTGGGCCATCTTGTATTCGGCGACGCCGTAAGTGTTAAGGCCGCCGGGGAGCTTGCGCTTCTCAAAGATCGTGACGTTGAAGCCGAGGCGACGGAGGTACGCGGCGCACGAGGCGCCGGCCGGGCCCGCGCCGATGATCGCGACGCGCTTTCCGTTGTCCTTGCCGGGCGAGAAGGGAGGCTCCCCCTCCTCGTATACGGCGTCGGTGGCGTGGCGCTGGAGTCGGGCGATCTGGATGGGTTTTTCCTGCCAGTCGTGATAGACGCAGGCGCCCTCGCAGAGAACTTCGACGGGGCAGACGCGCGCGCAGGAGTGGCCGAGCGCATTGGCTTCCAGGATGGTCTCGCCGGAGCCGAGCGGATCGGCGGCGGCGATTTGGCGGATGAAGCGGGGCACGTCGATGTGCGTGGGACACGCGGTGACGCACGGGGCGTCGTAGCAGTAAAGGCAGCGCGAGGACTCGATCTTCGCTTCCTCGCGGGACATCGGCCCCTTCAGTTCGGCGAACGCATTCTTCACTCCGTTTTTCGGCGTGGCCATGTCATTATTGTACTACTTGAGCACCTGGATGCGTCCCATGGAGGGCTGCGGGGTCAGGGCCTTCATGATCGCGCTCACGCCGTCCTTGATGTAGAGCGAGGACACGAGAACGACGGCCGAGAGCAGGATGCCGACGGCGATGTTCCCCTTTTCGAGCTCCTTGCCTTCTTCCATGTGCTTCGTGAGCCGCCCGAACAGGCGCAGCGTGACGGAGATCGAGAACACCGCGAGCGCCATCGAGGCGGCGAGGTGGCCCGCCATGCGCGCGAGCAGCTCGAGCACGTTGGCGTTCTCCTCCGTCGGGGCCAGCATGTGCATGCGGATCATCTGGATCGAGGAGTCGGTGCCGGCCATCAGGATCTGCGAGGCGCAGAACAGAATCGTGCCGACCAGCAGTCCGACCGCGATGTTGCCTTCCTTGATCTTCTTCTCCATGTCGAAGTCGGGGTTGGCCTTGATGAAGGTCCGGTAGGTCCAGAAGATGACGAAGCCCGACATGAGGACCATGAGGAAGAAGTGCATGAGACTGACGATGACACGCGTTGCGATCATTGGTGTTTCTCCTAGTAAAACGGCTCGATCTTGTAGCCTTCGCGGCCGTTGAGCAGCTCGGTGGTTTCCACTCCGACCTGCCCGGGCGGCAGCCACGCCGGTCCGGCGGGTTCGATGAGAACGTACTGAAGACCCTGGTATTCGAGGAACAGGTCTCCCTTATCGGGGATCAGCAGAACCCCCATTAGATAGTGTCCGGGGACGGAGACGCCGACCATCTTCATCTGCCCCCAGTTGGACAGGATGGAGGCGATCAGGCCGGTCTTGGTGTCGCAGTCGCCCCAGCCGACGAGGACGGCGGTGATCGGCGGCAGAACGCCTCCCGTGTGCTTGCCTTTGTAAACGGGATCGGGCTGCTTGTAATACATCGCGGTCTGCGCGAAGGACAGCACGGAGCCGATGATGTCGCCCGAGCGGTAATGATGCTGGCCTGCGATTTTTTCGAACGCGAGCGAGAGGGGCTTGATCAACGCCGCGTTCTTGCGCACGACCCCGGGCATGTCCACCGTGACGACGTTGCCCTTCATCATGCGGAAGCCGTGGGAGTTGAGGTACTCCTTCACCTTCGCGTCGTATTCCTTGTCGAGCGCCGCGATGGCGGCGTCGAGCTGGGCCTGGGACTTGCCTTGCTTGACGGCGAGCTTGAACACGCTTTGGCGGGCGTTGTCGCGCCAGACGCGCACTCCGTCGAGGCCTTCCTTGGTATAGCCGAAGGATTCGTTGTAGGGCCGGAAGTCCTTGTCCGCCAGCTGGTAGGAAACCTCCAGCTTGTCCTTGTTGAAATTCTGGAAGCCGTAGGACGCGGCGCGCACGCCGCCCGTTTTGTGAATGCGCTGGTAGGTTTTTGGACCGCCGCTGCCCCCGGAGTCGCCGCCCGAGCGTTCGCCGCCCGTGGGCTCGTCGTCTTCGTCGGAGGATTGGCCGTACAACTGCTGCCCGTCGACAGGATAGACCGTCATGCGCCGGTCGGCGATCCATCCCAAACGGACGGCGGCCGTCGCCCCCGTCAACAGGATCAGGTACCACGCCGCCGCCGGTGCGCGCCAGGCCATGTCCGATTATTTTAGCACCTTGCGGGCCATTCGAGAGCCTGTTATCCTTCGACCGACATGACGCCGACGGATCCGCTCATCGGTCAGACGCTCGGACAGTGCCGCCTCGATGCCCTTATCGGCCGCGGCGGCATGGGCCGCGTGTACAAGGCCCATCACCTCGCCCTCGACCGGCCCGTCGCGGTCAAGCTCGTGGACGCCGGCAGCGCGATGGCCGGCGCGTCCGGGGAGTCGGTGCGCGATCAGATACTCGCCGAGGCCCGTACCGCCGCCAAGCTCGAGGATCCCCGCATCGTCGCGATTTACGAGGTCGGCGAGGATCGCGGCATTCCCTTCATCGTGATGCAATGGGTGGACGGGGAGTCCCTCGAGGCGAGGGTCAAGCGCATTGGGCCCCTTGCGCCGCCCGAGGCGCTCGAAATCGTCCGGGAGACGGCCTCCGCGCTCGGCTCCGCGCACAAGGCTGGGCTCGTCCACCGGGACATCAAGCCCGGAAACATCCTCGTCGACTCCCGCGGCGCGGTGAAGCTCACCGATTTCGGCATCGCTCGCCCCGCGGGCGTGGCCGCGGCGGCCGGCGAGGCCATCTCGGGCTCGTTTCACTTCATGGCCCCGGAGCAGGCGTTCGGCGGGGCGCCCGACCCCCGGTCCGATCTCTACGCCCTCGGCGCGACCTGGTACTACGCGCTCACCGCCCAGCCGCCCTATCCGGGCTCGGCCATGGACGCTCTCGTGCGCCATCGCGACGAGGAGCCTCCCGAAATCCGGCGCCTGCGGCCGGAGATCACCGAACGCGCTTCCGGCCTCCTGCGCCGACTCATGGCCAAAAAGCTGGAGGATCGTCCCGCCGACGCGCAAACCTTGCTCAAGGAGATGCTGTCGATCGGAATGCTCCTCGACACCGACACCAGCGGCTCCCCTTTCAAGATCCTCCCGGCCGCGCCCCGTACCGAGACCCGTTCGATTCCCGTGCAGACCCCTCCTCCGGCGGCGACCCCCGTTGTCGCCGGCGACCCCCTCACCGCTCGCGTGCCCGTCGCGCCGGCGGCGAAGCTCCCCCCGCCCCCGCCGGCCCCGGAGCCGGCCGCGGCCCTGGGATCGAAGAAAGTCTTCGTCGGCATCCTGGCCGGCTTCGGCGTGGTCGCTTTCGGCTGGCAGTGGCGACGGGCCGGGCCCGAGGACTGGGCGGCCGGCGCCGCTTTCCTTTCTTTGGTTCCCGCAGCGCTGACCTTCGGCGAGCGGCTGAGCGTACCGCGCAGGCTCGCGAGCGTGGCGGCCTGCGCCGGCGCTTTATTCTGTTGGTGGCGCCAAGCCTTCGCGGCCGGCGTCTCGTTGCCCGGCATCGAGCCCGCCACCGCCGCCGGCCTCGGCCTCTGCGCTTTGTTTGGCACCGCCTATCTTGGTCAGTGGGGTCAGGATCGCTCCGAGGCCGTCTGGTCCCGCAGTCTCGGTCCGGCGGCCGCGCTATTCCTGCTCATCTCCGCGCTCACGTGGTCGGCGCCAGACTCCCAGCCGTGGCTGTCGGCGTTGTCCGAACGGGGCTCTGCCTGGTGGGCGGCGTTCAGCGGATCCGGCGGCGGCTGGCGTTGGCTCGGCACGGCGGGCGTAGGCGCGGCCCTCGTTGCCGCCGTCAAACTCAAAGTCCAAGATCCCGGTGCGCCGAAAGACCGCAAGCTCAACTGGAATAAATAGAGCGCGGCTGCAAGCGCTTCCGCTCATGTTGGCCGGGCGGAGAACCCGACCTTCGGCGGGCACGCTCGGTTTTACCTCGCTCGGGAGTCCGGCGCGACATATAAAGCCCCCTAGTCGCGTCCGGAC
>CALRXP010000133.1:0-7468 GCA_943372155.1 Candidatus Endomicrobiellum trichonymphae | reverse complement strand
CGCGTTGACGAAGCTCCAGGAGCAGACCGCCGCGCTCCATCTCCAGTTCCTCCAGGGCCAGGACTCCGCCCAGCGTTCCGTTCAGGCGCTGGTCGAGCAGCAGCAGGCGCTCTACGCCCGAATGTCCGGCAATCCGTCCGCCTACGTCGCGCCCGTCCGCGTCGCCGCTCCGGCGCCGGTTTACGTTCCTCAGGCGGTTGCCGCTCCGGCCCCCGTCGCCGTCGCGCCCGTCGCCGCGCCCGCCGCTCCGAAGTCCGACGTGCTGCCCGTGCTCGTCGCCGTCGTTTCCGAGAAGACGGGCTACCCCGCCGAGACGATCGACGCGAATATGGATTTGGAGGCCGACCTCGGCATCGATTCGATCAAGCGCGTGGAAATCCTCTCGGCCGTCTCCGAGAAACTCCCCGGCGCCCCGAAGGTCAAGCCTGAGCACCTCGGCACGCTCCGCAATCTCAAACAGATCGCCGCGTATCTGTCCGAAGGCATGACCGCGACGGCGGTTTCCGTCGCCGTTCCCTCTGTCCCGGCCCAGAAGGCGCCGTCGACCGAGGTCCTGCCGGTTCTGGTCGCCGTCGTCTCCGAGAAGACGGGCTACCCCGCCGAAACGATCAACCCCGAGATGGATTTGGAAGCCGACCTCGGCATCGACTCCATCAAGCGCGTCGAGATCCTTTCCGCCGTCTCTGAAAAACTTCCCGGCGCTCCCAAAGTGAAACCCGAGCACCTCGGCACGCTCCGCAACCTCAAGCAGATCGCCGCGTATCTGTCCGAAGGAATGACCGTGACCGTTCCTGACGCTGACTTAGTGCGTCCGGACGCAGTGGGTACGCGCGCCGCCGGGTCGGTGCCCGCCGCGAGCGGCGAGATTCTTCCCGTCCTTCTGTCCGTGGTCGCCGACAAGACCGGCTACCCCGCCGACACCATCAATCCCGACATGGATCTCGAGGCCGACCTCGGGATCGATTCGATTAAACGCGTCGAAATTCTTTCCGCCGTGTCTGAGAAACTGCCCGGCGCCCCGAAGGTCAAGCCCGAGCATCTCGGCACTCTGCGCACGCTGAAGCAGATCGCCGCGTACCTGGCCGCCGGTTCTTCCGCCGCCGCTCCGGCTCCCGCCGCGGCTCCCGCGGTGGCCGTCGCCAAAACGTCCGACGAGCCGTGCATCGTGACTCGGCTCGTCCCCGAGCTGATCCCGGCCGGCCCTCGGGACGCCTTCCCGCTCGACAAGTCTTTGACCGTCGCGGTGACAAAGGACTCCGGTCTCGACACCGCCGTCATCCGTGAGCTCGAGGCCAAGGGTTTCAAGACCGCGCTCGTCACGGTCGACGACGCGAAGTCCCTGCCCGCCAACCTCGGCGCCTTGATCGTCGTCGCTCCGGCCCGTCCCGCCGCCAAGGGCTGCCCGTGGACCGCGGAATCCGAAGCCTGGCTCAAGAAGTCCTTCGCGCTCGTGCAGGCGGCCGGACGCTCCTTTGAGGAGCGCGGCGCGCGCGGTCTCGTCATGACCGTGACGCGTCTTGACGGCGCCCTCGGCTTCTCCGGCGGCAAGGATCAGGACCCCTCCTTCGGCGGCTTGGCCGGCCTGATGAAAACCGCCGCGCGCGAGTGGAAGTCGGCGTGCCGCGCCGTGGACGTGGATCCGGCGCTTTCGCTTGAGGCCGCCGCCAAGCTGCTCGTCAAGGAGCTCGGCTACGAAGGCCCCGTCGAAGGCGGCCTGAGCGCGTCCGGCCTGACCACCGTCTCGCTCGTCGAACGCCCCGCGTCCGCGCCCTCGCGCGAACCGCTGCAGTCCGGCGACGCCGTCATCGTCACGGGCGGCGCCCGCGGCGTGACGGCCGAATGCGCCTTGGCCTTAGCCTCGGCGTTCAAGCCCCGCCTCGTCCTCGTCGGCCGTAGCCCGCTGCCGGGCGCTGAGCCGGCGGAGTACGCAGGGCTTAAGACCGAAGCCGAGCTGCGCGGCGCGATCGCGAAGGCCGGCGGGCTGTCTCCCAAGGAAATCGGCGCGAAGGCGAAGGAATTGTTGGCCGCGCGCGAGATTCGCGAGACATTAAACAGATTGGTTTCCGTTGGGGCCGAAGCGCGTTATCGCGCCGTTGACATGCGCGATGCCGCGGGCGTGAAGACGTTGATCTCGGAAACGGTGAAGGACTTCGGTCCGATCCGCGGAATCGTTCACGGAGCCGGCGTTTTGGCCGATAAGGTTATCCTCGAAAAAACCCCGGCCATGATCGACGCCGTGCTCGACACGAAGTTGACCGGCTTGCGGAATATTCTCGATTGCGTTAAGCCGTCCGACCTTCGGGTTCTCGCTCTCTTCTCCTCGTCCACGGCTCGATTCGGCCGCATCGGCCAGTCCGACTACGCCGTCGCCAACGAGGCGCTCAATAAAGCCGCGCAGGTTCTCTCGGCCCGTCTGCCGGAATGCCGCGTCGCCTCCTTCGGCTGGGGCCCGTGGGACGGCGGCATGGTGGACGCCAACCTCAAAAAGCTGTTCGCCTCCGAGGGCGTCGGCGTGATCGGTCTGAAAGAAGGCGGCGAGCATCTCGTCGCCGAGCTGCGCGCGTCCGGTCCCGCGGAGACCGTGGTTCTCGCGGCCTTGCCCGGAATCAAGGCGGCTCTGCCCGTCAGCTTCGAGCGCGATCTGACGCTCGAGGCGTATCCGTTCCTCGAGTCCCACGTGCTCAACGGCCGCGCCGTCCTGCCCATGGCCTTGTCGGCCGAGTGGCTGGCGCACGCGGCCCTGCACTCCAACCCGGGCTTCGCCTTCGTCGGCTTCGACGACCTGCGCGTGGCCAAGGGCATTATCGTCCGCCGGGGCGCCGCGACGCCGATCAAGGCTCACGCCGGTCCCGCCGAGAAACGCGACGGCTCTTTCGTCGTCTCGGCCGAGCTGCGCGGCGAGGGGGGAGCGCTGCACGTCTCCGCCAAGGTCCTGCTCGCCGCCAAGCGGCCCGCCGCCCCCGCGGCGGCGCTCAAGGTGAGCGGCCCCGCGTACGGCCGCACGATGGAGAAGGCGTACCGCGAGGTTCTCTTCCACGGCGCCGACATGCAGTTCCTCCTGTCTGCGCCGCACTGCGGACCCGAAGGCATCGTCGTCGAGTCGAAGACGGCCCTGCCGCCGGCTTCCTGGGCGCGTTCGCCGATCCGCGACCGCTGGCTCACCGATCCCGCCGCGCTCGACGCGGCGTTTCAGGCCATGATCTTGTGGACCGACGCCCAAATGGGCGCGCCGTCCTTGCCGAGCTTCGTGGCGAAGTACCGTCAGTACGCGGAGCGCTTCCCGGAGCGCGGCGTGCGCGTGACGGCCAAGGCGCTCAAACGCGCCGACGGTCTCGCGGGCGCCGACATCGAGTTCACCGATGAGCGCGGCGCGCTGGTGGCCAAACTTGAGGGTTTTGAATGCGCCGCCGACAAGTCTCTCGCCGGGGCCTTCCGCCGCAACGCCGTGGAGACGGCCGCTTGACCCGGACGCTCGCCGCGGCGCTTCTCCTTGCCTCCGTACCCGCGCTGACGGGCTGCGGCGCTCCGCGGATCGATCCCGAGCCACCCGCGGATACCGCAGGTCCGGCCTTCCCGGCGACGCGGTTGTGCCTCCAGGTGTCGTCGGTCGAGTCGGTCGAACCCGTCCTGAAGTTCTATGAAGGCCATTTCGCCGACGTCGAGAAAGTCGTCGGCCTGACCGGCGCCGTCAAGGAAGGCTGCGCTCTGACGGCTTCCGTGTCCGGCGATTTCATCTCGAGCCTCAAGTGGACCGAGTACGACACGTTCCGGCTGACCGTGAAGTTCTACACCCCCGACGGGGCGATGGTCGAGAAGCTGAAGGCGGAAGGTCAGTCGATGGGAATGCAGGATTTCGGCGGCTGGGTGACCGCCAGCGCACGGCTGACGAAGGCCAAGGCGGTCGAGCGCGCACTGAAGCGCACCGTCCCGGCCATGCGCGCCTCGGCCGCGTTGCGCGCCGTCGCGCAGGGATCGCCCGCGCCGGCCTTCGCGTCGCCGGCGACGCGTCCCGCCGCGGCCGCGTCGAAGCCGACCTCCGCTCTGATCCCCGGGTACCGCTTGCCGGAAAACGAAAATAAGTTCGCGCTGATCGTGGGCATCGAGCGCTATCAATCCTTGCCGTCCGCCGATCGCGCCGCGGCCGACGCGCGCTCGGTCAAGGAGCACCTGCTCGCCGCCGGGTATCCGGAGCGGAACATCGTGCTCGTCGCAGACGAGATGGCGGGCAAGGCGGCGCTCGAAAAGTATCTCGAGGCCTGGCTGCCTCGCAACACGGACGAAAAATCCACGGTTTTCTTCTATTACTCGGGTCACGGTGCCCCGGACATCGCGAAAGGGGAAGCGTATCTCATGCCGACGGACGCCGACGCCAAGTTCGTCGAGGCGACGGGTTATTCGGTCAAGCGCCTATACCGGAGTTTGGGCGCCCTCAAGGCCAAGCGCGTCCTCGTCGCCATGGACGCGTGCTTCTCCGGGATCGGCGGGCGCTCGGTGTTGGCCAAGGGCGCGCGTCCTCTGGTCACGAAGATCGACGACGGCCGGGCCGATGCGGGCCGCGTCACGGCGCTCGCCGCCACCGCCTCCGATGAATACACCGGCACGGATGAGGCCTCCGGTCACGGCCTTTTCACCTATCACCTGTTGCGCGCTCTCGAGGCCCGCGGGGGCCAGGCCACGTTCAAGCAATTGTTCGACGACGTGTCGCCGAAAGTCCGTGACGCCGCCCGCCGCGATAACCGCGAGCAGACGCCGCAATTAATCGGCGACGGAGCCGCTTCGCTCTAGGAGACCTAATGAAGAACCTCATCCTCGCCGTTCTCGCTTTGGCCGCCCTCGCGGCCGCCGCCTGTCACGAGCGCAAGGCCGAGCCGCGCCCGAACTACGAGGGCTCGAGCTCCGCCTCGGAAAAGGCCCACCAGTCGCTCGACAAAGAGGCGGGCGGCAATTAAATGATCCGCGTTCTTCCGCTCGCTGCGCTGGCGCTCGTTCTGTCCGCCTGCGGCGGCGGTAAAAAAACCACGGTCCAGGCCGACTCAGGCCCCGCCTACGAGGCCGTCCGCGCCCGCGCCGAGAAAGCGCACGGCGCGCCCGAGCTGAAAACGGGTGGCGACGTGGTCAAGACCGAGAAGGGCGAATCCAAGGAAGAGGCCCCGCGTAACGAGGTCCAGGAACGCAAAGGCAAGATCCTGGGCGTCGATCCCGACGGCTGCACGTGGCTTGAAGGCTCGGCCTCCGTCGCGGTCGGCCCCCAGGACACCCGCCACCAGACGCGCGCCGCGGCGATGGAGCAGGCCCGCTCGGCCGCCGTGCAGGACTTCCTCGGCGTCGAGGTGAAGTCGAAGTTCATGGACTTCCAGCAGGAAGGCCTGCGCAAGGAGAGCCGCCTCACCGAGGGCATCCTCCAGACAACCCGCAACGGCCGCATCGTCAAAGAGGTCGTGCTCGAGGAAGGCTACCGCGACGCGCCGGATTGCCCGGGCTGCCTCTACCGCATGAAGCTCAAGGCCTGCGCCGTGCCGCGGGACTCGACGGCCGACAAAGACTTCGTCGTCGAGCTCGCCGTCTCCTCCCAGCACTTCCGCGAGGGCGAAGAGGCTCGAATCAGCGTGACCGCCTCTCGTGACTGCTGGATTTACCTGTACAACATCTACGATCTCGGCGCGAAGGATCAGACCGCGCTCGTCGTGCCCAATGAGACGGTCAAGGAAAAGCGCCTGAAGGCCGGCGAGACCTGGGAATACCCCGACGAGGAGGCCAAGAAGGCCGGCGTACGCCTCGTGGCCGAGCTCCCGCAGTCCGGGGACGCCGTGTCCGCGGAGACGATCCGCGTCGTCGCCAGCAAAACGCCGCTTTCCCCGGCGACCTTCAGCCCCGTTGACGGCGGCTGGCTGGGCGTCCTGCGCCGACTGACGCGCTCCAACGCCGACTGGGCCGAAGACGCCGAAGCGTACACCATCTACAAGAAATGAGCCAGAAACCGGAACCGATCGCGATCGTCGGCGCGGGGGGAATCTTCCCCGACGCCGTCACGCCCGCGCGATTCTGGGAGAACCTCGTCGCCCGCCGCTGCGCCGCCAAGGAAGTCCCCGCGGGCCGCTGGGCCATTTCCGCCGACGCCGCGTTCGATCCGGCCAAGGGCGCCGCCGACAAGGTCTATTCGAAAAAGGCGTGCTTCGTCTCCGATTTCGTCTTCGATCCCTCGGGCCTGGCCCTCGACGCGGAGTGGGCGCTCTCGCTCGACCCCGCGTTCCATCTCGCGCTGCACGCCGCCCGCACGGCGATGGCCGCGGCCAAGCTCTCGAGCGCCGACAAGGCCCGCACCGGCGTGGTCCTGGGCCAGCTCGTCCTGCCGACCGACGGCGCCGCCGCGTGGTCGCGCGAACAGCTTCTGCCCGCCTTCGAGCGCGGCGCCCTCGGCCTGACGCCGCGCCAGCCTTCCTCGCGCGTCAATCCCGCCAACCGCTACGTGGCCGGCCTGCCGGGCGGCGTGCTGACCAAGGCCTTCGGCCTCGGCGGCGGCTCCTGGACGCTCGACGCCGCCTGCGCGTCCTCGCTCTATGCGCTCAAGTTCGCCATGGAAGAGCTCCGCGCCGGCCGCGCCGACGCGATGCTCGCCGGCGGCATGGCGCGGCCGCAGTCGCTCTACACGCAGATGGGCTTCGCTCAGCTCCGCGCGCTCTCGCCGTCGGGCATCCCGTCGCCGTTCGACGCCGCGGCCGACGGCCTCGTCGTCGGCGAAGGCGCGGGGCTCTTCGTCTTGAAGCGGCTCTCAGACGCCCAGCGCGACGGCGACCGCATCCGCGGCGTGCTGACCGGCGGCGGCCTGTCCAACGACGTCGGCGGAAGCCTGCTTGCGCCCAACACCGTGGGCCAGCTCCGCGCGATGCGCGCGGCCTACCAGGAATCAGGATTATCGCCGTCGCAGATCGATTTTATTGAGTGTCACGCGACGGGAACTCCGACTGGTGACCCGATTGAAATCGCCAGCTTGAAGGCATTATGGGGCGAACGCGGTTGGACGAAGGGCCAGTGCGCGTTAGGATCCGTTAAATCCAATATCGGCCACCTCCTGACGGCGGCGGGCTCGGCCGGATTAATGAAGGTTCTTTTGGCGTTCGAAAACGAAACGCTTCCCCCGAATGCCAATTTCCGGGAAGCGAATCCGAGCGCCGGTCTTGCCGACAGTCCTTTCCATGTTCAAACAGAAGCCGCACCCTGGATCAAGCGCGATGCAAAGACGCCGCGGCGAGCCGCGCTCTCAGCGTTTGGATTCGGAGGCATCAACGCGCATTTGATCGTCGAAGAAGCTCCCGAACGCCGTAAGGCCGGTTCTAAGAGTTCCCAATCCGTTCGCCGTTCCAATCCGTCCTCCGTTCCCGTCGCGATCGTGGGCATGGACGCTCGGTTTGGAGTTCTGAACAATTTACGTTCGTACCAAGAAGCCGTCTTAGGCGGCGTCGAACAGGAG